>CAYQOH010000519.1:0-1515 GCA_964419075.1 uncultured Opitutaceae bacterium | reverse complement strand
AACATGATGTGTGTTTGCAGGCGGACCCTTCGACTGTCAAACATCCTTGCGTGACCCTTACCTATGCACTTCTTGTCTTCGCCGCCGGCGCCGCGGCCGCGTGGCTTTTTCTCCGGAGCCGCGGGGCCGCCGCCGCCGAGCGCCTGAAGGCCGGAGAGGCCGACAACGCGAGGCTCGCCGCCGAGCTCGCGTCGGAGCGCGGCGCGAGGGCCGAGCTCGCGGAGTCGGGGGCCCGGCTCAGGGCCGAGCTCGCGGCCGAGCGGGCCGGCGCCGAGGCCCGCGTGGCCGAGCTCCGGTCGGCGCACGAGCGGCTCAAGGGGGAGTTCGCCGAGCTCTCCGCGACGGCGCTGCGCGCGAACCGCGACGATTTTCTCAAGCTCGCCGAGCAGTCGTTCTCGCAGCTGCGCGACAAGTCGGCGGGCGACCTCGCGAGCCGCCAGCAGGCGATCGACGCGCTCGTAAAGCCGCTGCGGGACTCCCTGGAGAAGGTCGACGCCAAGATCAACGAGCTCGAGCAGCGCCGCGAGCGCGCGTACGGCGAGCTGGGCCGCCAGCTCGAGTCGCTGAGCTCGGCCCAGCTGCGCATGCACGCGGAGACCACCAAGCTCTCCACGGCGCTCAGCACGACCCGCACCGCCGGCACCTGGGGGGAGGTCCAGCTGAGGCGCGTCGTGGAGCTGGCCGGGATGACCGAGCACTGCGACTTTACGGAGCAGAAGGTGTACAACGACGAGGAGGGCCGCAGCCGGCCGGACCTTGTGGTGTCGCTTCCCGGCGGCCAGAAGATCGTCGTGGACGCGAAGGCGCCCACGGACGCCTACCGCGAGGCCGCCGCCGAGCCGGACCCGGAGCGCAGGCTGGAGAAGCTCAGGGAGCACGCGGCGAAGGTCCGCGGGCACGTCGAGGCGCTCGCGAGCCGCGAGTACTGGGCGAAGATCCAGCCCTCGCCCGAGTACGTCGTCCTCTTCCTGCCGGGGGACTCGTTCCTCTCTGCGGCGATCGAGTCCGACCCGTCGATCATGGACCGCGCGATCAGCCGGCGCGTGCTGCTGGCCACCCCGATGACGCTGGTCGCGCTCCTGAAGGCGGCGGCCTACGGCTGGCGCCAGGAGGCCGTCTCCAGGAGCGCCGCCGAGCTGAGCGAGCTCGGCCGCACGCTCTACGACCGGATCGCCGGCGTCTCGGACCACCTGGGAAGCGCGGCGAAGGGGCTCTCGGCGGCGGTCAAGCACTTCAACGCCGCGATTGGATCGTTCGAGCAGACGCTGCTCCCGGTGACGCGCCGGTTCGCCGAACTCGGCGCCAAGGGGACCAAGGAGCTTGAGGGCCCGGAGCGGGTGGAACTCGAGGTGCGCGAGGTCACGAAGCGGGCCTGACGGGCCGCACGGATGCATCTGGCCGCGCTGAACATCTACCCGGTGAAGTCGCTCCGCGGCGTGGCCGTCCCGTCGGCCGGGGTCGACGCCCTGGGCGCCGTCGGCGACCGGCGCTTCCTCGTCGTGGACCCGCAGGGCG
>CAYQOH010000518.1:0-1517 GCA_964419075.1 uncultured Opitutaceae bacterium | reverse complement strand
CGCAGCCGGATGCGATCTTCTTCCTTGGCGAGCCAACCGACATAGGCCGATTCGCCAAGCAATTGCGCCAGGCCGGCGTGAAGGCGCGCTTTTTCGGAACGGACCTCCTGATGGAGGACGGATTCCTGAAGAATGCGGGCGATGCGGCGGAGGGCACGACCTTCACGTTCTATTCGGATCCCGACCGCCAGGACCCGCTCTGGACCGAATTCAAAGCCCGATTCAAGAAGCGCTGGGGCCACGAGCCCGACGCCTACGCCGCCTATGCCTACGACGGCTCCCAGATCCTCCTTCATGCGATCCGCATCGCTGGGCCCAACCGGTGGCGTATACGCGACGAAGTGTACAATCTGGACTACTACCAAGGTGTCACCGGGTGGATGAGGTTTGACGGGACGGGCTCCAACACGGCGCCGGTGCGCATCGTGCGCTACGAGGGCGGCCGCCGCGTCGTTGAGCCCCAGGCCGAATTCACGCCGCCTTCCAGCGCCGGCAAGCTGACCAGCTCCCCTTGAGGCCCGATACCCAGGCGCCTGGTATTCGCCGAGCGCCCGGCGTGCTGAGCCGATGCTTGACGCGTTCACGGTCGGCCGCACGGTGCTGAATCACCGTGACCGTGTCGATCGTGCATAGACGACCACCAGGGGCTGGACTGCGCGTGGCGGCGTGGCTGCTCCTTGCGCCGCTCGCCTGCGGCGCGGGGCCGCGCCAGCTCAGGCTGGGGATCATCGCACCCTCCGACGGAGCGGATTCGCCCGGCATCCTGCGGGGGGCCCGCCTGGCCGTTGCCGACGCGAACGAGGCGCCGGGAACTGCGGTAACGCTCGAGGTGCGAAGCGAGGCCGGTCAGTGGGGATCCGCCGGCAACGACGCCGTCGTCCTGGTCGGCGAGAAGCATGTCGACGCCATCATCGCGCCTTCGGACGGGGCCGCCAACCACCTCGTCCTGCAGGTGTCGGGCCGGATGAGGGTGCCCGTTGCCAGCCTCAGCTCGGACTCGTCGGTCATGGAGACGGGAGTCCCGTGGGCGGTTTGCGTCGTCCCGCGGGCCGACCTCGAGATCGAGGCCTTGTTTGCCGCACGGAAGCTCGACCCCGGGTCGCCGGATTGGTGGGCGATTGTGCCTCCGGGGCACCCGGGGCGCGCGATCCGCCACGATCTCGCGAAGGCCGTCCGCTCGACCCGGGTCCGGCTGGGTCGCGCGCTTGAGGCGGATGCACCCGGCTCGGACATGACCTCAATTACGCGGCTTGTTGTCGCCGCGGCTCCGGGCGGGGTGCTCGTCTGGCTGCCGCCCCCGCAGGCCGGGGCGGTGGTCGCCGCCCTTCGCCGCGCGGGCTACGGCGGCACGCTGGCCGGACCCTGCTCGATTGACTCACCGGACTTTGTGGCGGCCGCGGGCGCGGCGGCCACCGGGGTCATGGCGGCAGAGTTCAAGCTGGACTCCGGAACCCAAGCCAGAGCGAACCGGTTTGAGGAGCGATTCATCCTGAAATACGGGATGAGGCCGGATTTCA
>CAYQOH010000517.1:0-1518 GCA_964419075.1 uncultured Opitutaceae bacterium | reverse complement strand
GCGCGGTGCGAGGCGCGGTCGGCGAAGGTCGTCTGTGTGCTGGACATGGATCGAGCAGTGTGGCCGCAAAGCCCCGGTGTGAAGCAGATTTTTTTCGCGGCGCGCCGCAAATTGTTGTGGAAATGCAAGGCCACGCTGTTGTAAGCATCATGTGACCGCATCAATGACCCTCGTGCACACCAACCGGACCTCCTTCAGTCACCCGCCCCGCGCGCGGGTCCCGTGAGCGCGTCGATGAACGTTGCCGAGGTTACCGCGAAGGCGAAGGTCCTTCTCGAGGCGCTGCCGTACATCCAGGACTTCCGGGGGTCGACCTTTGTCGTCAAGTACGGGGGCAGCTTCATGGACGACCCCGACCCCACGGTCCGGACGAGCGTGAGCAACGACATCGCCTTCCTGTCGGCGGTGGGGATCAACGTCGTCGTGGTGCACGGCGGCGGCAAGGCGATCACGAGGGCCATGGAGGCGTCGGGACTCAAGGCGTCGTTCGTGAAGGGGCTGCGCGTCACGGACGAGGCGACGATAGCGATCGTGAAGAAGACGCTCGACGAGACCGTGAACCGCGACGTCTGCGAGGCGCTGGCGGCCGCCAAGGCCAAGCCCAAGGGGCTTCCCGGCGACACGGTGCTCGTGTGCCAGAAGCTCGAGAGGGACGAGGAGGGCGAGGCGATCGACCTCGGGTTCGTGGGCGAGGTGACGGAGGTGAAGGTGAAGCTCATCAAGAAGGAGATCGCCGACGGCTTCGTCCCGGTCATCTCCCCGGTCGCCGAGGGCTACGACGGCAAGCCCTACAACGTGAACGCCGACGTCGTCGCGGGGCGGGTGGCCAGCGCGCTCAGGGCCCGCAGGCTCTTCTACATGAGCGACGTCCCCGGGCTCCTCTCGGCGCCGCCCGACCCCGAGTCGCTCGTCTCGACCCTAAAGATCAGCCAGGTCGACGACCTGAGGAAGTCGGGCGTGATCGACAAGGGCATGCGCCCGAAGGTGGCGAGCGCCGTGCGGGCGCTCGAGGAGGGGGTCCAGCGGGTCCACCTGATCGACGGGCGCCTGCCGCACAGCCTGCTCCTCGAGATCTTCACGGACAAGGGCATCGGCACCGAGATCATCCATGGCTGAGTCGCCCTCCCTCATCCGCTCGAGCGCGGCCGAGCTGTACGACGCCTACGTGCTGCGCAACTACCCGCGGGCCCCGGTGACGCTGGTCCGCGGGAGCGGGAGCAGCGTGTGGGACGACCAGGGTAGGGCCTACCTCGACTTCTCGTCCGGGATCGCCGTCACCTCCCTCGGGCACTGCCACCCGCGCTGGGTGGCCGCGGTCCAGCGGCAGGCGGCCGAGCTCATCCACACGAGCAACCTCTTCCGCCACCCGAACCAGGGCGAGCTCGCGCGCCGGCTCGTGGGGTACGCCGGCCCCGGCCGCGTCTTCTTCTGCAACAGCGGGGCGGAGGCCGACGAGGCGATGCTCAAGCTCTCGCGGCTCCACGGCGTCCGCAAGTCCGGCGTCGAGGGCAAGTGCAT
>CAYQOH010000516.1:0-1528 GCA_964419075.1 uncultured Opitutaceae bacterium | reverse complement strand
TGCCCGCGGGCCAGCTGACGGGCCTCGTGCCGGGGGTCGCCATCGTCGCCACCTCCACGTGGGCCGCGTTGAGCGCCCGCAACGAGCTGAAGGTCAACTGGGAGGCGGGCCGGCTGCCGAACAGCAGCTGGGACGACTTCGCCCGCCAGGCCCGCGAGCTCGCGGCCGCTCCGGCCGGGTCGCCCGGGGTCTCCCAGGACCGCACGGACGGGGACGTCGACAAGGCGTTTGCGGGCGCGGCCCATGTTCTCGAGGCCGCCTACGCGTACCCCTTCATCTCCCACGCGAACCTGGAGCCCCAGAACTGCCTCGTGCACGTGCAGGGGGACAAGGCCGAGATCTGGGCCCCGACCCAGAACCCCGACGGCGCCCGCTCGCTCGCCGCGCAGGTGCTCGGGTTCGCCCCCGAGAACGTGACGGTCAACATCACCCGCATCGGCGGCGGGTTCGGCAGGAGGCTCGACTCCGACCCGGTCGCTGAGGCGGCCGCGATCTCGCAGCGCCTCGGCGTCCCGGTGAAGCTCCTCTGGGACCGCGCGGACGACCTCCAGCACGACCACTACAGGCCGGGAGGGTTCCACTTCCTCAAGGGCGCCGTGGACCCGCAGGGGTCGCTGAGCGCGTTGCGCAGCCACCATGTCTCCTTCGGCTCCAACACGGGCGCCGACGAGTACCCCGCGCGCTTCGTGCCGAACTACGCGCTCCTCAGCAGCACGCTCGACAACGGCGTGCCCCAGGGCCCGTGGCGCGCGCCGGGCAGCTGCACGTACGCCTGGGTGATCTGCAGCTTCCTGGACGAGCTTGCGCACGCCGCCGGCAGGGACCCCGTCGAGTTCAACCTGGCGCTCCTGGGCACCCGGGACACGGTTCCGGGCACCGGCCCCAGGGGCCGCCCCTACAACGCGGCGCGCATGCGCAACGTCCTGCGCCAGGTGGCCGAGAAGTCCGGCTGGGGAAGGGCCCTGCCCCGCGGCAGGGGCCTGGGACTCGGGTACTTCTTCAGCCATCAGGGCTACATCGCCGAGGTGGCTGAGGTGACGGTCACGCCCGCGGGCGAGCTGCGGGTCGACCGCGTCGTCGCCGCCGTCGACGTCGGCTCGCAGATCGTCAACCTGAGCGGAGCCGAGAACCAGGTCCAGGGCTCCATCACGGACGGCCTGAGCGCAGCCTGGCGGCAGGAGCTCGACATCCGGCAGGGCCGCGTCGTCCAGTCCAACTTCCACGAGTACCCGATGCTGCGGATCGCGGACGCTCCGCGCTCGATCGAGATCCACTTCGTCAAGACCGACTACCCGCCGACCGGACTGGGCGAGCCCGCCCTCCCCCCGCTGGCGCCCGCCGTGTGCAACGCGATCTTCGCGGCCACCGGCAAGCGCGTGCGCCAGCTGCCGATCTCAAGGACGGACCTTTCTTGGTCGTAATGGCGGCGCCCGCCCGGTAATCCATCCCTCCATGAAGGACCTGGAGGCGATCGTCGCGCACCTGTGCCGAGCGGGCGCGGGCGGGGTGATGGCGACCCTCACCAAGG
>CAYQOH010000515.1:0-1534 GCA_964419075.1 uncultured Opitutaceae bacterium | reverse complement strand
TTCTTCTGGAACGACTTCTGCGACTGGTACGTCGAGGTGTCGAAGACGAAGCTCCAGGCGGAGGACACGCGGGCGAACTGCCTGGCGATCCAGGACCTGGTGCTCCGCCAGACCCTCCTGCTTCTCCACCCCGTCATCCCGTTCATCACGGAGGAGCTCTGGTCGCTCCTCGGGTATTCGGGGCCGCGCGGCGGGTCGATCCTGGACGGCGTCCTCGAGGACGCCTCGCGCTGCGCCGCCGCCCTGGGGGTCCTCGGGGCGAAGCCCGACCGCGAGCAGGCCGCCTCCGTGGAGCGGATGAAGCTCTTTGTCAACCAGGCGCGCGCGCTGAAGGCCGAGCACGGCCAGGCCGGCCGCCGGGACGTGAACTTCCTCCTGATCGCCAGCGACGCCGCGTGGGCGACCGTCGAGGCGAACCACGCGAAGCTGACGCGCATGGCCGGCGCCGCGGCCATCGCCCGCCGCGAGGAGGTCGACGGGGCGCCCGCCTCGGTGACGGCGCTAGGGACCCTCTACCTCGACCTGGCGAGCACCGTCGACGCCGCGGCGGAGAAGGCCCGCATCACGCGCGAGATCGAGGCCCTCGCCAAGCACACGGCCGCCACCGAGGCCCGGCTCGCGAACCCCGCCTTCGTCAGCAAGGCGCCGGCGCCGGTGCTCGACGGCGCGCGCAAGCAGCTCGAGGACCAGCGGGCCAAGCGGGCCGAGCTCGAGCGCCTGCTCAAGGCGCTCGGCTAGGCCCCGGAGCCGCCCATGGCCTCCCCCGCCACCATCCTTGCTTTCGCCGGCAGCGCGCGGCGCGAGTCGCTCAACCGCAAGTTCCTCGCCGTCGCGGTCGAGGCCCTGCGGGGGGCCGGCAGCGAGGTCACCGTGGCGGACCTGAACGAGCTCAGCCTGCCCCTCTACCACGGGGACCTGGAGGACGCGCAGGGCCTGCCGGCGAACGCCGTGAGGCTGATCGAGCTGATCGGCGCGCACCAGGGCCTCCTCGTCGCGTCCCCTGAGTACAACTCGATGGTGACGCCGCTCCTGAAGAACACGATCGACTGGTGCAGCCGCGCCGACGCGAACCCGTTCGAGGGCAAGGCCGCCGCCGTCATCTCGGCCTCGCCGGGGGCCCTCGGCGGCGTCCGGTCGCTCCAGATGGCGCAGCAGCTCCTCCTGAAGCTGGGCTGCGACGTCGTGCCCGGGCAGTGCTTCCTTCCCAACGCCGCCCGGGGGTTCGGTGCCGACGGGCGCCTCGTCGAGGCGCGCGTGCAGAAGTCCGTGGAGGCGCTCATGGCGAAGCTCGCCCAGGCCTGCGCCCGCCTGTCGGCGTGACCGGGCGCCGCGGCCCGCCGTCTGCGGGCTTGCCCGACGGGTGGCGCATCCCCTTTACTCAACAGTCCATGAAGAAAGCCCTCATCACCGGCATCACGGGCCAGGACGGCTCCTATCTCGCGGAGCTCCTGCTCGAAAAGGGCTACGAGGTGCACGGGATCATCCGCAGGGCGTCCACCTTCAACACGAGCCGGATCGACCACCTGTACAGCGA
>CAYQOH010000514.1:0-1547 GCA_964419075.1 uncultured Opitutaceae bacterium | reverse complement strand
CCGATGATGACGACGACGATCATGATTTCGACAAGGGTGAAGCCCTTGGAGGAGCGAACTGTCTTCAGTGAGTTCATATTTTTGTATTTGTTGGATGATGTAGCACTCTGACTTCTGACATAACAGACGGGGTAAGACGTAGGGGATTTGCGTAAGGATTCAATCTTTCTGAAAAAAAGGGCAAATCGTGAGGGGCGGACGTTCGGAATAAATAATTTGTTTACATATTTACTATAAATTACTTATAACAATTTGGGCGCGGCGCGGCACTCGTGAAATCCGGCCGGACTACGTAATATTACCACCTTTTTTATAACCCCCGAAGGCCTGGCGGCCGGCACGGGCTAATGCAGGGCGCCCAATTCGGCTTCCTTTGGCTACGCCGGGGTGTTGTGCTCCCTCGCCCCCCCCATGCATTCCATTCCGTTCAGGATTCTTTACGCGGGTGCGTTTCTCTGCGCCCTCGCGCCAGCGAAGGCCGAGGGCGATCCCGGGATCTTCAATGACCAGGGCGACATCGGCGTCGTCAGCAAGCCCGGCACCTGTGTCTTCGACGCGACCGGCGGCACCTACACGGTGGGGGCGAGCGGCGCGAACATGTGGTTCAAGGAGGACGCGATGCACTTCGTCTGGAAGAAGGTTTCCGGCGACCTCTCGATTGCGGCCGACATCGAGTTCTCCGGTGCGAGCGCCCAGGCGCACCGCAAGGCCTGCCTGGTCATCCGCCAGAACCTCGACCCGGGGTCGGCCTACGTCGACGTGGCACGGCACGGCGACGGCCTCACCTCGCTTCAGTTCCGGGAGGAGCAGGGCGGCACGACCCGGGAGATCCAGAGCAACGTGGCGGCGCCGAGGCGCGTGCGCCTGGACAAGATCGGGGACACCGTCTACCTGTCGGTGGCGAGCGGCGGCGAGGAACCGCATCCGTCGGGGGCCTCGTTCACGCTGCGCGTCAGCGACCCGTTCTATGTCGGCCTTGCCGTCTCCGCGCACGATGACAAGGCCTTTGAGACGGCGGTGTTCTCGCGGGTGGAGCTCGGCGCGGCGTCGCCCGCGGCCGCCGCGCCGCAGCCGGGGCTGAAGATCATCACGCTCCCGAGCGGCGACCGGCGCGTGGCGGACCGCTGAGTGCCCCGCGCCGGCCGAAGCGCCTCCCGGCGGGCGGCGCCCCGGCGCCGGGCACCCGTTTCGTTTTGCGCGCGGGCCAGCGCCCCCATAGGACCCTGAGCAATGATTTCGCTACACGAGGGAAGGGGATCCGGGGTCAAGAAGCCCGCGGCGAGGATCCTTTGCCTGCGGCTGGTGATCGCCGGCACCCAGCCCAAGGTCTGGAGGCGGCTCCTCGTGCGCGAAACGATGTGGCTGTCGCGCCTCCACGATTCGATCCAGATCGCCTTTGACTGGTTCGACTACCAGACCCACGCCTTCGCGCTCGACGACCTGAGGTTCGGTAACCCCGTGAAGCGGGACGACCTGATCGTCGAGGACGACCGGGACGTGACGCTCGCGGACCTCAACCTGGCCCACCGCGACCGGATGACCTACGA
>CAYQOH010000513.1:0-1548 GCA_964419075.1 uncultured Opitutaceae bacterium | reverse complement strand
GTTTTCCCTACGGCGCGGTGAGACGCATCAGGTTCGAAGGATTTGGCAGCGGAGGTTGCCGCCATCTCAGCCCGGGACCCCGGGCTCTCCTAAACGAGGATGCGCAGAACGTAAGCGGGTGCCCGGGCTTATCAACTGGAATTGTCAGATTCGGCGCGGGGCCTGAAACCTCGCCCACGGGCTCCTCCAGACAAACGAGGCGATGTTCGTGGACTCGGGCGGCGGTTTCCCGCCCCGGGGCCCGGAGCCTCCCGGGTCGGACGGGCGGGAATGTGCTCCGGGTCGAAGCGATGTTCTTGATCTGCGGGGCCCTCGGGGTTGTTTCTCGGGTATGACAACCCGTACCCTGGGCCCCGTTCTCGTTGCAACGCTCGCGCTTCTTGTGCCGCAGCTCCGGTCCGCCCCGGAGCTCTCCGGGGTCGTGGAGGCCCGGATCGCCGCGGACTACCCCTCGCTTGAAAGCCTGTACCGGGACCTGCACGCCCATCCCGAGCTCTCGCTCATGGAGGAGAAGACCTCGGCCAAGGTGGCCGCGGAGCTGCGCGCAGCCGGCTTCGAGGTCACCGAGAAGTTCGGCGGGACGGGTGTTGTCGGCGTGCTCCGCAACGGTCCGGGCCCCACGCTCCTCATCCGCACCGACATGGACGCCCTGCCCGTGAAGGAGGAGACGGGGCTTGCCTACGCGAGCACGGTGCGCGCCCTGAACCTGTCCGGGACCGAGGTGCCCGTGATGCACGCCTGCGGCCACGACGTCCACATGACGGTTCTCGTGGGCACGGCCCGCATGCTCTCCGGGTTCAAGGACACGTGGAGCGGCACCGTGGTCCTCGTCGGCCAGCCCGCCGAGGAAATGATCGTCGGAGCCCGCAACCTGCTGGCGGCTGGCCTCTACCGCAAGTTCCCAAGACCGGACTTCGCCATCGGGCTCCACGACGAGCCGCTGCTAGCGGCCGGGTCGGTCGGCTTCTCCGAGGGGAACTTCAGCTCCAACGCGGACTCGGTCGACATCACGGTGCGCGGCATCGGGGGCCACGGGGCGATGCCCGAGAACACGAAGGACCCGATCGTCCTCGCCTCGCAGATCGTGCTCGCCCTCCAGACGATCGTCAGCCGCGAGATCCACCCCGGCGAGCGCGCGGTGGTCACGGTTGGGACCATCCACGGCGGGACCAAGAACAACATCATTCCGGACAGCGTGAAGCTCCAGCTTACGCTGCGCTCCTACTCGGACGACGTCCGCGCGCACCTGGTCGCCTCGATCCGGCGCATCTGCCGCGGCGAGGCGATGGCGGCGGGAATCCCCGAGGACCTCATGCCGGTCGTCACGGTCGTCGGCTCCTCGGCCGATTCCATCTACAACGACCCGGCGCTCACGCGGCGCGTGCGTGCCGCCGTGACGGGCTGGCTCGGGGCCGACCGCGTGGCGACGGTCGAGCCGCTCATGGCGAGCGAGGATTTCAGCCAGTACGGCCGCACGGTGGAGAAGGTGCCGATCTGCTTCTTCGAACTCGGGGCGACGGCCCCCGACAGGCTCGCGGAGAGCCGGCG
>CAYQOH010000512.1:0-1549 GCA_964419075.1 uncultured Opitutaceae bacterium | reverse complement strand
GCGTCGGGGTCGCCACGATCTGGTTCTCGCGCGTCAGCTCGGGCTGCTGGTAGACGTCGACCACCTCCAGCTCGTAGTTGCCCTTCAATTCCGTCTCGCAGATCTCGTAGACCCGCCGCAGCGCGCTTCGCGAGCGGGCCGTGGCCCCCGCCACGTAGAGTCGAAGGAGGTGCTTACCGTCGCCCGTGGCGGACAGGGTCTTCTCGAAAGCCTTTGCGGAGTGTCTTTTTTTGGGGAGGTGCAGGGGTACCTACCGATCAACCGGAGGCGCGCAGATCAAGGCCGACGAGCAGGCGTTCCGTGTCGGAAAGGTTGCCGATGATCGTGCGCACCGGGCTCGGCAGCCTGCGTACGACCGTGGGGATGGCCAGGATCTGGGCCCCTTTGGCCAACTGGGGATGCTTCTCCAGGTCGATCACCGTGATGCGGTAGCGGCCCTTGAGATGCGTCTCGCAGACCCGCTTCAGGTTGAGGAACGCGGTCTGCGATTTGGGTGTCTGGTCGATCACGTAGAGGAGCAGCTGCCAGATCTTCGAATGCCGCTTCGCCGTCTTGTGCTTCTTCATGGCCGTCCGTTCCCGAGCTTGGGTTTGTCCCGCGTCCCGTGGGACGCGTGGGCGTCCGCCTGGCGCAGCCGCCCTGACGCCGCCCGTTCCGTGGTCAGGACGAGGGTCCTCGTCCCGACCTGCTGGTCGATGCGCCGCAATTCCACGGCCTCGGTTTCGTAGTCGGAGCGCAGTCCGCTGATCTGGCGTTCCAGCACCTCTTGCTTGTGCCCGAGTTCGCGCTTGCGGCGGGCGGCCTCCTGGAGGTTGGCCAGCGCCGTGGCCTTCTCGAGCGCCTCCTGCGCGGCCCGGGCCGAGCCGGTAAGGACGCCGCTGGCGCCGATATAGGCGTCCACGAGGTCGACGCCGTTCTTCGATATCAGGAACTCGCGGACCTGGTTCGAGTGCGCCATGCCGCGCGCCTTGAGCACGTAGAGCACGCGGTTGCGCTCGCCGTTGCCCTCGAGGTCCTGCAGCAGGAGCCAGGAGTCCATGAGCGAGGACATGGAGGCCTCGCTCTGCTGCAGCGCGTGGCCGCCCTGGGTCAGGCTGGTGAAGATGGTGGTGACTTGCCTGGCCTTCAGGTAGTCGACGAGCCGCGTCACCATGGCCCGGCATTCGGAGGGCGTGCCCGAGTCCATGAGGCTCGTGACGGGGTCCACGATGACGACCTGCGGCAGGAACGCGGCGATTTCCTTGAACATGGTCGCCAGGTGCATCTCCAGGCCGTAGAGCGAGGGCCGCGCCGAGTGGAACCTCAGCAGGCCCTTCCTCACGAACGGCTCCAGGTGAAGGCCGATGGACTGCATGTTGCGGATGATCTGGCTCGGCGATTCCTCGAACGAGAAGAAGAGCGCCCGCTCCCCGCGCTTGCAGGCGGCGCTTGCGATGTTGGCGGCGACGATGGTCTTGCCGGTTCCCGGCGTGCCCGTCATCAGGACGCTGCTGCCGCGGAAGAAGCCCCGCCCGCCGAGCATCGCGTCGAGCCGGGGCACGCCCGTCCC
>CAYQOH010000511.1:0-1549 GCA_964419075.1 uncultured Opitutaceae bacterium | reverse complement strand
TCAACCCGATCGGGATCGTGATCGGGCTCATCTTCTTCATCCCGTTCGCGAACCGCTGGCCGGTGTTCAAGATGCTCGTCTACGGCGCCATGATCTCGTCCATCGCCCTCATGCCCATGGCGCTGCCCTGGACCGTCTACGGGATGAGCATTGGCAACGCCCACTATGTCATGGCGCTCCTCTGCATGGTGCTGGTCACGATCGGCGAGGTGGTCTGGTCTCCGAAGCTCTACGAATATACGGCGGCCATTGCGCCCAAGGGCCAGGAGGGCGCCTACCTTGGCCTGTCGCTGCTTCCCTGGTTCCTCGCGAAGACGCTCGTGAGCGCGCTCTCCGGGCACCTCCTGGAGCGCTGGTCGCCCGAGAAGGTCGTGGTCAACGGGGCCTCCGTCCCGCTGCAGCAGGCGATGGTCGCCCACCAGCTCGACTACTGGCACCGGCCCGAGGCCATGTGGCTCATCCTCGGGGCCTACGCCCTCGCGGGCTGCATCATCGCGGCCGTGCTCGAGAAGTGGCTCACGAAGGGCGTGGTCGAGAACCCGGCCACGCCGAAAGGCTAGGTCGGGGTGGGGCGGGCCGCCGGGGCGCCCGCCCGCCCGACGCGCGCGCCGCTACTGGATCCCGAGCTTCTTCAGGAACGGCCCGATCGAGCGCGGCCGGCCGAGGAAGTCCTCGATCGAGGCGCTCACGTCGCGCGAATCGCCCTGCGAGTAGATCTCCTGGCGCATCCGCATGCCTGCGCCCCGGTCGAGGAACCCGTCAGGGGCGGCCTTGAACACGGTGGCCATGTCGGCCGCGATCGAGTCCGCCCAGGCGTAGCCGTAGTAGCCGGCGTCGTAGCCCACGAGGTGCCCGAAGTAGGCCACGAAGGCCGTGTCGTCGGGCAGGGGGAAGAAGACGTTGCCGATGACCCTGTTGCTCTCCGTCTGGCTGTCGACCGGCGCGCCGGCCGCCCGCGGCCCGTGGAGCCGCAGGTCGAGCAGCGCGAACGAGAGCTGGCGCCGGTAGAAGACGCCGATCGTCGCCAGGCGCACCTCCTGCAGGCGGCCCAGGATCTCCGCCGGCACCTTCTTCGTCGGGTCGCGGTAGTCCGCGGCGAAGGTGTCCAGGACGCTCTTGTCGTACGTCCAGTTCTCCAGCATCTGCGAGGGCGCCTCGACGAAGTCGCCCGGGACGCTCGTCCCGGAGAACCGGCCGCGGTGGACGCGGGTAAGGATCGCGTGCATGGCGTGGCCGAACTCGTGGAAGAGGGTCGTCACCTCATTGTGGTTCAGGAGGGCGGGCGCCCCGTTGGCGGGCTGCGGGAAGTTGCAGAGGAGCGCCACCGTCGGCCTCAGGTAGGTTCCGCCCGGCAGCAGCCGGCCCTGCTGGATCGGGAACTCGGCGAAGTGGTTGAACTTCCCCTCCCGCGGGAACATGTCGAGGTAGAACAGGCCCATCGGCTCGCCGGTCTTCGCGTCGGTGACCCCCCACAGGGTCACCCCGTCGGCCCATGCGAAGGGCGGCTCGAGCTGCTCGAACTTGAGCCCGAAGATCGACTGGTAGATCG
>CAYQOH010000510.1:0-1551 GCA_964419075.1 uncultured Opitutaceae bacterium | reverse complement strand
GAGAACTCGGCCTCGCCGCTCGAGCCCGAACCTGCGGCGCCGCAGGGCTAGCTGCAATACTGTTCACTTAAGGTCGAAGCTGAATAAGCACGATTCGGAAGTTTGGGCGGAATATGGGCAGAGAGCGGCGGGGGCGCAGGGGGTAGTTGGACATCTTGCGTTTAACCCCGCGGGGAACTCGGCGTCCGCGGCTTGAGCTGACCCGCCCGGCGGCCAGCTCGTCGATCAGGCGGCGATGGTGTCGGCTACGAAGCCGAGGGGGGAAAAACTGGCGGGCCCGCCAGTTTGCGACGCACGACGCGCACAGCATGGGTGAAGGAGAGCTGATCGGGATCGAGCGTATCCTGATCGGCCGCCTCGAGCATGAGACTGCGTACGGCATAGTGTGCGAGGCAGAGGCCGAAGAACTCTTGGCGCACCAACTCCGGTGTCTTGCTGCGCAGGACCACCTGAGCGCCCCGCAGGTGGGTCTTGAACTCATCGTAGACGCCCTCGTGCTCCCAGCGTTGGGGGTAGAGGGCGGCCAAGGCGGTGGCGGGCGCAAGGAGGGGGTCCAAGAGGTTGGTCACCAGCCGGAACCTCTCTTGGCCGGGGGCCACCTGATAATCGATGACCCGCACGGCCAGGGCGCCGCCGCGCCGGGGCCCGGAGCGGCTTCGGCGGTCCGTCATCTGGCTGCGATAGCTGCCGTCGGCCAGCCGCTCGAGCACCGGCAAGATGACGTCCTGGCGGATCCGCACCAGGAACCTCGCCCCGGTGTCGGCCACCGCCGCCAGGAAGGCGCCGCCAGCGTAGTGCCGGTCGGCCATGATCAGCATCGAGCCGTCCATCCGCGGCAGGAGCCGTTCGGCCAAGGCGACCTCGGTGGTCGTGACTCCGTCCATCTCGGCGGCAAAAATCAAATGGGTGCCAGTCTCCACCAAGGCCGAGAACCGAAGGGAGGGAAACGCGGCCTCGCCGCGACTGGCGCCCGGACGGCCCAACCCCTTCCGGTTCTCGCGCGTGTCGGCAACCGCCAGCGTGCTCCCGTCGACGGACACTAAGCGCAAGCCCGAGAAAAACGCACCAGGAGTCGCGGGGGCCGCCCGCGGACCACACTGGCCGTATAGACTCACCAGCGGTCCGGCGCCCAGACGCTGGCGAGCCTTGGCGATACCCGACTTACCGGCCACTCGCACGGGCTCGGTACCCTCCAGCCAGCCCAGGCCCTCCACCAGGCAGCGCAGCACCTCCTGATAAGCCGCAGGCAGGTAAAGGCCCAATGCGATGACATAATAAACCATCACATCCATCGGCAGGTCGCGCTGCCGCGCGCTCTGGCGGCCCGCCGCCGCAAGGATCGAACGAATCCTCGAGCGCGGATAGGCCCGCCCGAGAACTCCCACACTCAGGGCCTCCGCTATCCTTAGCCCGTTGGTAATCCGCTTGGCCGCTCGCGCCATGTCGCAGCCTCACCGACCGGGGGATCCGCGTCAATCCTTAAGTGAACAGTATTGGGGCTAGCTGCCCGGCGCGGCGGGGGGCGGGGGCGAGCTGCCGGCGAACTTGACC
>CAYQOH010000509.1:0-1563 GCA_964419075.1 uncultured Opitutaceae bacterium | reverse complement strand
GAGATGAAGCTCTACGCGAAGGAGCGCGGCTTCAACTTCCCCTACCTCTACGACGGGGCGACACAGGCGACCGCGAAGGCGTACGGGTGCCTCTGCACGCCGCACCTCTTCATCTTCGACCAGGACCGCAAGCTGCGCTACAAGGGCCGCTTCGACGACTCGGAGCTGCCCGACCCCGAGTCCGTGCACGCCCGCGATGGCGCGGCGGCGATGGAGGCGCTCCTCGCCGGCAGGCCCGTCCCGGTCGAGGTCACCCGGCCCATGGGCTGCTCCACCAAGTGGATGACCAAGCAGAACGCGGTCGCCGAGGGCAACGAGGCCTGGAAGAACCTGCCGGTGTCCCTCGGGCGGGTCGACGCGGCGGGCGTCGCCGCGCTCGCGGCTAACCCGACCAGCCGGCTGCGCGTCATCAACCTGTGGGCCACCTGGTGCGTGCCGTGCGTCGAGGAGTTCCCCGGGCTCGTCCTCATCTCGCGCCGGTTCGAGACCCGCGACTTCGACCTGATCACGATCAGCGTCGACAGGCCCGCGGACGAGGGGAAGGCGCTCGCGTTCCTCAGGCGCCAGCACGCCGCCGTGCCGCCCGGGGCGAAGGCCTCGGTCGCGGGCCAGGGCCGCGCGACGAACAACTTCATCTACACCGGCCCCCCCGGCGACGCCCTCGCCCAGGCGCTCGACCCGGCATGGCCGGGCGGCTACCCGTACACGGTGGTGATCGCGCCCGGCGGCAAGGTGCTCTACCGCTCCGGCGCCCTCGACATCCCGGACTTCCAGTCCCGGTTGGTCGACATGCTCGGCGTCTACTACAAGAAGGCCCCCTAGGACCCCGCGCCCCCGATGACCACGCCCGAGAGCTACCGGACCCTCCGCGACCTGCCCCCCGTCGCCGGGATCTGCTCCGTCGCCGAGGCGGCCCGAATCGGCTTCTCGGTGGACGAGTGCGTGAGGAGGCTCAAGCGCCACCACTGGACGCTGCGGCGGCTCCACGGGATCCTGATCGAGCGCCTGACCGCCGAGCCCCTCTACGAGCTCAAGATGGGCTTCAGCCTCCACGCCCACTACTGCGCCGAGCACGCCGCCGCGTGGAGGAAGCGCGTCGGCGAAATGAGGGAGCCGCCGCTCGGCCTCGACAGCCCTCCGGACGCGGCGCTCGACGTGTTCCTGGACGAGATCCTGGCCGCGCCGGACACGGCGGCGCTCCTCGTGGGCCTCTACGAGCACGCGGTCCCGGCGCTTCGCGACGCCCTCCTGGGCCACCGCGACCAGACGAACCGCCTCGTCGACCACCCCTCGTACCGGATCTGCCGCTTCGCCCTGCTCGAGGTGGACGAGATGCTGGGCTACGGGGAGCGCTGCGTGGCGCGGCTCGTGACCGCCGAGCGGCGCGCGGAGCTCGCCGCATGGAAGGGCCGGCTCGCGCAGCTCCTGGCCCAGGCCGGCGGGCTCGACGGGAGCTCGCCCGCGGCCGCGGGCGAGCCGGCGCGGCTCTTCTCGGCCAAGCCGAGGCCGTTCGACGGGGTGCCGCGGCGCGACGAGCGCTTCCCCGACCCCTACAACATGGGC
>CAYQOH010000508.1:0-1565 GCA_964419075.1 uncultured Opitutaceae bacterium | reverse complement strand
GCCCCGACCTCTTCACCGTGTTCCTCGCCACGGGCGGCAACGGCGCGAACAACCACTTTGAGCTGCTCCCGGCCCTGGTGAAGCGGGCCGACCGCTGCCAGGCCATCGTCATCTGCGGCCGCAACAAGCAGGCCTACAACGACGTCGTGCACTGGCGCGCGAACCACCCGGAGTTCAACTGCTACGTCGAGGGGTACTCGGAGGTGGTCCACCTCCTCATGCAGGTGAGCGACGTCATCGTGACCCGCGGGGGGACGACGACGACCGCCAAGGCGCTGCATTTCAAGTGCCCGATCATCTTCAACGCCTCGGGCGGCATCATGCCGCAGGAGGAGCTCACGTGGAAGTACCTCAGGAACGGGGCCGCCTCGGACAAGATCGAGAACGGCGAGGACTTTGACCGGATCGTCGGCGCGTGGCTCACGGACCCCGAGGCCTACATGCGCATGCGCGACAACTTCCTGCGGCTGCGCTACGAGGAGGACCCGACGCTGCTGATCGACGAGCTGGTCGGCCTGGCGGCGAAGGTGGCCGACGAGAAGCCCACGCGGCTTCCCTACCGGCCCCACTCGCACATCCCCTTCATCGGGGTTTTGTGATCTCGGCGAAGGCCGTCACCACCGGGCGGCCGAGGCTGTAGCACCAGTTCTCGGGCGAGAAGTCCGGCCGGTTGCGCGCCGAGGTCAGGGGGTACGGGGCGAAGAGGGCCTCGAGCTCGGGCTCCGAGAAGTACCTGACGCCGCCCTGGTAGGGCGAGGGCTGCGGCGTGCAGTCGGTCGTGATGAGCATCCGGCCGCCGGGCGCGAGCACCCGGTACATCTCCGCGAGCGCCCGCTCCACGTCGGGGACGTGCTCGACGACCGAGAGGGCGACGACGCAGTCGAAGGAGGCGTCCGGGCAGGCGAGCCGGGTGAGGTTGAGGTTCCTCACGTGGATGCCCGCGCGTCGGTACACGCCGAGCCACGTGAAGAACGGGGCCTCCGTGGCCTTTGCGGGCGCGAGGCCCAGCCTGCGCTCGAGGCTCTTGAGCATGCGCCTCCAGATCAGGTCCGAGGCGGTCGTCCGGTAGCCCGCGGCGCCGAGCGCGAGCGCCAGATAGGTGTTGTAGGAGCCCGTGTCGAGCACGCTCGAGCCCACCGGCACCGCCCGGACCGCCTCCAGGATCCTGACCAGCTCCCAGTCCCGCATCCGGATCGGGTGGCGGTACCCGGGGCCCACAAAACGGCGTATGGTCTCGTCGTAGCGATTCAGGAGGCCCGTCGCATCGGCGGTCAGGTCGCTCCGGCGGAAGTAATTCATCGAGAAGCAGCAGAAAGCATCAGACAGTCACCGTCCGCGCGAGCGCAAAAGAGGCCGGAGGAGCGGCGGACACGCGGAAGAATCTTTCCGCGGCGCCCACCGGCGGTCTAGTCTCGGGCGCAATTGAACTCCGGCGGCCTCGAAATCACGTACCTGTTCACGACCTTCCCGAAGACGACCGAGATGTTCCTTCAGCGGGAGATCGCGGCGATCCGCGCGAAGGGCGTCCGGCTGAGGATCCATTCGATGTGGGGCGGCGGCGGGTC
>CAYQOH010000507.1:0-1568 GCA_964419075.1 uncultured Opitutaceae bacterium | reverse complement strand
ACCTTGGCACTCGTATGCTCGTGGACATTTTCGCTCCAGACCGTTATCCGCAGGGTACTCATGGTGGGTGTTGTGCCACTTACCCCTAGCCTGCCCCAACCCCGAGACGCAACGCAATGAACATTCGACGCAATCAGACTATCCGGTGGATCCTGGCGCCCGCGCTCGTGGCGATCCTCGCCGCATGTGCGGCCCCCGTCGCCAGCCCCTCAAAGAAGGTGGAGGTCACCCTTGCGCCCCTCTTCGGCGATCACGCGGTGCTTCAGCGGGACAAGCCCGTGCCCGTCTGGGGGCGCGCCGGAGCCGCGGACGCAGTCACCGTCACGTTCCACGGGCAGGCCGCTCGCACCGTTGCGGGGCCCGACGGGCGCTGGATGGTGCGCATCGGGCCGTTCGCGGCCAGCGCCGAGCCGGCCGACCTTGTCGTGGCCGGAGCCACTACGCTCACCCTCCACGACGTCGTCGTCGGCGAGGTCTGGCTCTGCTCGGGCCAGTCGAATATGGAGTTCACGGTCGACGATGGGAGCTCCACGTACCGGGTGACCGGACCCGACGCCGAGGTGGCGACGGCCAACTACCCCCTCATCCGCCAGCTCAAGGTGGAGCGGACCGTGTCGACGGTCCCGGCAGAGACGGTGAAGACGGGGGGATGGCAGGCGGCCTCTCCCAGGACCGTCGGCGGGTTCACCGCGGTCGGTTATTTCTTCGCCCGGGACATCCACCGTGCGCTGGGCGTTCCCGTGGGCATCGTCGACAGCCCGTGGGGCGGCACGCCGATCGAGTCGTGGATGAGCGACGTGTCGAGGAATTCGACCTCGCTCGCCGCCGTTCTCGACGCCCGGTGGAAGAAGCTGATGAGCGACTGGCCTCCGGAGCGGGTCGCCCGGTATCCGGTGGAAATGGCGGCATGGGAGAAGGCCGAGCGCGAGGCGAAGGCCAGCAACACCAAGAACCCCCTCCAGTGGCCTCAGCCGCCCGCGAGCCTCGACTCGCCCGCGCTACCCGGCGGCCTGTTCAACGCCATGATCGCGCCGCTGCAGCCGGCGGCGCTAAGGGGCGTGCTCTGGTACCAGGGCGAGTCCAATGTCGAGCACGCCGGGGAATACGCCGAGCTCTTCAAGACGATGATCCGCTCGTGGAGGGAGGGGTTCGGCCAAGGCGACGTGCCGTTCTACTTCGTGCAGCTTGCCAACTTCGGCGACGAGGGCGAGCGCGTCAACCGCGGCTGGGCGCGGCTGCGCGAGGCGCAAGAGCAGGCGCTCGCGCTTCCCAACACCGGCATGGCCGTGACGATCGACATCGGCGAGGCGCACAACATCCACCCGAGGAACAAGCAGGAGGTCGGGCGCCGCCTCGCCCTGATCGCGCGGGCGGGCGTGTACGGCCTTCCCCCTGAGGTCTCGGGGCCCGTCTTCGCGGGCGCCGCGCGCGAGGGCGCCGCGATGCGGACTCGCTTCACCCACGTCGGGGGTGAGCTGCAGGCGCGCGGCGGGGAACCGGCGGCGCTCGAGCTGGCCGGCGCCGACCGGGTGTTCCATCCCGCCACGGGCCTCATCCAGACGGACTCG
>CAYQOH010000506.1:0-1579 GCA_964419075.1 uncultured Opitutaceae bacterium | reverse complement strand
ACGGCGCAGGCAAGGCCTGGTCCAGGTCCCATAGGAGGTCCTCCACGTTCTCGAGTCCGATCGACAGCCGGATCAGCTCGGGGCTGACGCCGCCCTTGGCGAGCTCCTCGTCGCTCAGCTGCTGGTGGGTGGTCGAGGCGGGATGAATGACGAGGCTCCTCACGTCCCCGATGTTGGCGAGGTGCGAGAAGAGCCGCAGGCCCTCGATGAAGCGCCTGCCGGCGGCCCGGCCCTCCGCCGCGGAGCCCGCCTTCAGGCCGAACGAGAAGACCGCCCCGGCCCCCTCCGGCAGGTACTTGGCCGCGAGGGCATGGTCCGGGTGGCTCGCGAGCCCGGCGTACGCGACCCAGGCCACCGCGGCGTGCCCCTCGAGGAACCGGGCGACCCGCAGGGCCGACTCCGACTGGCGGTGCATCCGCAGGGAGAGCGTCTCCAGGCCCTGGATCAGCAGGAAGGCGTTGAACGGCGACAGGCAGGCCCCCGTGTCGCGCACCGTCTCGGCGCGGGCCTTCATGAGGAATCCGTAGTGGCCGAACGTGTCGTAGAACCTCAGGTCGTGGTACGCCGCCGAGGGGGCCGCGATCGTGGGATAGCCGCTAAAGTCGAACTTCCCGGAGTCCAGCAGCACCCCTCCGATCGCCGTGCCGTGGCCCCCGATGAACTTGGTGGCCGAGTGCACGACGAGGGTCGCCCCGTGCTCGATCGGCCTGCACAGGGCCGGGGTGGCCATGGTGCTGTCGACCACGAGCGGCATCCCGCGGGAGGCGGCGAGCGCGGCGACGCGCTCGATGTCCAGGATGGCCCCCCTCGGGTTGCCGATCGTCTCGCCGTAGAGGGCCCGGGTCCTGGGCGTGATCGCAGCCTCCCACTGCGAGAGGTCCGACGGGTTCACGAAGCGGACGCCGATCGAGAACTTCCGGAGCGTGTGGACGAGCTGCGTGATGGAGCCGCCGTAGAGCTGCGATGACGCGACGATCTCGTCGCCGGGAGCCAGGAGCGTCAGGAACGTGACGAGCTGCGCGGCCATGCCGCTGGCCGTCGCCACCGCCCCCGTGGCGCCCTCGAGGGAGGCCATGCGCTCCTCGAAGACCGCCGTCGTCGGGTTGCTGATCCTCGTGTAGATGTTGCCGTACTGCTTGAGCTCGAAGAGCTGCGCCGCCTGCTCCGCGTCGTCGAAGACGAACGAGGTCGTCTGGTAGATCGGGACCGCGCGGGCGCCCGTCACGGCGTCCGGAACATGCCCGGCATGGACCATCCGGGTCTCGAACCCGAAGCGGCGGGAATCGGCGTCCTTACTCACACGCAGGGAGGCAATGACCTTCCGGGGACAAGTGCAAAGTCAGAATCGGCCCTAACCGGCATTTCTGCTTCCTGAAGGGCCCGCGACGTGTAGCGTAGGCCGAAATGACCCGAGAGGCAATTGAAGCGGTCTACCGCGTGCGCGCCGGCGCGGCGGACATCGACGTCAGGATCGAGGCGCTCCTGCTGGAGCAGACGGTCGAGCTCCCGAGGTCCGCGCTGCGCACGGCCTTCGTGCGCGAGAACATGGTCGGGCGCGTCGTGGCGATCGAGCCGCTCG
>CAYQOH010000505.1:0-1584 GCA_964419075.1 uncultured Opitutaceae bacterium | reverse complement strand
ACCCGAACTACGGCGACAACCAGCTGCAGATCTCGGACTCCTTCTTCTACGCGGACTTCTGGTACCGCGACGAGTTCACGGTCGGCCCCCCGGATTCTGGGGGGAGAATCTGGCTCAACTTCGACGGCATCAATTGGAAGGCCGACGTCTTCCTGAATGGCACGCGCGTGGGTAGGATCGACGGCGCCTTCACGCGCGCGCGCTTCGACGTGACGGGCCTCGCGCGGGTGGGCTCCCTCAACGCGCTTGCCGTCCTCGTCCACAAGCCCGACACGCCGGGAAGCGCGCGGGAGAAGACGGCCGACACGACCGGGGCCAACGGAGGCGCGCTCGGCCTCGACAACCCGACCTTCCATGCCACCGCGGGCTGGGACTGGATCCCCAGCATCCGCGGCCGCGACATCGGGATCTGGTCCGACGTCTACCTGACCACGACCGGACCGGTGGTGCTTGTGGACCCCGTGGTCTCGGCCCGGCTGCCGCTGCCGGACACGAGCAGCGCGGACCTGACGGTCGAAGTGGGCCTGCGCAACACCGGGTCGAAGCCCCTCTCGGGCGTGCTGCGCGTCCAGTTTGGCGACGTGCGCTTCGAGAGGCCGGTCGAGGCGCCGGCGGGGCTGACCACGGTGACGCTCGCCCCGGCCTTGGTCCCGGAGCTCCACCTGCGCAATCCCAGGCTCTGGTGGCCGGTCGGCTACGGCGAGCCGAGCCTCTACGACGTCCGCGTGGAATTCGACACTGCCGACGGGGCGCGCTCCGACTCGGCTGCGTTCAAGGCGGGCGTACGGCAGTTCACCTACGCGGAGCAGGACGGCGCGCTCAGGATCTTCATCAATGGCCGGCGGTTCGTCGGCCGGGGCGGAAACTGGGGCTTCTCGGAGTCCAACCTCCTCTACCGCGCCCGCGAGTATGAGGCCGCCGTGCGCTACCACCGGGACATGGGCTTCACCATGATCCGCAACTGGGTCGGGCAGGTCGGCGACGATGCCTTCTACGAGGCCTGCGACCGCAACGGTGTCGTGGTCTGGCAGGACTTCTGGCTCGCGAACCCGCTGGACGGCCCGGATCCGCAGGACAACGCCATGTTCCTTGAGAACGCGCAGGACTATATCCTGCGCATTCGAAGTCACCCGTCCGTGGGCCTCTACTGCGGCCGCAACGAGGGCGACCCGCCGCCGGCCCTCGACGAGGGCCTGAAGGGCCTCGTCGCCCGGCTTCATCCCGGAATCCGCTACATCGCGAACTCGGCCTTCGGGGTCGTGAGCGGGGGCGGCCCCTACCACCTGATGCCGACCGACTACTACTTCGGCCAGCGCGCGACGCTCAAGCTCCACAGCGAGCTGGGCATGGCGAACATCGTCAGCATGGACAGCCTGCGACAGATGATGCCGGCCAAGGACCAGTGGCCCCAGGGCGAGGTCTGGGGCCTGCACGACTTCACGACCCACGGGGCCCAGTCGGGTGGGGACCTCAGGAGCACGATCGAGAAGTCCTACGGGGACGCGGCCAGCGCCGGCGAATGGGTCGGGCTTGCGCAGTTCACCAACTACGACGGCCACCGCGCGATGATGGAGGCCCAGAGCA
>CAYQOH010000504.1:0-1590 GCA_964419075.1 uncultured Opitutaceae bacterium | reverse complement strand
TTCTACGGCACGTCCAACGCGATCGGCACAAACGCTGCGACGATCATCCTGAGCGGACCGGGCACGACCATCGAGACAAGGTCCGGCGTGGGACCCTCGTACCAGACGCTAGAGCAGAAGCTCACGACCAACAACGGCACGCTTGAAGTGCTCGCGAACCGCAACTTCGCCTCGACAAGCGCCGGGATCACCAACAATGGGACGATTCAGCTGGGCGGGGGCACGCTGACCGCGGCCTCTCTGACCAATGGCTCGGGAAGCACGCTTTCCGGCTTCGGCACCTTCGGGCCGACGGGTGGGACCACGATTGGTAACGGCGTTCTCGTCTCGCCGGGTAGCCCGAGCGCCAGCAATTACGTCGCGACGCTGTCCTTCAGCACGCCGCTCACGTTTGGGCCGGGCGGGGCCGCCACGTTTGACCTCGAGAACGCCTCGGGCGGCGCGGGCGCGGGGTACGACACGGTCAGCGTCGCGGGCGCCCTTACCGTGAGCGCGACCTCCGGCACGCCGTTCACGATAAACATCGAGTCGATCAACCCAGGCACGGGGCTCCCTGGCCTGGCCACGTTCAACATGGCCCAGAGCTACACGTGGACGCTGGCGTCCGCGGGTTCCGTCTCGGGCTTCAACGCCTCGGACTTCAACTTCAACCTGGGGTCCTTCGCGAACGGAACGGGCGGCGGCGGCTTCTCGGTCACGGCAAGCGGCACCGACATCTTCGTCAACTTCACGCCCGTACCGGAGCCATCGACGTGGGCGCTCATTGCCGCAGGCTCCGCGATGACGGTTCTGGCCTTCTGGAGGCGCCGGAACTCCAGGCACGCTAGCCGGGCTTGAGCAGGCCCTTGAGGTCGGCGAGCGAAAACCTCTCCGAAACGACGTCGCTCGCCTCGAAGACCCCGGCGAGAAGCGCCCGCTTGTCGTCCTGGAGCGCGAGCACCCGCTCCTCGACGGTATCCGGGCAGACCAGCTTGTAGGCGGTCACCACGCGCGTCTGGCCGATCCGGTGGGCGCGGTCGGTGGCCTGCGCCTCTGCCGCCGGGTTCCACCAGGGGTCGAAATGGACGACCGTGTCCGCGCCCGTTAGGTTGAGGCCGGTTCCACCCGCCTTGAGCGAGAGCAGGAAGACGGGCACGTCGGCGGATTTTTGGAAGCGGTCGATCTCCGCCTGCCTCGCGGAGGGGGCCATGGACCCGTCGAGGTAGCAGTGGGGGACGTCCCGTGACGAAAGGTCCGCCCGGAGCAGCGCCAGAAGCGACGTGAACTGCGAGAACACGAGGAGGCGGTGCCCGTCGTCCGACGCCTCCTCGACGAGCTCGCGGAAGGACTCGAGCTTCGACGAGCCGTCAAACGGGGCGTCCTCGGCGGTCCCGTCCGCCGCCGCGACAAGCCTCGGGTCGCAGCAGATCTGGCGCAGCCGCAGCAGCTGGGTAAGCGCCGCGAGCCTCAGGCGCGCGTCACCGGCCCCGGAGGCCTCGAGGTCGAAGAGTTCCCGCTCCGACTTCTCCTGAAACGACCGGTAGAGGGCCGCCTGCGCGGGCTCCATCGTGCACCAGACGACCTGCTCGATCCGGGCGGGCAGCTCCGGGG
>CAYQOH010000503.1:0-1595 GCA_964419075.1 uncultured Opitutaceae bacterium | reverse complement strand
GCCAGTCCGCCTCGCCGTAGCGCCTGCCCAGAAGGGCGATCTCGCCCGAGGAGGGGGAGAGGTACCCGGTGATCGCCTTCAGCAGCGACGTCTTCCCGCTGCCGTTGGGCCCGAGGATCACCCAGTGCTCGCCCCTGCGGACGCGCCAGTCGAGCCCGCGCAGGATCTCCGTGCGCCCGCGCACGACGCGAAGGTTCGAGACGCAGAGGATGTCGGCCATGCGGTCAAGGTTGGCGGGGCGCCCCGGGAATTCAACCGGGTCTTGTGCGCCGGCCGCGGATTCCCAAGAGTCGCCGCCTTCCAGGAACGATGACCCTCGTCGACTCCCACACCCACCTTGATGCCGCCGCCAGGAGCGGCGCGCTGCCGGAGCTCGTGCGGCGCGCGCGCGAGGCGGGCGTCGGCTGGATGGTCGCCGTCGGGACGGAGCCCGGCGACTGGGGGCTCTACCGCGAGCTCGCCAGGGCGCACCGGGACTGCATCCGGCACACCGTCGGCGTCCATCCGTGCTCGGTGGGCGAGGGGTGGGAGGCCTCGGTGGCCGAGATCGAGGGCTACTGGAGGGCGGGGCCGGCGGACGCGCCGGTCGCGCTCGGCGAGTGCGGGCTCGACCGGTTCCACCTGCCGAAGGAGCCGGCCGAGGCCGCGCGGGCCCTCGGCCTGCAGAAGGCGGCCTTCGAGGCGCAGCTCGCGATCGCGCGGCGGCTCGGCTGCGCCGTGGTGATCCATTCGCGGGGCGCCTTCCGGGAATGCGTGGACATGATCGACGCGAGCGGCGTCGACTGGGCCCGCGTCGTCTTCCACTGCTTCTCCGAGGGGGAGCCCGAGATCCTCGAGCTTGCGCGCAGGGGGGGGCGCGGGTCGTTCACGGGCATCCTGACCTACAAGAACGCGGACGGGGTGCGGGCGGCGGCCAAGGCGCAGGGCCTTGCGCGGCTGATGATCGAGACGGACGCCCCCTTCCTCGCCCCGGCGCCCCACCGCGGGAAGCCGAACGAGCCGGCCTACCTGCGCCACACGGCCGAGTATGCGGCGGGCCTCTTCGGGGTTGGCCTGGACGAGCTCGCGGACGCGACGACTGCGGCCGCGCGGTCCTTCTACGGGTTCTGACCGGGGCGGCGCGGCCCTCAGGCCTCGTCGAACTTGCGCGCAAACAGCTGCTCGAGCTCGGTGAGCATCTGCTGCGCGTCGTCGCCGGTGACGATGAACTTCACCTTGGAGCCGTTGCCTGCCGCGAGCATCATGAGCCCCATGATGCTCTTGCCATTCACCTGCTCCTCGTCCTTCTCGACGAACACCTCGGATTTGAACTTGTTGGTGATGCGCACGATCATCGCCGCGGGGCGCGCGTGAATCCCCAGCTTGTTAAGGACAACAAGCTCCTTGACGACGGCCTGGCTGGGAGGGGTCGTGTCGGTTGGATTCATGTGCGGTGGATACGAGGCAAAAGGATGAGGCGAGCTGTTTAAGCTTCCAAGCTAGGCCCGGCTTGCAACTCAAAAACCAGATGGCAGCATCGCCTTGGATGCCGGATTTAGCAATTATCGTACCGTGTCGTCTGGAATCTAAGAGATTCCCGAGAAAGCTCTTACACA
>CAYQOH010000502.1:0-1599 GCA_964419075.1 uncultured Opitutaceae bacterium | reverse complement strand
ACTCGAGCTCGGGGAGCGGCGCCGCCATGTCGACGACGAACTTGAGCTCGTCGGCGCGCAGGCTGGCGAGCCTGTGGTAATTGCGCCCCAAGGACTCCTCGCGGATCAACCACTCGTAGGTCTGCGCGGGGTTGGGCAGCTTGCGCGGGAGGGACGCCTCGGTCACCTGGGAGTGGGGCCAGTACGCCGGGGGGTCGACGTCGTAGACCACGGCAAGCGCGAGGGCGAGCGACGGGTACCGGTCGAAGTTCTCGGCGCCCCGCCGGCGCAGGCCGTCCAGGATCGCGAAGACGCGCGGCAGGTGGTCCACCTGGCTGATGAGGGAGAAGAACTCCCGGGAGAAGGCGTCGTTCGCCAGGAGCCAGGCCTTCGTCTCCGGGGTGAGGTTGTCCCCGATCGGCTGCTCGGTCGGCTGGTAGGCCTCGAATCCCGGCGGCAGCGGCAGCCTCGCGGACATGCACGCGCGGGCCCAGTTCGCGTAGAACATGCTCTCGGGCTCCGAAAAGAGCCCGAGCCAGGTGTAGACGTGGTACCACGCGTCCGCGGCCACGTAGCGGTCCTGGGCGTAGGCCCGCATGGCCGCCGAGCGCACCGCGGGGGCGGGCGCGAACCAGCCGGACTCGCCGGCAACGCGCTCGATCTCGGCCAGGCGCGCCGCCGTCGGCGGATCGCGGGTCTCGGCGTCCGGGATCGCGTTCTCCGTCGGGCCGCCAACGGCCGGCTGGGCCGACACGACGGGCGCCAGGGCGAGCACGACGGGGATGATCAGGCGGCGAAGGGACGGCATCCTGTCCGCAATTCAAGAACGATCCCCACCCTGGCGGCGATGGAAAACCCCGCACCCGCTTTGCCCGGGGGCGGGGTTTCAGTCGGCGGCGGTTGGCCGCCTTTTGTCTAGGGCGCCACGCCTGTCGCGGCGGGAGGCGTCTTTTGCTTGAAATTGAGGGTCTCGCCGTCGCGGATGACGAGGACCGCCTCGCCCTCCTTGACCTCGCCGCGCAGGATGGCCTCCGCGAGCGGGTCCTCAAGGTAGTGCTCGACCGCCCGGCGCAGCGGGCGCGCCCCGTACTTCTCGTCGTAGCCCTTCTCCATGATGAGGTCCTTGGCCTCGGGCGAGAACTCCATGGTGATCTTGCGCCCGACAAGCCTCTGGGCGAACTTCCCGATCTCCAGGTCCACGATCTGCCTCAGGTCGTCCTTGTCGAGCGGCCGGAAGAAGACGATGTCCGAGATGCGGTTCAGGAACTCCGGCTTGAACACGCGCTTGGCCTCCTCGAGCACCTTCTCGCGCATCTTCTCCGCGTCGTTGAAGCTCGAGGTCGCGGCCGCGAAGCCCATCGAGGTCTGGCGCTGCAGGAGCTGCGCGCCCACGTTCGAGGTCATGATGATGATCGTGTTGCGGAAATCCACGGTCCGCCCGAGCGAATCGGTCAGCCTGCCGTCCTCGAGGATCTGGAGCAGGATCTGCAGGACGTCGGGATGGGCCTTCTCCACCTCGTCGAAGAGGATGACCGCGTAGGGACGGCGCCGGACGTTCTCGGTCAGCTGGCCGCCCTCGTCGTAGCCCACGTAGCCCGGGGGCGAGCCGATCAGCCGGGA
>CAYQOH010000501.1:0-1602 GCA_964419075.1 uncultured Opitutaceae bacterium | reverse complement strand
CGAGGGTGAGGGCCGTGTTGCGGAAGAGCGGGAATCCGAGGATGCCGTCGATCCTGACGCCGAACTGAGCGGAAAGGTCCGCGCAGTCGTACACGAGGGCCGGCACGAAGTCGAAGCGGGCGTCACCGAGCTGAAGGCGCCTGAGCGTGACGGGGTGCAGGAGGGCGTAGCCGCCGCCGGCCGACTTCACGCGCACCTGCGGCTCGTCGATCGGCGGCGAGCCCGGGGCCCTGTAGCGGCCGGCGATGTCGGGCGAGACGAGCGTCACGGACGACCCGGTGTCGATGACGAAGTGGTACGGGCCGAACTTGTCCCACTTGTCCTCGATGACGAGCACGTTGCCCACCAGGTGGCCGGGCAGGGTGACGGGCTTCGGGCCCACGTTCGTCACGCCCGGCTTCGGGGCCGTGCGCTGGACGCTGAAGCAGCCGGAGGCGAGGAGGCCTGCGACCGCTGCGAGAGCGACGAGCAGGCGCTTCATCACCGGACGGGCTTGGCCAGCCTCGCGCTGAGCGCGAGCGCGGCCACGACAAGCACGGCGGCCCCGACAAACACGGACTTCGAGTCGAACATGAAGTACACGGCGCCCGCCAGCATGGGCGTGAACGCCCGGGCGAGCGACCCGAGGGAGCGGAAGATCCCGAGGACGCGGCCCTGCTCGTCCTGGGACGAGTAGAGCGAGATGAGGCCCGTGGTCGAGGGGTTGACGAGCCCGGAGCCGGTCGCCAGGAAGACGATCCCGGCGTACATCATCCACGGCCGAACGCTCAGCCCGACGACCAGGAGCCCGACGCTGGTGGAGATGAGCCCGCCCGCGAGGACGGGGATCTCGTCGGCCTTCTTCAGGAGGATCCGCACGATGAATCCCTGGGTGACGATCGAGCAGACGCCGAGGAAGCCGAGCATGATCCCGTTCTGGCCCACCGTGTAGCCAAAGCGGTCGGCCGCCAGGTAGGTGAGCGTCGCCTCCATGGCCACGAAGGCCACGGCGTAGACGAAGGCGACGACGTTCGCGCGGCGCACGTCGGCGTTGTCGAGGTTGAGGATGGCGCGGATGGGGTTGCGCAGCCGGGTCTCGAGGGCGCCCGAGCGGGCGCTCTCGGGGAGCGTCTCCCGGAAGCTGCGGTGGACCCACGCCAGGTTCGCCAGGCAGAAGCCGAGCGACACGAGCGCCGGGACGGAATACGGGTTGATCCCGAAGCGCTCAAGCGAGGGAAGCGCCGCGAGGAGGTTGAACTGGGCGCAGACGGCGCCGAGGACGGGCCCGGTAACGAGCCCGAGGCCGAACGCCGCGCCGACGATGCCCATGGCCCGCGAGCGCTCCTTGCGCGTCGTCACGTCGGCGACCGCCGCCGTCGCGACCGAGAGGTTCCCGCCAAAGGCGCCGCCGACGATGCGCGAGAGCAGGAACATCCAGAACGAGCCGCTCACCACCCACATCGCGTAGCCGACGACGCTCCCGGCCACCGTCATCAGGAGGATGCCTCGCCGGCCCCGCCTGTCCGAGAGCGTGCCCCAGAAGGGCGCGAAGATGAACTGGAGGATGGAGTAGAAGGAGGTGAGGACGCCGCCGAAGAGGACGGCCGCGAACGCGTGGTCGCG
>CAYQOH010000500.1:0-1627 GCA_964419075.1 uncultured Opitutaceae bacterium | reverse complement strand
GAGCGGCCCAACCGCGTGTTTGTGGCCTCGCTGCTCGCGATCCTGGGGCTCCTGAGCGCCGGCCACCAGGCGAGGCACCTGGGCATGCTGTGGATCACCACCGAGGCGGTGACGCTCACGGCGGTGCCGCTGCTCCACTTCAACGGCACCTCGCGGGCGTTCGAGGCCACCTGGAAATACCTGCTCGTCGGCGGCACGGGCATCGCGCTTTC
The DNA here is from genome assembly GCA_964419075.1 of uncultured Opitutaceae bacterium. Classification (GTDB taxonomy): domain Bacteria; phylum Verrucomicrobiota; class Verrucomicrobiia; order Opitutales; family Opitutaceae; genus Palsa-1447. The sequence continues at coordinate 1,415 of CAYQOH010000500.1, read as the reverse complement.
GCTCCTGGGTTCGTTCTGCCTCGGCTACGCCTCGGTGCGCGGCGGCGGCAGCGGCGACCTGACCTTCGTCGCGCTCATGGCGCAGGGTCCCCTCTTGTCGCGCCCTTGGGTGCTCATTGCGTGGGTCTTCCTTCTCGTCGGCTATGGCACGAAGATGGGCCTGGCGCCCATGCACACGTGGAAACCCGACGCCTACGGCGAGGCGCCGAGCATCGTCGGCGCGATGCTCGCGGGCGGCGTCACCACGGTGGCGTTCACGGCGGTGCTGAGGGTCCGCTCGGTCGTCAACGCGGCGGGGGCGGGGGCGGCCGCCGACCGAACGCTGCTGGCAATCGGGCTGTTCTCGATGCTGGTCGCCGTCCTCTTCCTGCTGGGCACGCGCGACTTCAAGCGGATGCTGGCGTACTCGAGCGTCGAGCACATGGGGATCCTGGTCATCGGCGCCGCCCTGGGCCCCGCGGGCATGTGGGCGGCCTTCTTCCACGTGTGGAGCAACAGCCTCACGAAGGGCGCGCTCTTCCTGAGCGCGGGCAACATCCGGCGGGCCGCCGGAGCGCGCACGGTCGATGAGGCGCGGGGCATGTCCGCCGTCACGCCCCAGTCGGCCGCCCTCTTTGTGGCGGGGATGTTTGCGGTGACCGCGTGCCCGCCTTTCGGACCGTTCTTCAGCGAGCTGCTCGTCGTGCGCGCCGCGGTCGCGACGGGCCATGTCGGCGCGGCGGCCATGTTCCTTGGCTGCCTTCTGTTCGCGTTCTTCGGCTTGACGCGGCTCGTGTTCGCCGTGGTCGACGGCAAGCCGCGGGCGTCCGAGCCGGCCGGGGGCAAGCGGATCCGCGAGAAGGCCGGAGTGATCGTCCCGCCGCTGCTGCTGCTGGGGATCTCGCTGTGGCTCGGCCTCGCGACTCCGCATGCCCTGCAGGCCGCCTGGACGGACGCCGTCCGCCAGCTCTTCCCCGCGCCATGAGCCCGCCCTCCTTTGCCCTCCTTGCCAACGGCACGCGCATCCCCTGGGCGGAGGTGCCCGAGTGGCCCGCGCCGGAGCTTGTCGAGAGGACCGGGGCCGAGCTCGAGCGCGGGGCCCGGCTCTGCGCGTGGTTCGGCGTGCCCGAGGGCGGCGCGACCCGCCTCGTGGCCCTGATCGCTTTCGACGCCGACAACACGCTGGCCGTGGGGCGAAGCGCGCCGTTCGCGGGCGCCTATCCGTCCCTGACTCTCGCCCACCCGCAGGCCCACCTGTTCGAGCGCGAGGTCTGGGAGCAGCACGGCCTGAGGCCGGACGGGCACCCGTGGCTCAAGCCTGTCCGCAGGGGCGCCGGCAACGCCCCCGCCGTAGGGGAGTTCTTCCGGGTCGGAGGCGGCGAGATCCACGAGGTCGCCGTCGGGCCGGTCCACGCCGGCATCATCGAGCCCGGGCA
>CAYQOH010000499.1:0-1629 GCA_964419075.1 uncultured Opitutaceae bacterium | reverse complement strand
GCGGCGTGCTGGCGACCTACACGTGCTCCCACCACATGCAGGACGCCGACCTGCGGTCGGTGCTCGCCGCGGCGGCCTGCGACGCGAAGCGCCGGGTGAAGGTGCTCGAGTTCTGCCACCAGCCGGCGGACCACCCGGTCCTGGTCGGGATGCCGGAAAGTGAGTACCTGCGCGGGTACGTCCTGCGGGTCGAGTGAAGGCGACGACGCAGGCTTGCAACCCGGCCCGGCCTTCTGGCACACCGAGCCATGCCAAGGCCAGTCAATGCACTGATCGTAGACGATGAGGCGCACGTGCGCGTGCTCATCCGGATGCTGCTGAAGCAGCTCGGGATCGAGACGGTCTGGGAGGCGGCGGACGGCGCGTCCGCCCTCGACCAGGCTGCCGCCCACAAGCCCAACGTCATCCTGCTCGACATCAACCTGCCCCAGGTGGGGGGCCTCGAGGTCCTCGCGAAGCTCAAGGCGGCCCACCCCGAGATCCCGGTCATCATCGTCTCCTCGCAGAGCACGATGAAGACCGTGATCCAGACGCGCGAGCTGGGCGCGGAGGCGTACGTCCTGAAGCACGCCCCGAAGTCGGAGGTGCTCCAGATGCTCTCCGACGCGTTCGACAACATCGCCGCCAGCACGGACGGCGGCGCCGCGACCCCGGACGACCCGAAGCCCGCGGCGCCGGCCTGAAGCGGCTCGGACGCCCCCTTTAGAGCTTCCCGCCGTAGATCGCGGAGGCGCCGAGCTCCTCCTCGATGCGCAGCAGCTGGTTGTACTTGGCGACCCGGTCGGTCCGGCAGAGGGACCCCGTCTTGATCTGGCCCGCGTTCGTGGCGACGGCGATGTCGGCGATCGTCGTGTCCTCGGTCTCCCCGGAGCGGTGCGAGATGACGGCGGTGTAGCCCGCCTCCTTGGCCATCGAGATTGCGTCGAGCGTCTCGGTCAGCGTGCCGATCTGGTTCACCTTCACGAGGATCGAGTTGGCCGTGCCGGAGTCGATGCCCCGCTTCAGGTACTCGGTGTTGGTGACGAACAGGTCGTCGCCCACGAGCTGCACCTTGTCGCCGATCGCGTCCGTCAGCTTCTTCCACGTGTCCCAGTCGTTCTCGGCGCAGCCGTCCTCGATGGAGATGATCGGGTACGTGGCGACGAGCTCCTTGTAGAAGGCCACCATCTGGGCCCCGCTCAGCGCCCGGCCGCCGGACTTCTTGAAGACGTAGCTCTTCTTCTCCGGCACGTAGAACTCCGAGGCCGCCGGATCCAGCGCGAACGCGATGTCCTTTCCGAGCTTGTAGCCCGCCTGCTTGACGGCCAGCGAGATCGAGTCGAGGGCGGCCTCGATGGACTCGAGCTTCGGGGCGAACCCACCCTCGTCGCCGACCGCGGTCGACAGGCCCTTTTCCTTGAGGACCTTCTTCAGGGCGTGGAAGACCTCGCATCCCATGCGCAGGCCCTCGGCGAACGAGTCGGCCCCGATCGGCATGATCATGAACTCCTGGAAGTCGATCGGCGCGTCCGAATGCGCCCCGCCGTTCATGATGTTCATCATCGGCACCGGCAGGACCTTCGCATTGGGGCCCCCGATGTACTTGTAGAGGGGCTGGCCGAGCGCCGCGGCCGCGGCCTTCGCCGTCGC
>CAYQOH010000498.1:0-1631 GCA_964419075.1 uncultured Opitutaceae bacterium | reverse complement strand
CGCACGACCCGCCGCTAGGCGGCGTCCTCTAGAGGTCGTGCGCGGAGGTAAGTCGGAGGGCCTGGAGGGCGGGTGCCATCGCTACCGGGCCATTGATCCAGCGGCGGCCGCCCAATGTCAAGATGCGGCGCGCCCGGTAACCGGGGCGCCGCGATCGGCGTCTTGCAGTACGTGTTCGATGATGCCTCGATAGCCGCATGCCTGACGACCAGTCGTTTGATCTGGCCGGCTGTCTTGATCGCGTGCGCAAACGCGACCAGATTGCTGCGCGGGAGCTTGTCGAGCACCTGCACCCCCTCGTCATCCGCATCGTCCGGGCCCACCTGCCAAGGAGGGTGTCCGAGGAAGACCTTGCCCAGGACATATTTCTGAAGATGTTCACCCGCATCGACCAGTACCAGGGCTCGGTGCCATTCACCCACTGGGTGTCACGGATCGCGGTGACGACCTGCATCGACCAGCTGCGCGCCCAGAAGCGTAGGCCCGAGCTGCGGTGGGCCGACCTGTCCGAGCGCGAGACCGACGTCCTCGACTCGGTGATCACGAACGAGAACGACGTGGCGCCGGACGACGCGCTCGCGGCCCGCGAGCTTGTGGGCAAGCTGCTCGACCAGCTCAAGCCGGAGGACCGGCTCGTCATCCAGTACCTCGACCTGGAGCAGAAGAGCGTCGCCGAGATCAGCCAGCTCACGGGCTGGAACCAGACCCTGGTCAAGGTGCGGGCCTTCCGGGCCAGACGGAAGTTGCAACGCTTTTACCGTGATCTCATAGAGAAGGAGAAGCCATGAGCCCCCACGAGAAGTCCTGGCAGCGCCTCGTTGAGGCCGCCCGCAAGGCGCGCCCGTCCGGGGACGAGTCCGCCCCGTACGGGTTCTCCACCCGGGTCGCCGCGCTCGCGTTCGAGCATTCCCGGCCGGCGCCGAGCTTCGGCCGGCTGGCGTTCCGGGCGGCGGGCGTCGCGTGCCTGCTCGCGCTCGTCGCGGTCGGCCTTAACTACTCGGCGATCACGGGCGCCTTCGAGGACGATTCGGCGGTCGCCGCGACCGACGACCCGGTCTCGGAGGTCGTCAACCTGGGCTCCTGAAGTCATGGCGAAAACCTGGCAAGTCATCCTGGCAACGATCGCGATCTTCGTGGCGGGGCTCGTGACGGGCGGGGCCACGGCCCTCGGCATCGCGAGATGGGTGGGTCACCGCCACGCCGGGAACCCCCCGGCGTTCGGCCTTTCCAGCCTGGCGGCCCAGCGCCCCGGCCAGATGATGGGGTTCGGGCCGCAGCTCATGCGCAGCTTTGCCGGCCAGCTCGACCTGACCGACGACCAGAAGGCGAAGATCGCGCCCATCGTGAAGCGCACGGCGGCCGAGCTTGGCCGGGACCGCCACGAGGTTCAGCTCAAGACCGCCCTTGCCATCGAGAAGATGCAGGACGAGGTCGAGGAGATCCTGACGCCCGAGCAGCGGACGAAGTTCGACGAGCTGATCGCCCAGCAGCGCGCCCGGCTGCAGCAGTTCAGGCGGGGCTTTCAGCAGGGCGACGAGCCCCTGGCGCCGAAATAGGTGTTGCGCGCCCGGCAGGGCGGCGCATGTTGCGCCTCGGCCAGGCGCCATGCATGGGCAGGCGCGCGAACCCCG
>CAYQOH010000497.1:0-1635 GCA_964419075.1 uncultured Opitutaceae bacterium | reverse complement strand
TGTCGAACGCCAGCTTGCCCGCCTCGATCTTCGAGAAGTCGAGGATGTCGTTGATGATCGTGAGCAGCGAGTCGGCCGAGTTGCGGATCGTCTCGGCGAACTCCCTCTGGACCGGCGCCAGCTCCGTGTCCAGCAGCAGGCCCGTCATGCCGATCACCCCGTTCATCGGCGTGCGGATCTCGTGGCTCATGTTCGCCAGGAACTCGCTCTTTATCCTCGAGGACTCGAGCGCCGCGTCGCGCGCCCTCGCCAGCTCGAGCTCCGTCTCCTTCAGGGTGGTGATGTCGACGATGACCCCGACCATGTTCCACTTGTCGGGCGCCACGCGGTCGAGGGACACGTGCTCGTGCAGGCAGAAGGTCTTGTTTCCCACGACCACGTGGAACTCCTGGTCGTAGTCCGGCTTGCCCTGGAGCATGGCGTTCCGGGCCGACTTGTTGATCTCGACCCACTCGGGCACCATCTGCTCGTTCCATAGCGTCTTCTGCCCGGGCTCGGAGTCCGTGCCGAAGATGCGCCGGTAGAGGACCGACTGCGGCAGGTAGAACGACCACTCCTGGCGGTCGTCGGGCTGCCCGGTCGCCGTGGCCTGCCAGAGCAGGCAGTCCGCCCCCTTCAGTATCTTTGCGATCTGGCTCTCCGACGCCCGCTGGGCCTCCTCGGCGATGCGCCGCTTCGAGATGTCGCGGACGACCCCCGCCAGGTTCCACTCGTTCGGCCCCGCCTGCCGGATCAGGACCTCCTCGGTCAGCCAGTGCGTGCCGTCCGGGCCGATGATCCGGAACTCCTGCTGGTACCCGTCGGCCCCCTCCTGGAGCGCCCGGGCCGAGGCCGCCTTCGTCCGTTCATGGTCGGGCGCCTGATCGTCCCGCCACAACCCCCCCTCGTTGCGCAGCTCGGCCAGCCTGTAGATCGAATTCTCCTGGAGATTCGGCGGCATCCGGACCTTCCAGTCGAAGGTCGACCCCGTCCTCGTGACCCGCGCCCACCAGGGCAGGATGTTCGACCGGTTGAAGGTGTCCAGGAGCAGCTTGTAGCTCTCGTACACCTCCCGGTGTTCGGCGTCGGCCGCGGGTTCGGCCCCGCCGCGCCGCCTCCTCAGGTAGCCGACGGCGGACGCCGCGATCCAGCCGCCCAGGCACGCGGCGCCAAGCGCAAGGATCAGGACGGTGGTGGAGACGGGGGGCATGCGTGCTGGGGAGAGCGGGCCGGGCTCGTTCGCGGCGGTGGGGCAGTGGGCCGCCGCGTCCGGACGCGGCGCGGGGCTCCAGAAGATGATCGCGCAAACGCCCTGTCAACGGGCAACCCCGCCTCAGGTGAGCGCCTCGTGCACCGCCCGCAGCAGGGAGCGCGGGGTGTAGGGCTTGTTCAACACGAGCTGGGGTTTTCCGCCCGTGGCGTGCTCGCCCAGGGCCTCGCGGCTGTAGCCCGTCGTGAGGATGACCTTCAGGGAGGGCTTTTCCGCCTGGAACAGGGCGCCCAGGACCGGCCCCGACAGCTCCCCCGGCAGGACGACGTCGGTCAGGAGCAGGTCGATCCTCGCCGAGTGCCAGCGCCAGACCTCCTTCGCGTTCTCACCGGACTTCGCCTGGAGGAGCGTGTAGCCGTCCTGCTGGAGCACGGCCGCGGCGAACT
>CAYQOH010000496.1:0-1644 GCA_964419075.1 uncultured Opitutaceae bacterium | reverse complement strand
GCGGCGTCAGGCGCCCGAGCTTCTTCATGGGCATCATGACGTTCTCCAGGCAGGTGAACTCGAGCATCAGGAAGTGGAACTGGAAGACGAAGCCGATGTGCTCGCCGCGGGCCGCCGTGCGCACGGCGTCGAGGCTGTTCGACATCAGCTGCCCGTTGATCCAGATCTTCCCCGCGTCGGGCTGGTCGAGGAGGCCGAGGAGGTAGAGGAGGGTCGACTTCCCGCAGCCGGAGGGCCCGACGATCGCGTAGACGTGGCCGGCCTGGGCCTCGAAGGTGACGCCCTTTAGCACATGGACCCGGCCCTCGTCCTGGCCCAGGTACCGCTGCAGGCCCTCGCAGCGCATGGCAATCTTGGGTTGGTCGGCCATGGTGCTGCCTATTGGGCGGTCCCCCGGATGATGTCGCCGGGCTCGAGGCGGGCCGCACGGCGCGACGGCATGAGGCTCGCCACCATGACCGTCAGGACGGAGATGACGACCGCCTCGATGTAGTGCCAGCGCGACCACTGGACCAGGAACTTGTGCGACGTGAAGATGCCCGTGATCGGCATCGGGTACTGCGAGACGCCGTAGGTGATGAGCGCGCCCAGGGCGCAGCCGACGACGGTGCCGATGGCCAGCACGATGGCGGCCTGCCAGAGAAAGATGGTCGAGATGTCCTCGCGGGTGTAGCCCATGGAGCGCAGGATCGCGATCTCCTTGGTCTTCTCCAAGACGATCATGGCCAAAGTGTTAAACATTGCCAACCCGGCGATAAGCGTGAAGACGGACACCGTGATCGCCGTCGCCACACGGAAAGCCTTGAAGACGCCGAGCCAAGACTTCTCGCGGTCCTGCCAGGCGTCGGCGCGGTAGCCGAGGGAGTTGGTCATCTCCGCGGCGTCCTCGCGGGCCCGGTCGCGCTCAATGAGGCTCACCTGGAGGTACGTGGCGCCGGTCGGCTTCTTGAAGAGCGCCCTCGCGTCGTCCATCTTCAGGTACACCCGCACGCTGTCGATGTCGTTCACCCCGGTCTGGTAGATGGCGCTCACCCGGTAGTGGTGGACGTCGTTCTTGTCGACGATCTCGAACGTGTCGCCCGGGTCGAGCTGGAGCTTGTCGGCGATCACCCGGCCGACGAGCGCCCCAGCCTGCTGCACCCGGAAGTCCTCGATCGAGCCCGCCACGACCTGCGAGCCGAGGCTCGACACCCGCAGGTGGTCCGCCAGCACGATGCCGTACGCCTGGCCCGTCTGCTCCCGGAAGGAGCTGTGGATCGTGACCGTCTCGCGCAGGACCGCGGAGACCCCCGACACGTTGCGGAACGCCCTGACGCCCCCCGTGAGGATCTCCGGGTAGTCGATCCCCTCGATGTACTTCTGGCCCTCCTTCTGGCGGATCTCGTAGCCGGAGTTGTAGCCGCCCGAGGCGATGCTGCGCATCGTCGCCTGGACCTTGTCCTGGATGAGGATCGCCCCGTTCGTCCCGAGGATCGTCTTGATGAAGAACTCCTGGAAGCCGGTCGTCGCCGCCTGGGTCACGACGAAGAGCCCCACGCCGAGGATGATGCAGGACAGGCTCATCAGCATGGCCCGCTTCTTCGCCGTCAGGAAACGGAGCGCGATTCGGAAGTTCTGCGACATCCGGGCGTCCTATTTCCTCTT
>CAYQOH010000495.1:0-1656 GCA_964419075.1 uncultured Opitutaceae bacterium | reverse complement strand
GGAGCCACGCGCGGAAGGCCCAGTAGATCACCTTCGGGACGAGCACGTGGTCGCCGGGCCTCAAGGCCATGAAGACCGCCGTGGCGGCGCTCATGCCCGAGCTGAAGACCGCCGACGCCGCGCCGGCCTCGAGCCGCGTCAGGACCGCCTCGGGCAGCTCGTAGTTCGGGTTGTCGGCCCTCGAGTAGAGGCGGCCGGAGAGCAGCGCGTTGTCCGCGCCGCGCTCGTAGGTCGTGGAGGGATGGATGGCGGGCACGATGCCGGCCGTCGCGGGGTCCCGGAACCCGAGCGCCTGCGCGGCGACGGTGGGGGAGTGGACGTAGTCGGGCAGGCTCACGGTGCCGACAGGAAAGCAGCGGCCCGCAGAAAGGCAACCGGAGGAATCGCGCCAAGGGGGCGCCCCGCGTCACCTAATGCCTGATGAAGGCCCCGACCACGGGATCGGCGCGCAGCGCCGAGAGGTCGGCCTCCGTGGGCCGCTGCGGCTTGTCGCGCTCGCGGCGCACAAGGCAGAGGAACCCGAGGGGCCCGCCGCCGGTCGCCCGGAACTGGTGCCAGGTCATGGGCGGGACCCTCAGCAGGTCGTTCGTCGCCAGCTCGTGGACCTCGCCGCCCACCAGGGCGTGCCCCCGGCCGCGCAGGACCATCACGGAGTGCGCGTGCTGGTGGCGCTCCAAGGTCGAGTGGCCGCCCGGCGCGATCTCGAAGTAGCGCAGCTGCGTGTCGTGGTGCTCGCCGTCGTCGAAGAGCACCTGGCGGGTGACCTCCTTGAAATGGGTGCCCCCGTCCTCCTTGTAGGCAAGGAGCGGGACCCCCTCCCAGCGGAAGGGTTGGGTCTGGGCGACGTGGATCTTCTGGGTCATCGGGGGCGGTGGGCGTGCACGGCGGAGACGAACGCTCCGCTCCGCTCAAGCAGCGCCGCCTCGTCGGGGGCGTCCAACAGGCTGCCGCCGATGAGGAGCACCGTGTCCGCCCCGTAGAAGTCGAGCACCGCCGGCAGGTTCTCGACCCTCATCCCGCCGGCGGGCACCGGGAACGCGGGGGCGATCGGCGCCGCGGGAGACCGGAGCGCCCCCGCGATGGCGGCGCAGGCGCCCGCGCCGTAGCTGAACCGCCCGCCGTAGCTTGGGAAGATGACGGCGTCGGCCCCGAAGAGCGGAAAGAGCCTGCCGAGGAGCGCCACCGGCGAGATCCGCAGCGACCCGCCGAACGCGGGGTGGGCGAGCACCGGCATCCCGGTTTCGCGGGCAAGCTGGTTGAGCGTGGGCAGCCCGATCAGCATCGGCGACACCATCACGGCCTCGACGCCGAGCTCCCTCGCCTGGCGCGCCTGGTGAAGCACCGTCGCGGGCGTGCCGATAAGGTTCGGGACGTAGAGCGTCCGGCGGCCGGTCGTCTGCGCGGCGTCCCGGACCGCCTCAAGGCAGGCCGCGACGCGCTCGGCGAACGGGCTGAACGAATGGTCGGCGAGCCCGTGGTCGTCCTTGACAAGGTCCAGGCCCGAGCGCGCAAGCGTGCCGCAGAGCGACGCCGTCTCCGCGACCGAGAGCCCCACGGGCTTGAGGACGGAGGCGGTGACCGCGCGGCCGTGCACGCCGAGCAGCCGCCGGAACCCCGCGATGCCAAACCGCGGCCCGCCGAGGACGGCCGCGAGCG
>CAYQOH010000494.1:0-1663 GCA_964419075.1 uncultured Opitutaceae bacterium | reverse complement strand
TCAGCAAAAAGATACTGTTCGTGGGCTACGGCGCCGTCGCCGAATGCACCCTCCCCATCCTGTTCAACCTGATCAAGGTCGACCCCAAGAACGTCACCGTGATCGATTTCGAGAGCAAGGAGGAGAAGCTGAGCCAGTGGACCTCCAAGGGGGTCCGCTACATCCGCGACCGGGTGACGGAGGAGAACATGGGATCCATGCTGGGGAGCCACCTATCGGCGGGCGACATCCTGATCGACCTGGCGTGGAACATCGACGCCTGCGAGATCCTGCAGTGGTGCCACGACCACGGCGTCCTCTACGTGAACACGTCGGTCGAGGTGTGGGACCCGTACGCGGGCGGCAGGAAGCGCCCGACCGAGCGCACGCTCTACTGGCGTCACATGAAGGTCCGCGCCATGTTCGCGAAGTGGAGGGAGAAGGGCGCCACCGCAGTCGTGGAGCACGGGGCGAACCCCGGCCTCATCTCCCACTTCACGAAGCAGGGCCTGATCGACATCGCGAACGCGATGATCTCCGAGAAGAAGGCGAAGGGCCGGAAGGCCGAGGCGCTCGCGGGCCTCGCCGCCGCCGGGAAGTTCAACCACCTGGCAAGGGAGCTCGGCGTGAAGGTGATCCACTGCAGCGAGCGCGACACGCAGATCACCGACGTGCCGAAGCAGATCGACGAGTTCGTCAACACCTGGAGCATCGAGGGCTTCCGCGAGGAGGGCACGACCACGTCCGAGCTCGGATGGGGCACCCACGAGAAGAGGCTCCCCGCGTTCGCCCACAGGCACAAGAGCGGCCCGAAGAACCAGATCTGCCTGGCCCGGATGGGCATCAACACCTGGGTGCGCTCGTGGGTCCCCAACTACAGCATCGTCGGCATGGTGGTGCGCCACGGCGAGGCCTTCACGATCTCGGACAAGCTCACGGTCTGGGAGGGCAAGAGGCCGGTCTACCGCCCGACGGTCCACTATGCCTACTGCCCCTGCGACGAGGCCGTGGTGTCGCTCAACGAGCTTCGCGGCTACAACTACCAGCTCCAGCCCAAGCTCCGGATCATGAACGACGAGATCACGAAGGGGGCCGACATCCTGGGCGCGCTCATCATGGGCCACCCCTTCAAGTCGTGGTGGGTCGGAAGCGACCTCACCATCGAGGAGTCCCGCCGGCTTGTCCCCCACCAGAACGCGACGACGATGCAGGTCGCCATCTCCGTCGTGGCCGCCACGATGTGGATGATCGAGAACCCGGCAGAGGGCATCAAGGTGCCCGACGACCTCCCGCATGACTACGTCCTCGGGGTCTCAAAGCCGTATCTCGGCAACTTCATCTCGATGCGCTCGGATTGGACCCCGCTGCGCGACTACAAGAATGCGTTCAGCGGCTTCAACAAGCCGGACTTCGACAAGGCGGACCCGTGGCAATTCAAGAACTTCCTCGTCAAGGACGGCGACTAGGCGCGAGGGCGGGCCGCACCGGCCCCAGCGCCGCACCCAAAACGCACCCATGATCTCCAAGGCGCAACTGCAGAGGCTCGGCCGCGAGCACGGCACGCCCCTGTTCGTCGTCGACCACGCCCTCCTGCGCAGGAACTACCGCGAGTTCAGGAAGTACCTGCCCCGCGTCCAGGCCTACTTCGCCGTCAAGGCGAACCCGCTGCCCGAGATCGTGCGCA
>CAYQOH010000493.1:0-1670 GCA_964419075.1 uncultured Opitutaceae bacterium | reverse complement strand
TCGGTGAACGGGAAGGAGGCCTCAAACTCGCGCTGCCACTGCGTGTCCTCGGGGAAGGCGAACCCGGCCTGCGCCTCGCGGCTCGCCTGGATGCGAAGGAGCTCGGCCGCCAGGTCCACCGTGGCCCGTTCGACGGCGCGGCGCGCCTTTTCCCAGCGGCCGGTCCCGATCCGGCCGAGCTGGGGCCTCGTGCGCCCGAGGCCGACATACCGGCTGATCAGGTGCGACTCCTGGAGCGGGACGTGCAGCGTCACGCCGTCGTCGAACTCGAGCGAGATCACCTCGCGAAGGCCCTGCGGCGTGTCGATCTTGGTGAGTCCCCGGTAGAGCGCGATCCCGTGCTGCAGGTGGACCACGAAGTCGCCCTCCACCAACTCCGAGAAGTCGAGGAGCTGGTCGACCTGGGCGACCGAGACGCGCGCGCGCCGGCCGGAGGCCGCGCGCCGCACCCGTTTCCGGCCGAAGACCTCCGTCTCCGTGATGAAGACAAGGCCCCGCGTCCCGCGGGCCAAGGACAGCTCGGCGTCCGCCCGCGCGGTGAGCCTGAACCCCTCGTTCAGGGACCCGCGCAGGAACAGGGGTTCGACGCGGGAGAGCCCCGGCTGCTCCGCGAGGATCTCGCGGATGCGCGTCTCCTCGCCGTCCTTCGAAGCGGCGATGGCGACACGGAAGCCGTCCCGGCTCCAGGCGGCGACCTGTCCCAGAAACGCCCGACGGGCGTCGTCCTCCGCCTGGAGGCGGTCGCGGGCCAGCAGGCTCTCCGGGGCGAGTCCGCGGTGGTGCTCCAGGCTCTCGGTGTCCCAGGCCGTCTCCGAAGCCGGCGCGGCGAAGATCTCGCTCGCCTCGTCGATGTCGGCCACGCCGAAGGCCGCGGCGCACTTGGAAAGCAGGGGGGCGAGCGGGTCGGCGCCTTCGGCCGCAAACGCCCGGAACTCCTCCTCGAGCGCGGCCGGCTCCACGAAGGCAAGGTGGGAGGCCGGGTCCAGGTAGTCCGAGATTCCGGTCTTGGCCGACTCGAGCCTCACCCGCGGGGACGCCGCGACGGATATCCGCTCCACCCGCGCGCCCGAGCGCTGCGTGACCGGGTCGAACGCGCGGATGTCCTCGATGTCGTCGCCGAAGAAGTCGAGCCGGTAGGGCTCGGTCGCCGTGACGGGATAGACGTCGATGATCCCGCCGCGCACGGCGTAGTGGCCGGGCGCCTCGCACACGGCCTCGCTGTCGTAGTCCAAGCCGCGCAGCCTCTCAAGGAGCTCCTGGAAGGGCTGCCTGGCGCCGCGCATGAGGACCACCTCGCTCGCCGCGTACTTCTCGATGGCCGGGACCGGCTGCAGAAGCGACGCCGGCGTGGCGAACACGGCGAGCGTTCCCCCGGTCCCGGAGGCGGCCCGCGCCTCGCGCAGCCGGGAGAGGACGGTCAGCCGGTCGCCCGAGGCCGCGAACGCCTCGCGCATGTCGCGGCTGTCGGGCATCGACTCCGGGAACACGAGGGTCTCGAGCGCGCGTCCGGGCTCCTGAGCCCCCCAGAAGAACGCGGTGTCCTCGGCGAGCTGCTCCGCGGCCCTGAGGTCCGGGTTCACCACCACCCAGACGGGCGACGGCCGGGCCCGCATCGTCTCGGCGAGGACGGCTCCGCGGGCCGCCGGGCAGACGCCGACGATCTTGTGCCT
>CAYQOH010000492.1:0-1671 GCA_964419075.1 uncultured Opitutaceae bacterium | reverse complement strand
CCACGACGCTGCCGTAGCGCTGCTGGGCCCCGAAGTACGTCATCTTCCTCAGGAAGGAGTCCTGGGATTCGCCGGCGGGGACCGGGTGGTCGGGGAACCGGTAGCCCAGGTTCGCCAGCGTGAAGTCGAGCCGCTCGGCGAGCCGCCCCGCGTTCGCGACCGCGTCCGGCAGGTCCCCGAACAGCGCCTCCATCTCGCCGCCTCCCTTCAGGTGGCGCTCGCGGTTGAAGGCCAGCCGCCGGCCCGCGGCGTCGAGCGTCGTGTGGTGGCGCAGGCATGTGAACACGTCGACGACGCCGGCGGCCTGCGGCGTCGCATGGAGGACACCGTTGGTGGCGAGAAGCGGCAGCCGCGCGGAGCGCGCCCAGTCGACCAGGAAGGCATTCCAGCGCTCCTCGCCAGGGATGCGGTGGCGCTGGACCTCGACGTAGAGCGCGTCCGGGCCGAAGATCCCCGCAAGCCTCGAGCCCGCCTCGGCCGCGGCGGCAGGCCCGCGCTCAAGCCACGCGCGCCGCACGGGGCCCTCCTCGTCCCCCGTGAGGGCGATGAGGCCGTCGCGCACCCCGGCGAGTTCGCCCCAGCCGACGCGGCCCTCGCCCTTCTCCGCGCGCAGGTGCGCCGTGGTCAAGAGGCCGCACAGGCCCCGGTAGCCCTCCCGCGTGGCGACGAGGACCGGCACGACGCTGCCGTCCTCCATCGTGAGCTCGGAGCCGACGAGCGCCCTGACGCCCGCCTCCTTCCCGGACATGTGTAGCCGCACGGCCCCGTACACGCCGTCGCGGTCGCAAAGCGCGATGGCCGGCATCCCCAGCCGGCCGGCCTCGGCGACGAGGGCCTCCGGCAGCGATCCGGCGCGCAGGAACGAGAACGCGCTGCGTGCGTGGAGTTCGACGTAGGCCATGGGCTCCCTAGTCCAGCATCCCCTCGACGCACCAGCCGGCCTGCGAGCGGGCGAGCTGGTAGACGCCGCCCGCCGCGAGCTCGACCTGCCAGGTCTCGACCTCCCACGCCTCGGGCCTCCACCAGTCACCCGAGGCGAGCCACGGGCCGAGCGCCGCGCGCACCCGGCCCTCCAGCCGGCCGCCCTCCAGCCGGGCGGGAAGGCCCCCCTCGCAGGCGACGCGCACGGGCCACGGCGGGCGAAAGCGGCGCAGCGTGGGCCCGCACGCGGGGTGCACCGGCGCCGATGCGGGGGGCTCCACGGCCTCGGCGGGCCTCTCCATCACGAAGGCGTCCGGCCGGTGGGTGTCCAGCGGGACGGGCGTGCCGACCCGGTCGTCGCCCACGATCGCCGCGACGCGCGCCAGGTTCTCCCAGAACGCGGCCGGGTCCCGCAGGCCCGCGTCGAACAGGCCTTCCTGCCTCTCGAGCGGGCGCGCCGGGGCCGCGACGAGCCGCACGCCCGCGATCCTTGCGTCGGTGCGCACCGTCGCCAGGTGCTCGTTGAGGACGCGCAGCCACCCGTCCACGGAGGCTCCCGGCTCCGGCAGCCGGAATTCCCGGCGGCGGTCGGTGCCGTCCTCGAGGAGGAGCGTGAGCGAGAGCTTCTCGGCGACGAAGCCGGCTCCCCGGAGCTCGAGCGCGATCCGCTCGGCGAACCGCCGCAGCTTGAAGAGCAGGGGCTCGATCGACTCGACCGGGGGCTCATAGGCCCACTCGGCCGCGAAGCTC
>CAYQOH010000491.1:0-1682 GCA_964419075.1 uncultured Opitutaceae bacterium | reverse complement strand
TGTAGCCGAGCTGCGAGATGGTGGAGAAGGCGAGCACGCGCTTCAGGTCGCTCTGAGCGGTCGCGATCGCCGCGCCGAGGAGCGCCGTGATGGCGCCGACGGCCGCCACGACCGTGAGCGCGTGGACCGGGTCGGCCGCGAGCGCCTGGTCGCACGAAACCAGGGGGAACACGCGCGCGATCAGGAACACCCCGGCCGCCACCATCGTCGCGGCGTGGATCAGCGCGCTGACCGGGGTCGGGCCCTCCATCGCGTCGGGAAGCCAGACATGGAGGGGGAACTGGCCCGACTTGCCCGCGGCCCCGCAGAAGATCAGCAGGCTGATCGCCGTCGGGACGGCGAGCCCGCCGGAGAGCGCCAGCGTGCCGAGGTTGCCGAGGACGCCGGCCTCGAGGACGCCGTTGCCCCCGTCGTAGAGGAGCAGCGACCCGGTGGCGTCGTAGAGCCACACCAGGCCGAGGAGCAGGCCGAGGTCGCCGATCCGGGTCGTGATGAACGCCTTCTTCGCGGCGGCGGCGGCCTCGGGCTTGTGGAACCAGAAGCCGATCAGCAGGTACGAGGCGAGCCCGACCAGCTCCCAGCCGATGAAGAGGAGCAGCAGGCTGTTGGCAATGACCACGCCGAGCATCGCCGCCGCGAAGAGGCTGAGGAAGCAGAAGAACCGGGCGAAGTTCTCGTCCTTGTCCATGTAGCCCAGGCTGAAGATGAAGATCAGCAGCCCCACCAGGCTCACCATGACGCACATGAGGGCGCTCAGGGGGTCGAGGAGCCATCCGAGCTCCACGGCACCGTTGCCCAGGTCGAACCAGCGGAAGTTGTGGACGAGGTGCGCCGCGGGGTCCGCGAGGGCGGCCTGCAGCGCCAGGCAGGAGAGGACGAGCGCCCCGGCCATGGCGGCGATCGCGGCGGCCGCCGAGAAGCGCCGGCCGCCCCTCGGGGTCAGGGCGCCCATGCCGGCCGCCAGGAGCGGCAGCGCGGGGATCAGCCAGAGGGTCGAAAGCGCGGGCGGCATGGGTCAGCCCTTCAGGCGGTTGGCCTCCGGCAGGCGGATGTTGCGCTGGTGGCGGTACACGGAGATGACGAGCGCGAGGCCGACGGCGGTCTCCGCCGCGGCGACCGCGATCGCGAAGATGGCGAAGACGACGCCGGTGGCGGGGGAGGCGGGGGGGCCGAAGCGCCAGAACGCGATGAAGTTGACGATGCCCGCCGTCAGCATGAGCTCGAGGCCGAGGAGGACCAGGATGCTGTTCGAGCGGGCGAGCGCGCCCGTCAGGCCCACGGCGAAGAGCAGGCTCGAGAAGGCGAGGCAGAGCTGCAGCGGGCTCATGGCACGTCCCCCGGGTTCTCGGGCGGGCCGCCGGCCGCCAGGACCACGGCGCCGATGAGCGCCACCGTGAGGAGGACCGCGACCGCCAGGAGGGACGCGGCGTGCGCGCCCATGAGCTCGCCGCCCAGCTGGCGGACGGACACGCCGGGCGACGGGGCCGGCGCCGAGGCGAGCGGCGCCAGGGCGACGGCGGCGACGAGGACGGCCGCCACGGCAGCCCCGGCCACGACGGCGTAGCACGCGCGGCTGCGGGAGGCCGGGGGTGCGGCCACGTCGTCGCGCGAGTGGCGGGTGAGCAGGACGGCGAAGAGGACCGCCATCGAGATGGCGCCCACGTAGACGAGGAGCTGGGCGA
>CAYQOH010000490.1:0-1694 GCA_964419075.1 uncultured Opitutaceae bacterium | reverse complement strand
CCAAGCTCGAGCAGTACGACTACCGCGGCGCGACGGCGATCGCCGTCGTGATGCTCGTCTCGTCGTTCGTCCTGCTTCTCCTCATCAACCTGCTCCAGAAGTGGAGCCGCAGGTACCACGCCATATGACGTGATTGCCTGTTGGGGAGGCGATCCCGCCCGCCCAGGATCCCCGCCCCGCCCCCTTTCCCCCCCATGGCCTCCGCAATCGCAACGACCCCCTCGGCCCGCCCGGCCCTTGCGCCGACGCCGCGCGCGAACCGGGACCCGGCATGGGCCCGCGGGCTCCTCACGGCCGTGGCGCTCGCGTTCCTCGCCTGCTTCCTCGTGCTTCCGATCGTGGCCGTGTTCGCCCAGGCGCTCGCGAAGGGCGGGGCGTACTTCCTGGCGGCCGTGCGCGAGCCCGACGCCCTGGCGGCGATCCGGCTCACGCTGCTCACCGTGGCGATCGTCGTCCCCGCGAACGTCGTGTTCGGCGTCGCGGCGGCGTGGGCCATCTCGAAGTTCAAGTTCACCGGCAAGAGCCTCCTGACGACGCTGATCGACCTGCCCTTCGCGGTGTCCCCGGTCATCTCCGGCCTCGTCTACGTCCTTGTCTTCGGGGCCCAGGGCTGGTTCGGCCCGTGGCTCATCGCCCACAATATCCGGGTCATCTTCGCCGTCCCGGGCATCGTGCTCGCCACGACCTTCGTCACGTTCCCCTTCGTCGCGCGGGAGCTCATCCCGCTCATGCAGGCCCAGGGCACGGACGAGGAGTACTCCGCGGTGACCCTCGGGGCGAACGGATGGCAGACCTTCTGGCGCGTCACGCTCCCGAACATCCGCTGGGGCCTCTTCTACGGCGTCATCCTGTGCAACGCGCGCGCGATGGGCGAGTTCGGGGCGGTCTCGGTCGTCAGCGGCCACATCCGCGGCGAGACCAACACGATGCCGCTGCACGTCGAGATCCTCTACAACGAGTACAACATCGCGGGGGCGTTCGCGGTGGCCTCGCTCCTCGCCCTCCTCGCCCTCGCGACGCTCGTCGTCAAGTCGGCCATCGAGTGGCGCCAGACCGGTTCAGCATGAGCATCGAGGCCCACTCCATCCACAAGAAGTTCGGGGCCTACACGGCGCTCGACGGCGTCGACCTGAGCGTCCCGCAGGGCAAGCTGGTGGCGGTGCTCGGCCCGTCGGGGTCCGGCAAGACGACGCTGCTGCGGATCATCGCCGGCCTGGAGTTCCCCGACCCGGGGAGCGGGCGCGTCCTCTTCCACGGCGACGACGTGACGGACCTGCCGGCGGGCAAGCGCCGGGTCGGCTTCGTGTTCCAGCACTACGCCCTCTTCCGGCACATGTCGGTCTTCGAGAACGTCGCGTTCGGGCTGCGGGTGCGCCGGCGCCGCGACCGGCCCTCGCGCGAGGCGATCGCCGAGCGCGCGCACCGGCTGCTCGAGCTCGTCCAGCTGGACGGCCTGGCGGGGCGCTTCCCCTCGCAGCTGTCGGGCGGCGAGCGCCAGCGCGTGGCGCTCGCCCGCGCGCTGGCCGTCGAGCCCAAGGTGCTGCTCCTCGACGAGCCCTTCGGCGCGCTCGACGCGCGCGTGCGCAAGGACCTGCGGCGCTGGCTGCGGCGCTTCCACGACGAGATCCAGCTGACGACCATCTTCGTGACCCACGACCAGGAGGAGGCGCTCGAGATCGCCGACGAGGTGGTGA
>CAYQOH010000489.1:0-1698 GCA_964419075.1 uncultured Opitutaceae bacterium | reverse complement strand
GCATGCGCTCGGCGCCAACGTTGAAGATCTGGATCACGCCCTTCTCGTCCGTGGCGATGCTCGAGAAGTTGGCGCTGTTGAAGATCGCGCTTTGGAGGGCGCCTGCCTTGAGCAGCGCCTCCTCGGCCCGCTTACGGGCGCTGTTGTCGGTACCGATGAGGAGGTAGCCGATGATCCCTCCGCGTTCGTCGCGCAGCGCCGTGACCGAGACGACCGCGGGGAAGCGGCTTCCGTCCTTGCGGATGTAGGTGAGCTCGTAGATGTCCTCGATCCCGCGCGAGGCCTTGAAGACGAGCGCCTCGAAGCCCGGCGTGATGGGGGTCGCCAGCTCGGCGCTGAGCGCCTTGGCGCGCACGATGACCTCCTGGGGGTCCGAGATGTCCGCCGGGGTGATCTTGTTCACCACGTCCGCCGCCGCGTAGCCGAGCATGCGCTCGGCGCCGACGTTGAAGATCTGGATCACGCCCTTCTCGTCCGTGGCGATGCTCGAGAAGTTGGCGCTGTTGAGGATGGCGTTCTGGAGGGCGCCCGCCTTGAGCACGGCCTCCTTCCTGCGGACGTCCGTTGACATGTCCGCCGCACCCCGGGGGGATGGGGACGTTGGGGGAATGCCTTCCGCGGGCGGCGGGGAGGCATCGAGCAATTGCGTATCGTTGTTGATGAGCACGGGACCGGCGTAGGGGCGGCGTCAGCTAACCGTTGCATCCTACAGGGAAGTGTTGCCGAAGCCAATGAGGTCAAACCCTACCTCCCGCGGGCGCGCCCCATCCATATGGCGGTTGTTGCGGCCATTCCGGTGCCCCTGTCCCGGACGGTCGCGGTCGAATGCGCTGCCCCGCTGCCGGCCGTCACGCTCTCCCTGGGGCTCTGGGCACCGCAGGTTTGGCCGAAAGCTGGGGCGGTGCGGGATGCTGGACCCCATGGGGGCCGTGTTGATGTGGATAATTCATACACCGACAATAATATATGTTTCGGGGTATGGCCTATTTTGGGTGGCAACAGGCTTTCCCTGGGTCCACCTTTGCCCCTCGCACCCGTCATGAGCGCCAAGACCAGAAGCCAGCTCCCCGAACGCCGCAATGCGTCCCTCGCCCGCTCCAAGGGCCCGATTTCGAAGTTCCTGGCGCGCCACTTCCGGCACTTCAACGCGGCGGCGCTTCTTGACGCCTCTAAGGCGTACGATGCCCACGTAAGGGCGGGGGGGAAAATGCTCGTGACCCTCGCAGGCGCCATGTCCACGGCCGAGCTTGGGATCTCGCTTGCCGAGATGGTCCGCCGCGGGAAGGTCCACGGCATCGTGTGCACGGGCGCGAATCTCGAGGAGGACGTCTTCAACCTCGTCGCCCACAATTACTACGAACGCGTGCCGGACTACCGTCACCTGACCCCGCGGGACGAGGCGGCGCTCCTCAGGCGCCACATGAACCGCGTCACGGACACCTGCATCCCCGAGATGGAGGCGATGCGGCGGATCGAGGCCGTCGTCCTCGAGGAATGGGTGGCGGCGGACCGCGCGGGCGAGCGGTATTTCCCGCACGAGTTCGTGTACCGGATTCTTCGCGGAGGAAAGCTCCGGAAGTGGTACCAGATCGACCCGAGGAACTCGTGGCTGCTCGCGGCCTGCGAAAGAAACCTCCCCATCTTCGTCCCCGGCTGGGAGGACGCGACGCTCGGCAACATGTACGCGGCCCACGTCAT
>CAYQOH010000488.1:0-1701 GCA_964419075.1 uncultured Opitutaceae bacterium | reverse complement strand
AATGAAAATCCTATTCATCGGCGGGACCGGCTACATCAGCACGGCGTGCACGGAGCTTGCGGTTGCGCGCGGCCTGCACGTCACCCTACTCAACCGCTCGCAGCGGGCCCTGATCCCGGGCGCGGAGACCATCGTCGCCGACATCCACGACACGGCCGCGGTGGCGAAGGCGCTCGCAGGCACGGCCTGGGATTCCGTTGTCGACTTCATCGCCTACACGCCGGCGGACATCGAGTCGCGCCTCGCGCTCCTGCGCGGCAAGGTCGGCCAGTACGTCTTCATCAGCTCGGCGAGCGCCTACCAGAAGCCGCTCACGGACCACCTCGTCACGGAATCGACCCCGCTCGCCAACCCGATGTGGGACTACTCGCGCAACAAGATCGTGTGCGAGGAGCGCCTGATCCGGGCGTACCGCGAGGAGGCCTTCCCGGCGACGATCATCCGGCCGTCCCTGACGTACGGCAACCTCATCATCCCGCTCGCGATCAACAGCTGGCAGAAGAGCTACACCGCGGTGGAGCGCATGCGCAAAGGGCAGCCGCTCATCGTCCCGGGGGACGGGCTGACGCTCTGGACCATCACCCACAGCACGGACTTCGCGAAGGGGCTCGTCGGGCTCCTCGGGCACCCCGGGTCGATCGGGCACGCGTTCCACATCACCTCGGACGAGGCCCTCACCTGGGACCAGATCTACCGGTTCACGGCGGAGGCGGCCGGCGTCGCCGCGCCGAAGCTCGTCCA
The DNA here is from genome assembly GCA_964419075.1 of uncultured Opitutaceae bacterium. Classification (GTDB taxonomy): domain Bacteria; phylum Verrucomicrobiota; class Verrucomicrobiia; order Opitutales; family Opitutaceae; genus Palsa-1447. The sequence continues at coordinate 960 of CAYQOH010000488.1, read as the reverse complement.
CATCGCCTCCGACTTCATCTGCGCCTGCATGCCCTCGATGAGGGGCACGCTTCTCGGCGACAAGTCGAACACCGCGATCTTTGACAACTCGAAGATCAAGCGGTTCGTGCCCGGCTTCGTCGCCACCACGCGGTACCGCGACGGGATCGCCCGCACGATCCGCTGGTTTGACGCCGATCCGGCGCGCAGGCAGGTCGATCACGAGGCCGGCGCGTCATGGGACCGCCTGATCAGCCTCTACGAGCGCGGGCTGGACGCGGCGGTCAGGGAGCTCGCCCTGCCCGAGGGCCCCGGCCGTCACCGCCAGTAGCCCCTGATGTAGACGTAGGAGCCGCCGCGGTATCTCCAGTGCGGCCGCACGAAGGCCACCGCGTTCGGGGGCGGGATTTCCCAGTGCCCGGGCACCCACAGGTAGCGGTACCCGTCGTAATCATAGTACCCGTAGACCCATAACGCCGACGGCGTCGGCTGCGCCGTCTGGAGCTCGGCCGGGGGCGGTGGGGGCGGGGGCACGGCCGGCATCGCGACATTCGTCGTGGCCTCGTATTCCGAGCGGTAGATCGTCCCGTTCTGGTGGTCGACCGCGTTGCCGAGCGTCCCGCCTGCGATCGCGCCCGCCACGGCGCCGATGGCGGCTCCGCCGAGGGCGTTGTGGCCTCCGCTGTTGTTGCCGATGATGGCGCCGGCGAGGGCCCCGAGGGCCCCGCCCGCGACCGCACCGTTCTGGGTGTTCGGCCCAGTGCCGACGCAGCCCGCGCAGAGCGCGGCCGCGGTGGTGATGGCCAAAATTGACTTAGTGTTCATGTGTTGGTCTGACGTCCATAGAACACGCAGGCTACCCCATTGTTCCGTTCACCGGGCCAATTTCTATTTCGTAACCCGCAGGGGGAAAAAGCGATGGAAAGGCCAGAAGCCCCTCATTCCTCGGCCTGAAGCGTGGCGACCACCGTGAAATCCTCG
>CAYQOH010000487.1:0-1701 GCA_964419075.1 uncultured Opitutaceae bacterium | reverse complement strand
TGCCGACGTCGAAGTAGTAGTAGGCGAACACGGAGCAGCCCACCGGGTTGATCAGGATCGTGCGGTCCTGGACGCCCAGCTCGTCGATCGCCGCGGCCAGGTCCCGGTGCGCGAGCCCGTGGCCGCAGCCCGGGCAGTAGTGCGTGGTGTGGTCGGCCAGGCCCCTGCCGTGCCCGTGCCTCTCGAAGTGGTCGTAGAAGGTGCTCATACGCGCACCTCCTGGGTCTCGCGTATGCCCGCGAGGATCTCGGACTGCTGGGGGAGCATGCCGCCCAGGCGGCGCACGCTCGTGATGGGGGGCGGCGTGATGCCGGCGTGGCTGAGCGCGAGGCGCATCTCGTCCTCGAGCTGCCCCGGGCTCGCCTCGACGACCACGAGGTGGTCGACGTGCGGCAGCGCGTCCACGAGGGCGTCGATCGGGAACGGCCATATCGTGACGGGCCGCAGGAGCCCGGCCGCGATCCCCTGCTCGCGGGCCAGCTCGACCGCCCCCTTGGCCATCCGGGCGGGCGTGTTGCACGCGACCACGAGGACGCGGGCGTCCTCGCAGCGGTAGGCGTCGGCGCGCTGCTCGTCGGCGCGGATCGCCGCGTACTTGGCCTCGAGGTGGAGGTTGTGCGCCTCCAGGTCCTCCTCCGAGAGGTAGATCGAGCAGATGAGATTGGCGCGGTGGGCGCGGTCCCCCCACACGCTCCAGGAGGGCAGGCCGGGCCGGAGCATGCGCGCGGGCAGCCGCACCGCGCCGGTCATCTGGCCGAGGTAGCCGTCGCCCAGGATCACGACGGGGTTGCGGTAGCGGAAGCTGAGCGCGAAGGCCTCCATCGTCAGGTCGAGCATCTCCTGCGGCGTGCTGGGGGCGAGGATGAGCGCGTGGGTGTTGCCGTGGCCGAGGCCGCGGCAGGCGAGCTTGATGTCGGCCTGCTCGGGGCCGATGTTGCCCAGTCCGGGACCTCCCCTCATGACGTTGACGAAGACCCCCGGGACCTCCGCCCCGATCATGTAGCTGATCCCCTCGAGCATGAGGCTGAAGCCCGGGCTGCTCGTGAAGGTCATCGAGGGCAGGCCGGCGGCGCCGGCCCCGTACATCATGTTGACGGCGGCCACCTCGCTCACCGCCTGAACAAAGGATCCCCCGAGCCTGGGGAGCATCTTGGCCATGAGCTCGGCGCCCTCGGTGCTGGGCGTGATGGGGTACCCGAAGACATGGCGGCAGCCCGCCAGCACGGCTCCTATGGCCGAGGCGTAGGTCCCCTTGACGACCAGGGACTGGCAGGACTCAAGGGGGATCGCCTCCGTGGGCTGGTCGCGCGACGGCGGGCCGTCCACGACCTTCTCGCCGAAGAGCTCGGTCGGATCCTGCAGGCAGTACGCCTCGGCCGCGTGCGCCACCTCGGATTCGGGCCGGAGGCCGAAGGGCTCGGGGCACGCGCCGATGCACAGGCCGCAGCCGTTGCACGCGTCGAGCCGGAGCTCGACGGGGATGAGGCCCGTGCCGGGGAAGACCGCAGTGCCTGGGGCGATGCAGCCCTTGGGGCACACTTCCACGCACCGAAGGCAGCCCTTGCAATATGCGGGCTCGAGAAAGGGGCGATCACGGGCCGTGGCCGGCATTGGGGTTGGGGTTTCCTGAGCGAAACCAAGATAGGCCCGCCGCACGGGGGGTGCTCCGCGTTTATTGGCGTAAGCTGCGCGGTCCTTGGC
>CAYQOH010000486.1:0-1718 GCA_964419075.1 uncultured Opitutaceae bacterium | reverse complement strand
GCCCCGGCGATCATCAGGAGCAGGAAGCAGTCCACCATCTCGCGCACGAGGACCTCGCTCTGGCCGACGCCCACCGTCTCGACCAGCACGATCTCGAAGCCGGCGGCCTCGCAGAGCGTGATCGTCTCGCGGGTCCTCCGCGCAACCCCGCCGATCTCGCCGCCGCTCGGCGACGGCCGGATGAAGGCCAGGGGCTGCCGCGACAGGCTCTCCATGCGCGTCTTGTCGCCGAGGATGCTGCCGTGCGAGATCGGGCTCGAGGGGTCGACCGAGAGCACGGCGACCCTCCTGCCCGCCGCGCAGAGGCGGGTGCCGAGGGTGTCGATGAACGTGCTCTTGCCGGCGCCCGGCGCCCCCGTGATCCCGATCCGCCACGCGTTCCCCGAGAACGGCATCAGGACGTTGAGCAGGCGCTCCGCGGCGCCCCGATGGGCCGAAGACCGGCTCTCGATGAGCGTGATCCCGCGGGCGAGCGCCCCGCGCTCGCCCGCCTTAATCCCGGCCACGAGCGCAGGGACGTCGACCGCCCTCGGCTGCGCGGCCGCGTGCCCGGGGGCCGCGGGCTGCGGGACCCCGCCCACGACGCGCGTCGTGAATTCGGGGCCGCCACCTGCTGGAACCCAGTCGGGCGGGGCGGACTCGGCGCTCATGGGGCTCGCGCGGCGGGGCTTTAGGACACCGGGGCCACGCCCAGCTTTTCCAGGAGCGCCACGGCCGAAGCGGGGACGGGGGTCCCCGGGCCGAAGACGGCGGCGGCACCGTTCGTGTAGAGATAGTCGTAGTCCTGCGCGGGGACCACGCCGCCGACCACGACGAGGATATCGTCGCGCCCCTTTCGCTTCAGCTCGTCGACGAGCGCCGGCAGCAGCGTCTTGTGGCCGCCGGCCAGCGAGCTCATGGCGACGATGTGGACGTCGTTCTCGATCGCGTCCTTGGCGGCCTCCTCGGGGGTCTGGAACAGCGGGCCGATGTCGACGTCGAAGCCCATGTCGGCCATGGCGGTCGCCACGACCTTTGCCCCGCGGTCGTGCCCGTCCTGGCCAAGCTTGGCGATCAGGATGCGCGGCCTGCGCCCCTCGCGCTCGGCGAAGGCGTCCGCCATCCGGCGCACCCTGCCGATCCCGTCGCCCGACCCGTAGGCCGAGCGATAGACGCCGGACACCGACCGGACCTGGGCCTTGTACCGGCCGAAGACCTTCTCAAGGGCGTCGGAGATCTCCCCCAGGGTCGCGCGGACCCGGGCGGCCTCGACGCTGAGCTCGAGCAGGTTCCCCGCTCCGGTGCGCGCAGACTCCGTCAGGGCCTCCAACGCCTGCTTCACCTTGGAGCCATCGCGCTCGGCCCTGAGCTTCTGCAGCTGCTTGACCTGGGACTCGCGCACCGCGCTGTTATCGACCTCGAGGATCTCCATCGGCGCCTCCCGCTCGAGGCGGTAGCGGTTGACCCCGACGATGGTCTCGCCGCCGGAGTCGATGAGCGCCTGCCGGCGGGCGGCGGCCTCCTCGATCCTGAGCTTCGGGATCCCCGTCTCGATGGCCTTGGCCATGCCGCCGAGCCGCTCGACCTCCTGGATGTGCCCCCACGCCCGGTGGGTCAGCTCGTGCGTCAGCCGCTCGAGGTAGTAGGAGCCGCCCCACGGGTCGACGACGTTGCAGATGCCGGTCTCGGCCTGCAGGAAGAGCTGGGTGTTGCGCGCGATCCGCGCCGAGAAGTCGGTC
>CAYQOH010000485.1:0-1726 GCA_964419075.1 uncultured Opitutaceae bacterium | reverse complement strand
TGGCCGAACCTCTACACGCCCTTCGACTCGGATGAGACCGAGAACCTCCAGACGGTGCTCCTGGCGGCCAACACGCGCGAGGACCTGGGCAACGGCCAGTACGTCGAGGGGGGTGCCTTCTACCGGCGCAACAAGGACGACTACGCCTTCAACCGGTTCGCCCCCCTCGGCGCGGTGCACCCCTACCAGCACACGACCCGGGAGTACGGGGCGGCGATCGGCGGCCGCCAGGTGCTGAACGACCTGTTCATCAACTACCACGTCGAGGAGACGACCGACGCGCTGAGGTCCACGTCGCTCGTCTACGGCCCGTACCACCGCCGGACGCTGAAGAAGATCGCGTTCGTTCCCGAGGAGGTCTGGGCCGAGGACGGCGGCTTCGTGACCCTGAAGGCCGGCGCTACCTACGACGAGTCCGACCGCGCGAGCGGGGTCTTCTCGCCCGTGGCGGAACTGTCACGGACGTGGAACTCAAGCGGCCTCAGGCGCATCTATGCGAGCTTCTCCACGACGACCGAGATGCCGTCCTACACCGCGCTCGACTCGAGCCCGACCTCCGGCCTCTTCCTTGGCAACCCGAACCTAGGGCGCGAGACAAGCCGCGACTCGGAGGTCGGCCTGAGCGGGAGCTTCGCGGGCTGGACGGGCCAGGCCGCGCTGTTCTACCGGCGCGACGACAATCTCGTCGACTGGACCTACAGGACCGGCGTCTTTGGCCGGTCCGCGAACCCCGTCAACGTCGACACCGAGGGCTTCGAGCTGGTGGCGCGGCACTCCTGGGGGCTCGTCAGCGCGGTCCTCGGCTACACCGTGCTCGCCAAGAGCGCCGACTACATGGACGCGCAGGTCACGGCCAGCTTCTACGCGCTCAACTACGCGAGGCAGCGTCTCACGGCGGCGCTGGCGCTGCAGCTCACCGAGCGGCTCGAGCTGCGCCTTGACAACGTCGCGCGGGTGCAGGCCCCGGACAGCCTGCGCACGCAGGGAGGAAACGACGCCCTCGTGAGCTCGCTCGGCCTGAACTGGCGCCCGGCCGGCGCCCGCGGCTTCGAGTTCTCGCTCCTCGTTGACAACCTCTGGAACAGCGCGTTCCAGAGCGTGCCGGCGGTGCCGGCGTCGCGCCGACAGTTGTCTTTTGGAGCGACCTACGGTTGGTAAGGCTGATGCCGGACAATCCGTTTCTCGACCCGTCGTTTCACATCCGCTGGACCGCGCTCGTCCCGGAGCAGGTCGAGCCCTCGATCGAGGCGGCGATCGGTCGAGCCGAGGAGGCCCTGAGGGCGATCGAAGACAACCCGCAGGACCCGACCTTCGAGAACACCTTCCTCGCGCTCGACGGCGCGAACGACGGGCTGAACCGCGCGTGGGGCCGCGTCACCCACCTCCAGTCGGTGGCAGACTCGCCGGAGCTTCGCGAGGCCCACAACAGGGTCCTGCCGAGGGTGTCGGCCTTTCAGGCGCGCATTCCCTTGAGGGACGCCCTGTGGCGGAGGCTCAACGCCTTTGCACAACGCTCCGAAGCCGGGCGCCTTTCCCCCGTTCGCTCCCGGTTCATGTCCGAGACCCTGGCGGAATTCCGGGAGGCGGGCGCCGACCTGCCCGCGGAGGGCCGGACGCGCCTCGAGGCCCTGCAGACCGAGCTTGCCGAGCTGACGCAGCGGTTCTCCGACAACGTGCTCGACGCGACCAACGCCTGGCAGCTCATCGTCGAGGACGAGTCCAGGCT
>CAYQOH010000484.1:0-1727 GCA_964419075.1 uncultured Opitutaceae bacterium | reverse complement strand
GCTGCAAGCTGACCGTCAACCACGCCTCCGGCTGGCTCGTGAACGAGAACCCCGTCCCCAATGACGGCGCCGACGACAGCCGCCTCGTCGACGAGGCGGTCGACACGGCGCTCAGGAGCGACGCCGTCGTCCTTGTCCTCGGGGAGAGCGAGCTGCTGCGCCGGGAGGCGTGGAGCGAGGAGCACCTCGGCGACCGGGACACCCTCGACCTCGTGGGCCGCCAGCGCGAGCTTGCGGCCGCCATCCTCGCCACGGGCAAGCCCGTGGCCGTCCTCCTCGTCAACGGGGGGCCCCTCACGGTCAACTACCTCCAGGAGCACGCCCCGGCCATCGTCGAGTGCTGGTACCTGGGTGGGGAGACCGGCGCGGCCGTGGCGGACGCGCTCTTCGGCGCGGTGAGCCCCAGCGGCAAGCTGACCGTCACGTTCCCGCGCTCGGTCGGCCAGCTGCCCGCCTTCTACGACCACAAGCCCTCGCGCATGCGCAGCTATGTTCTCTCCGACTCGACGCCCCTCTATCCGTTCGGCTATGGGCTGAGCTACGCGAGCTTCGGCTACGCGAACCTAAGGGTGTCGCCGGCAACGATGGGGCCCGGCGGCACGGCCAGGGTGGCGGTCGACGTGACCAACACCGGGGCGGTCAAGGCGGACGAGGTCGTTGAACTCTACGTCCATGCGATGGTGAGCCTGCCCGTCCGCCCGGTCGAGGAGCTCAAGGACTTCCAGAGGGTCACCCTGGCCCCCGGCGAGACGCGGACGGTGACCTTTGACGTCGGCCCCGACAAGCTGCAGGCCTACGACGTCGCCATGCGCCGGACGGTCCAGCCCGGTGACTTCGAGATCCTCGTCGGAAAATCCTCCGCGGACGTCCTGAAGGGAATGCTCCGGGTCGAGTAGGGGCGCGCCTGGCCGAACGGCCGGGGAGCGCTCCCGAGGGCACCGCCCCGGTGCGGCGGGCCGGCGCGCTCGCGTCGGTCCCGCCATCCGCCGGGTCCGATAAAGGGTGCAACCACCCTTGGGGCAGCGAACCCGCTTCGGTGCCCTTCTGGAAATTTTGGGCGAGTGAGCCCGGGCCTACTTGCGGCTTTTTCGGCCGCCCGACTATGTCGGGCTATTCTTTTTCTGTCGCCGCTTATCCGATGCTCCTCGCCTCAACGGCAGTGCCGTTCGTTACTTCTTCTTCGACTTCGATTTCTTCTTCGAAACGACTTTCTTCACTTTTTTCTTGGCCATGGTGTGTTCTCCTTCGCTTAGGGTTCTCTCGTATCCGGAAAATTCATTCTTCCGGATTCGTTGCGGGTATTGTCGCCCATCACGGCGGCATTGTAAACAACTGTCGTATCGCAAAACGCGAAAACTTTTCCGGCGCCCGGCGGCCCAAATCGCGCGATTTTCGCGAAATCCCAGCCGCCGTCTGTATCCAGAAACATGATAACCGTCAGGCCGGCGCCTTGGGCTCCGCGGGCGCGGCGGGTGTCTCCCCGGGGATCGGGCGCGTCCGGTACTCCGAGTAATCCGGCACGATCCGCTGGTAGGTCTTGTCCATGAGCGGCGACGAGATGATGAAGTCGGCGGACGAGCGGTCGCACGCGATGGGGATGTTCCAGACGACCGCCATCCGCAGGAGCGCCTTCACGTCGGGGTCGTGCGGCTGCGGCTCGAGCGGGTCCCAAAAGAAGATCAGGAAGTCGATGTCGCCGTCGACGATCTTCGAGCCGATCTGCTGGT
>CAYQOH010000483.1:0-1727 GCA_964419075.1 uncultured Opitutaceae bacterium | reverse complement strand
ACGACCTCCTTCTTGTCGAGCTTCATGTTCGGGATGCCGTACATGAGGAGCCCGCCCGGAAGGTCGGCGCGCTCGAACACGGTCACGGTGTGGCCGACGTGGTTGAGCTGCGCCGCCGCGGCGAGCCCGGCGGGCCCGGACCCGATGATCGCGACCCTCTTGCCGGTGCGCACCGGCGGGGCCTCGGGAACGACCCAGCCCTCGCTCCATCCGCGGTCGGTGATCGCACACTCGATGTTCTTGATCGTGACCGGGGTGCTGTTGATGCCGAGGACGCACGAGCCCTCGCACGGGGCCGGGCAGACCCTGCCCGTGAACTCGGGGAAGTTGTTCGTCTTGTGCAGGCGCCCGAGCGCCTCGTGCCAGAGGCCGCGGAAGACCAGGTCGTTCCATTCCGGGACCAGGTTGTTGACCGGGCAGCCCGACGCCATGCCGCTCACCAGCTTGCCGGTGTGGCAGAAGGGGACGCCGCAGTCCATGCAGCGGGCGCCCTGCTGGCGGAGCTTGTCCTCGCCCATGTGATGGTGGAACTCCGTCCAGTCGCGCACGCGCGTGAGCGGCGGCCTGTCCGCGGGCAGCTCCCGCAGATATTCAAGAAATCCGGTTGGTTTGCCCATCGTGCTTGGTCGGGGGTGTTGAGCGGGATGAAATCAGTTGCCGCCGACCCGCGAGAGGTCGCGCGCGTTCTCCTCGAAGGCGGCCATGACCGCCTCGTCGCCGGTCAGGCCCTGCCCGTGGGCGCGCTGGATGCACGCCAGCATGCGCTGGTAGTCGTTCGGCATCACCCGGACGAAGAGCGGGACCATCTTCTCCCAGTTGTCGAGGACGTGCCGGGCGCGCGTGCTGTGCGTGTAGGCCGCGTGCCTCTCGATCAGTGCGCGCACCTCGGCGATCTCCTGCGGGGACTCGAGCTTGCCGGTCCCCACCATCTGCCGGTTGACGCGGGGCGGGAACTCGCCGCGCTCGTCAAGGACGTAGGCGATGCCGCCGGACATGCCGGCGGCAAAGTTGCGGCCCGTCGGGCCCAGGACGACGACGCGCCCGCCCGTCATGTACTCGCAGCCGTGGTCGCCCACAGCCTCGACGACGGCGTTCACGCCGCTGTTGCGGACGCAGAAGCGCTCGCCCGCGACGCCGCGGATGTAGGCCTCGCCGCTCGTGGCGCCGTAGAGCGCCACGTTGCCGACGATGATGTTCTCCTCGGGGACAAACGTCGCCTTCTCGGACGGGTAGACCACGATCTTGCCGCCGGAAAGTCCCTTGCCGATGTAGTCGTTGGCGTCGCCCTCGAGCAGGAACGTCATGCCCTTCGGCATGAAGGCCCCGAAGCTCTGGCCGGCCGAGCCCCTGAACAGGATCCGGATCGTGTCGTCCGGGAGCCCCGCGGCCCCCCACTTCTTGGTCAGCTCGCCGCCGGTTATGGTCCCGACGACGCGGTGGATGTTGTTGATCGGCAGCTCCGCCACCACCTTCTCGCCCCGCTCGATGGCCGGCCGGCAGATCTCGAGCAGCGTCGTCACGTCGAGCGACTTGTCGAGGGAGTGGTCCTGCGGGATCTGGCAGAAGCGCCCGACGTCGTCGTCCATGTCGGGCTGGTAGAGGATCTTGCTGAAATCGAGCCCCTTCGCCTTCCAGTGGACGACGGCCTTCCTCGCCTCGAGGCGCTCCACGTGGCCGACCATCTCCTCGATCGTGCGGAAGCCGAGCTGGGCCATGATCTGGCGGGC
>CAYQOH010000482.1:0-1737 GCA_964419075.1 uncultured Opitutaceae bacterium | reverse complement strand
TAGACGAGCGAGCCGACCCCCTCGTTCGAGAAGATCTCGTTCAGGAGGCCGTCGAACACGCGGCCGTCGACGACGTGGACCCGGGCGGTGCCCGACTCGATCGCCCGCACCGCGTGCGTGGCCTTGCTGCGGCTGGTCTCCGCGATCTGCTCGGGGTGCTCGCTGAGCAGCGTGCGCAGGGCCTCGACCGAGATCTCGTGCCTCACGTTGCCCTCGATCTCCAGGCCCGGCGTCGGCGCCAGGTAGATGATCTTCGTCGCCTGCAGGGCCTGCGCCGTCTCGGCGGCGAGGAGGTCCGAGTTGACCCGCAGGGACTTGCCGTCCGGGCCGAACGCGACCGGGGAGATGAGCGGCACCACCTGGCGCTCGATCAGCATGGTCAGGAGGTCCCTGTCAATCCGGTCCACCTTGCCCGTCAGCTGCTGGTCGATCCCCTTCAGGATGCCGACGGGCACCACGCGGACGGCGTTCGTGATCGCGGCCTTGAGCGAGCTGCCCGTCAGCCCCTCGAGGATCAGGTGAGCGACGCGCGAGGAGGCGCGGATGGACAGGTCGAGGGTCGCCGCGTCCGTGACACCGGTGCCGTCGTTGTTCGAGATGGGGATGCCCCTCAGCACGGAGAGCTCCTGGAGCTGGTGGCCGATGCCGTGGACCAGGACGATCTTGATCCCGAGGCTCCTCAGGACGGCGATGTCGACCAGCAGGTTGCCGAAGTTCTCGTCGGCGACGATCGAGCCGTCGATCGCGATGACGAAGATCTGTCCCTGGAACCTGGGGACGTACTGGAGGATCCCGCGTAGGTCCGTGGGCTTGATGGTGGTCGCCTGCGCGGTCGACGGGGCGGCGGGGGACGGTTGACCGTTCTCGGTGGTCATGTGCAGCAGGGCGTTCTCAGGGATGCGGCGCCTTTCGTCAAGGGACCTCTCACGGCGGCCGGGCGCCCTAGCGCACGCGCAGCGTCCACCTTCGCGACGCGCGCTCGCCCACGAGGGTCACCGTGTAGGTGCCCGGCTTGAGGGAGCCCGGCGGGACCTCGAGAAGCGCCGCGCCGTCGCGCGTCCTCGAGAGGAGCCCTCCGGCAAGGCGCTCAAAGTCGGCGACGATGACCAGCTCGCCCTCGCGCTCGTACAGGTGGGCCCCCGAGAGCTGGCGCTTGTTGTCGGGAATCGTGTAGGTGATCCCGATCGAGTAACCGATGCCGGAGACGGCCGTAGGCGCCGCGGACACGGCGTTGATCTCAAGCGGCAGGAGGGGGGACTCGATGAGCGTCCGCCTCAGCTCGTCGGGAAGCCCCCCGGGCGCGGGGGCGCCGTCCGAGGCCGCCCTTGGCGCGTCGTCGTCGACCAGGCGGCTGGCGTCGATCGACACGCGCCGGTAGCCGGCCTTCAGCAGCCGGATGACGTCGGCCCGGTCGCGCATGTCCCGGTACGGGTTGAACGAGGGTCCCGGCCGGCGGAAATGCAGCGTCAGGTACGTGTAGAGGGGGATGAACACCAGGATAGCGACCACGATCCACTTCATCGGCCACGGTTTCCGCTCCTTGGGGGCTGCGCTCATTCAGGGGAGAAAGGCCATGACGGCGCCGTCCAATAGGCAACAAACGTTTTCGCGTGTTGCCATCGGCCCCCGGCCTTTCTTGGCTGTACCCCTTCATGAAATTTTGGTCGCGCTATTTTATCCCCACGCTCAAGGAAAGCCCGGCGGACGCCGAGATCGCCTCGCACAAGCTGCTCATCC
>CAYQOH010000481.1:0-1758 GCA_964419075.1 uncultured Opitutaceae bacterium | reverse complement strand
AGTTCCCGCAGAGGGCGAGGTTGCGCGTGGCCCACGGGCTGCGCCGGAAATACGGATGGCAGGCGCTCAGGTTGTATCCGCCGCTGGTGCCGTAGCGCAAGTGGCCGAGGAAGAGCTCGCCGCCGAAGTCGAAGTGCTTCTTGACCGTATCCGGGAACTCCGGGTGGATCACGCCCGACGCGACCTTCTCATTGTACTGGTCGAGGAGGTTCTTGAAGATCCGGTCGAGCGGGTTGGACTTGACGTTGCGCTCCCGGAACATGAACGGCTCGCCCGCGGGCACGTCCAGCTTCACGCAGGCGACCCCGGCGCCGTCCTGCCCCCGGTTGTGCTGCTTCTCCATCAGCAGGAAGAGCTTCGTGAAGCCCCAGAGCGGCGTCCCGTACTTCTCCTCGTAGTACGAGAGTGGCTTGAGGAGCCGCACCAGGGCCACCCCGCATTCGTGGGAAACAAAGTCACTCATGGCGTTTCAGCCGATACCCGGGCGCTTCATCGCGCCTTCTATGCTCGTTTCCCAGCCGCTTCGCAACACGGAGACGGACCACTCGAGGGTCCCCTTCGCGGTCTTCACCGTGAGCGTTTCACCCGCGGTGACCGACCCGACCGCGTCCGCGGGCACACCCGCCTCGGCGGCCGCCCGGACCACCAGGGCCGCGTCCGCGGGAGCGACCGAGAGGAGGACCCGGCCCTGGCTCTCGCCGTACAGGAGGGCGTCGAGTCGGGGCGCGGGCAGGCCGCTGAGGTCGAGGGCGGCGCCGAGGCGCTCCGGGCCGAAGAGCATCTCGCTCGCGCACACCAGGAGCCCGCCCTCGCTCAGGTCGTGGGCGGAGCGCACGCGACCCGCCTTGATCTGGCCGAGCAGGAACCCCTGGAGCCTCTGCTCCGCCGCGAGGTCCACCTCGGGCGCGTCGCCCGTCTTCCTGCCGTGGACCAGGCCGAGGAACTGGCTGCCGCCGAGCTCGGTCGGGACCCCGCCGAGAAGGATCACGCTCGCACCGGCCTCGCGGGCGAACTGGCGAGTGACATGGGCCTCGCTCTCGACGATACCCACCACGGAGACGGTGGGCGTCGGGTCGATCGCCCCCTCGGGAGACTCGTTGTAGAGGGAGACGTTCCCGCCCACCACCGGAACGTCAAAGAAGCGGCAGGCTTCGGCGAGCCCGGCCACGCACTCCTTCAGCTGGTAGAAGTTCTCGGGCTTGTAGGGGTTGCCGAAGTTGAGGTTGTCGGTCATCGCGAGCGGCGTGGCGCCCGCGCACACCAGGTTCCTCAGGCACTCGACCAGGGCGATCTGCGCGCCGCGCCGGGGGTTGAGGTAGCAGTACCTCCCGTTGCAGTCGTTGGAGATGGCGATGAACTTCTCGCTGGACCCGAGCCTGAGGCGCACCACGCCGGCGTCACTCCCGGGCACGACGACCGTCCCGTGCTGGACCATGTGGTCGTACTGCCGGGTGATCCACCGCTTTGAGGCGATCGTGGGGTGCGCGAGGAGCCTCGGGAGCACCGCCTTCGCGCCGCCGAGGTCCAGGTCGGGGAGCGCGTCCCCCTCCGGCGTCCAGCCCGACGTGGCGTCCAGGTACGCGGGCCTCCTGGCCTCCCGCTGGTAGACGGGGGCGTTGTCCGTCAGCGCCGAGGCGGGGATGTCGGCGACGACGATGCCATGCTGGCGGACCAGCATGCGGCCGGTGTCCGTCACGGTCCCGACGTGCGAGGCGTGGAGGTCCCACTTCGCGAACACCTCCTCGATCTCGCGCTCGC
>CAYQOH010000480.1:0-1767 GCA_964419075.1 uncultured Opitutaceae bacterium | reverse complement strand
TGTAATTCTTGAGGTGGTCCGCCTCGGCCTTGCTCGTGTCGGCGACCCAGCGCGAGATGTCCCCGATCGAGATGAGGCCCTTCAACTGGCCCTTCTCGACGACGGGGATGTGGCGGCAGCGTTTCTCCGCGAAGAGCTCCATCGTCTGCTCAACCGTGGTGTCGAGGCTGATCATGTGGACGTCCTTGGTCATCACGTCGCCTACGCGGACCGTCTTCGGGTCGAGGTCGGCTCCGACGACCCTGCTGAGGACGTCGCGCTCGGTGAAGATGCCCGTGATCTTCCCCGAGTCCATGATGACGACGCAACCGATCCGCTTCTTGTTCATTTCGGCCACGGCTTCGGCGATCGTAAACGTCGAAGCCACGGCGTGCACAGCTGACCCTTTGCGCTCAATCAGCGCGGAAACCGGGGTGTCCATGGGGTGGGGTAATTATGGGGTGTTTTTGACTGCTGCGGAACATCACACAAACCCGCCCGTTCGCAACCCCCAAAATGCCCGCGCCCCACGGGGGGCGGCCTTGCGAAGAAGCTTGAGATTAGCAGCCAACCCCTGAATGAACACCCCCTCCCGCCATGAAGCCGCTTCTTTCGCCCACCGAGGTCCTGCGCCGGGTCATTCGCGCGGCGCGCTTCGACGGGATGTCGGTCTTGGGGTTGTCGGGGGCGTTTGCACTGCTGTCGGCCGCGTCGCGCGACGTCTCCGGCTCGGTGATTGGGCTGCTGATCGCGGCCGCCGGGGCGATCGAGCTCCACGGTTCCGCGCTCCTGCGCGCGGGCCGCGGCAACGGCATGCGCTGGCTCGTCTCGAGCCAGCTCTACCTGCTGGCGACGGTGCTCGGGTATGTGGCCGTGCGGCTCTCGAATCCCGACATCTCCGTCATCCGCCCGGTCGTGACGGCGGAGCTTGCCGAGCAGATCAAGCAGGCCGGGATGACCGTCGACCAATTCCTCCTCGAATTCCTCCGGCTGTTCTACTTCAGCGTCGCGGGCGCGACCCTGCTTTACCAGGGAGGAATGACCCTCTACTACCTGAGGCGCCGCTCCGCGGTCGAGGCCGCGATGCTGGAGACCGAGGTGCAGTAGGGCCGCCGCCTCAGGGCGCTCTTGCCAGCCTCCCGCGCGTGGGCCACGGTCCACGCGTGTCTTGCCGGATACCTGCGACTCTTGCGCTGGCCTTCGGGCTCGGCCTCGCCCGGGCCCACGCGGGCGGCCCGCCCGCCGCGCTGCCCGACCTGGGGGGGAGGGTCGTCGTCGTCGCGGTCGAGGACGACTACCCCCCGTTCGACTACATGGTCCCTGGCGCCGGCACACCGGGCGGGTGGGACTACGACGCCATTCGGGAGATCGGCCGCAGGCTCAATTTCCGGCCCGAGTTCCGGGAGATCGCCTGGGACAGCATGATCCAGGGGATCGTGACCGGCCAGTTCGACATGGCGGCAAACGGGATCACCGTGACGCCGGAGCGGGCCCGCGTGGTGGACTACTCGGCGAGCTACGCGCAGGTGCACCAGCGGCTCTTGGTGCGCCTGAACGAGCGGCGGTTCGCCTCGCTCGAGGGCTTCGCGCGGACCCCGGGGGCCCGGCTCGGGGCGCAGAAGGGCAACACCAACTACACGAGGGCCGAGGAGCTCGTGGGCCGGTCGCGCACCGTAGCCTACGACGATTTCGGCGACCTGGTGCAGGCGCTCGTCAACGGCGACCTGGACGCGGTCATCATCGACGACATCGGGGGCCAGGGCTACGTGGGCGCCAGCGCCGGGCGCC
>CAYQOH010000479.1:0-1782 GCA_964419075.1 uncultured Opitutaceae bacterium | reverse complement strand
TGATCTTGCCGCTGCGGGTCTTGGGAAGGCCGGCGGCGAAGCGCACGTCGTCGGGGCGCGCGAGGGAGCCGATCTCCTTCGCCACGTGGGCGCGGATCACCTCCTTCAGCTCCGCCGTCGCCTCGATCCCGTTCTTGAGCGTCACGAAGCATACGAGCGCCTGGCCCTTGATCTCGTCCGGCCTGCCCACGACCGCGGCCTCCGCCACGAAGGGGTGCGAGACGATGGCGCTTTCGACCTCGGCGGTGCCGATCCGGTGCCCCGAGACGTTGAGCACGTCGTCGATCCGCCCGACCACCCAGAGGTAGCCGTCCTTGTCGAAGCGCGCGCCGTCGCCGGCAAAGTAGTAGCCGGGCAGTTCGCTCCAGTACTGGCGCCTGTAGCGCTCGTCGTCGCCCCAGAGCGTCCGGAGCATGGCGGGCCATGGCTTTGCAAGAAAGAGCCTCCCCCCGCTTCCCCGGGGCACGTCGTTGCCCTGCTCGTCCAGGACCTTGGGGACCACGCCGAAGAACGGCACGGCGCACGAGCCCGGCTTGGTCGGCGTGACGCCCGGCAGGGGCGTCACCATGACGGCCCCGGTCTCCGTCTGCCACCAGGTGTCGATGATGGGGCAGCGCTTCTTGCCGACGACCGTGTGGTACCACATCCACGCCTCGGGGTTGATGGGCTCGCCGACGGAGCCGAGGAGCCGCAGGGAGTCCAGCCGGTGGCGCTTCACGTACGCGTCGCCCCAGCGCATGAAGGCGCGGATGGCCGTCGGCGCGGTGTACAGGATGGTCGCGTGGTGCCGGTCGATCATGGCCCAGAACCGGTCGGGTTCCGGGTGGTTGGGGGCCCCCTCGTACATCAGGATCGTGGCGCCGGCCGAGAGCGGGCCGTAGACGACGTAGCTGTGCCCGGTGACCCAGCCGACGTCCGCGGTGCAGAAGTGGACGTCGTCCTCCTTCAGGTCGAAGACGTACTTCATCGCGAGGTGGTTCTGCAGCAGGTAGCCCGCGCTCGTGTGCAGGACGCCCTTCGGCTTGCCGGTCGATCCGCTCGTGTAGAGGATGAAGAGCGGGTTCTCGCTGTCGAAGGCCTTGGCCTTGTGGGACGCCGGCTGGGTTGCGACGAAGTCGTGCCACCAGCAGTCGCGGCCCTCGACCATCGGCACCTCGTGTCCGGTGCGTTTGAGGACAATGACCCGCTCGACGGTCGGCGTGCCCGGCAGCGCGCGGTCCACGTTCCCCTTGAGCTCGACCACCCGGCCCCGCCGCCATCCGCCGTCGGCGGTGATGATGACCCGGGCCTGGCAGTCGTTGACGCGGTCCTTGATCGCCTCGCTGGAGAACCCGCCGAAGATCACGGTGTGGATGACCCCGAGCCGGGCGCACCCGAGCATCGCGATCGCCGCCTCGGGGACCATCGGCATGTAGATGGCCACGCGGTCGCCCCGCTTCAGGCCGAGCGCCGTCAGCGCGTTCGCCATCCGGCACACCTCCTGATGGAGCTGCCGGTAGGTGAGCGTCCGGACGTCCCCGGGCTCCCCCTCAAAGATCATGGCTGCCTTGTTGGCGCGCCCCGATGTCAGGTGGCGGTCGAGGCAGTTCTCGGCGACGTTCAGCTGGCCCTTCTCGAACCACTTGGCATGTGGCAACTTCCAATTTAATACCTTCTTGAACGGGCGCCTCCAGAGCAACAGCTCCCGCGCCTGACGCCCCCAGAACTTCTCCGGAGTGTTGACAGACTCCGCATATAGCCTCTTATAAAGGGCTTCACTCCCAAGATTGGCTTGGGCTTTGA
>CAYQOH010000478.1:0-1791 GCA_964419075.1 uncultured Opitutaceae bacterium | reverse complement strand
AGGGCTGCGGCGAGAAGGAGTGGATGACCTCGCTCCTGAGCGCGGCGCAGAAGACCGGTCGGGCCGCCCTGGCCGAGCGGGCCGAGACCACCTTCTACAACTCGGTGCAGGGCTCGCGCTTCTCGGACGGCAAGGCCATGGACTACGTGAGCACGGACAACATCTACAAGATCGACGGTGCCATCATGAACCGCTGCATCTTCTCGCCGGCCCACGAGGACGTGGCCAACTGCTGTCCGCCGAATTTCACGCAGATCGGGCCGATCTTCGTGCGGAACATGTGGATGCGGGCGGCGGACGGCCTGGCGGCCGTCCTCTACGGGCCCTGTGACGTGCGCACGGCGGTCCGGGGCGTCGGGGTCCGCCTGTCGGAGGAGACGAGCTACCCCTTCGCCGACTCCGTCCTCGTCCGGGTCGAGCCGGACGCCCCTGCGGAATTCTATCTGCACCTGCGGGTCCCCTCCTGGGCCACGCGGGTCGACGTGACGGCGCCGGGCGCCGAGGTGCACCGCGCAGGCGACTGGCTCCTGGTCGGCAAGGCGTGGCAAAAGGGCGACACGGTCGCGCTCTCGTTCGGGGCGGAGGTGCGGCCCGTCCCCGCGAACAACGGCGAGTTCTACGTCAGGCGGGGCCCGCTCTTCTACGCCATCGGAATTCCCGGGATCCTGGGCGCGATCAAGGACTATCCGCTGCCGGGATACCACGATTATACGGTCTCCCCCGTGACCTGGGGCCAGGTCCGTTTCGCGCTGGCCAAGATGACCGATCTCGCCACCGCCCCGGCGCTCGCGCTTGTGCCCAACCCGAAGGCCGATGCCCGGTTCCCCTGGGATTCGCCGCCGTCGCTCCTCGAGGGAACCCTGCTCAACCTGGACACCATGAAGGCACAGGCGGTGGCCCTGGTGCCGATGGGCTGCAATGAGGCGACCCTGCGCCGCATGACCTTCTCCGTCGCCCCATGAACATCCCCTCCCACCGCCCCGCCCCGCCCCGCCTGCGCACCTTCGCGAACCTGTGGTCGCTGTGGGACTACCCGAGCGCAGGCCGGGAATGGTCGCTCGAGCGAAAGTTCGCCGCCGTGAAGGAGGCGGGCTTCGACGGCATCGCGGCCGCGCTTGACCGTGAGCACGGCCGGCTCGCCGTGCGGCACGGGCTCTGCACCATCGGCTACATCTCGTCCTCAAATCCCTCCGAGTTCCGCGCCAAGATCCTTGAGAACGGGGAGGGCGGCGCCCTTCGGATAAATGTCCAGCTCGGGGACCACGACACCCCCGTCGACAAGGCCGTGCGCATGGCCGTCCGCATCGTGGAGGACGGGGAGCGCCTCGGGGTCCCCTGCGACATCGAGATCCACCGCGACACGTGCACCGAGACGCCCGAGAAGACCTACGCCATCGCCGCGGGATTCCGGAGGGCGACGGGCCGGCTGATGCCCATGACCTGGGACCTGTCCCACATCGCGGTCGTGAAGCACCTGGCCCCGCCGTATTGGAAGCGCCTCATCGTCAATCCGAGGCTCATCCAGCATTCCTGCCAGTTTCACTTCCGGCCCTTCAACGGCCACCACTGCCAGGTCCCGGTGACCAACGGCTCCAAGGGCCTGTCCCTCGAGTTCAAGCAGTGGCTTCCCGTGCTCAGCAAGACCCTGGAGACCTGGCTTGCCGTCGACCAGGGGGGCCGTGAGTTCTTCGCGTGCCCGGAGATGGGGCCGGTGCGCGGAGGCTACAACCTCTCCCAGCTGCCCAACAGCTGGGCCGACGCGAAGGTCCTTCAGGGAATCATCAGGAAGCA
>CAYQOH010000477.1:0-1802 GCA_964419075.1 uncultured Opitutaceae bacterium | reverse complement strand
GGGCTGCTCTTTGACACGGGCCCCGGCTCGGGCGCCCTCGAGTCCGTCTGGCCCCGCTCGGTCGGCGGGATCGACGGGATCTTCGTCACCCACGTCGAGGCGGAGCACGCCGGCGGCCTGCGCGACGCGGTGGAGCGGTTCGGCGTTTCCCACGCCTTTGTGCCGGCAGGAGCCGTGGCGCCCTCCGCGCTTCCTATGGGGGAGGGGGAGACCTTCGCCGCGGGCCGCATCTGCGTCACCGCGTTCCGGACGCCAGGGCACTGCGCGATGCACAACTGCTACCACGTGCGCTCGTCGTCGGTCCCCACGGCAAGGACGCTCCTGGTGTCGGGCGACCTCGTCTTTGCGGGATCGGCGGGGGGGCCCTACCACTGCCACAAGCAGCTCCGGGCGCACCTGAGGCGCGTGCTCGCGGCCGTCCCGGCCGACACGATTGTCGCGCCGGGCCACGGGCCGATGACGACGGCGGGTAACGAGCTTCGCTTCAACCCCTTCGTGGCGTAGAGGCCCGGGGCCGGCGGTCAGACCGAGTCGATGATCAGCGCCACCACCGTGGCGTTGTCAGGCCCGCCCCGCTCAATCGCCAGGTCCACAAGGAAGTGGGCGATTTCGTCCGGATCTGCGGCCTTCCCGACGAGGTCGCTCATCTCGCCCTCGGACATGAGCCGCGTGACACCGTCCGTGCAGAAGAGAATGCGGTCGTCCGGCAGGAGCGGCAGGTCGACGAGGTCGACCTCGGGTGCCATGATCTGCCCGATGCACCGGGTCAGCGCGCCGCGCTGCGACTCGCTGTAATAGACGACCTCACCGCGAGCACGGCGGCGGCGGGCCTCGTTCTCGACCGAGTGGTCCTCGGTCAAGCAGATGAAGTCGCCCCGCCGCCAGGAGAACGCTCTGGAGTCCCCGACGTGAGCGAGCTTGAGGCGCCGGCCGCGGACGCACCCCATCGTCAGGGTGGAGCCGATGCCAAGGCCCGGGCTCATCCGCACGCCGAGCGCCGCGACCGAGCTGTTTGCCAGGGTGACGATGCCACGCAGGTCGAGCTCGGCGTCCGGCGGCGTGGCAAGCACCGCGGCCGTCACCACGTTGACCGTCTCCTGGGCGGCCTCGCCGCCGCCGGGCAGCCCGCCCACGCCATCGGCGACGCCGAAGAGCTTCGCCTCCACGTCGAAGAGCATTCGGTCCTCGTTTTCCTTCCGGACCTTGCCGAGGTCGGAGAAGCAGGCGGCGCGGAGGGTGGTCATCGGCAGGACGTCACGATAGCCCGGGGGCCCTCAGGTGAAAGGACGAAATTGCTCGTTGCGGTTGCCCACGGTGAGCCTCGTGAACGAGCGCTGTGGCAGCCCTTCGATGAACAGGCGTCCGTAGGCCTTGGCCAGGACGCGGCTGTCGAGGACGGTGATGATCCCGCGGTCGGTCTGCGTCCGGATGAGGCGGCCGACTCCCTGGCGGAACTTGATGACCGCCTCGGGAAGCGTCAGCTCGCTGAACGGGTCGCCGCCCCGGTCCCGGATGAGCTCCGACTTCGCCTCGGCGATGGGATGGGTCGGGGGGCTGAAGGGCAGCCTCGCGATCACGACCTGAGAGAGTGCGTCCCCCGGGACGTCGACCCCCGTCCAGAAGCTGTCGGTTCCAAAGAGGACGGCATTGCCCGCGTTGCGCATCCTTTGGGCGAGTTCCGTCCTCGAAAGGTCGCCGCCCTGCACGAGGAAGGGGCGCCCCAACAAGGCGACCCGGGGTCCGACGGCGGCGGCGACGGCCTGCATGTCGCGGTAGCTCGTGAAGAGGACGAGCGAGCCCCC
>CAYQOH010000476.1:0-1803 GCA_964419075.1 uncultured Opitutaceae bacterium | reverse complement strand
TTAAATTATTCGTCTGAGATGAATTGCGTCAATACTTATCACCAAAAAACGTGCCCGATCCCAAGGCGGTAAATTCCATGTTCGGCCGGATAGCCCGCCGCTACGACCTAGCGAACCGGGTTTTGAGCGGCGGAATTGACACTTATTGGCGACATTGCCTCGTGTCCGCCGTGCGCCATGCGCGCCCGGAAAGCGTCCTCGACTTAGCCACCGGAAGCGGCGACGTGGCCTTCGCACTCAAGCGCGGCCTGCCCCCGGGCGTGCGCGTCGTCGGGATGGATTTCTGCGCCCCGATGCTCGCCGAGGCCGAGCGCAAGAAGGCCGCGCGGCCCGGGACCCATCCCGGCCTCGAGTTCCGCCACGGCGACGCCCTCGCCCTTCCGCTCGCCGACGGAGCTTTCGACGCGGTCACGATCGCCTTTGGGCTGCGCAACATGGCCGACCGCGCACGCTGCCTGTCCGAGATCCGCCGGGTGCTGGGCCGCGGCGGCAGCCTCTTCGTCCTGGAGTTCTCGCGGCCGTGGCCGTGGGTGCGGCCGCTCTACGCCTTCCACCTGAGGCGGGTTCTCCCGCGACTCGCCGGCGCGCTGACGGGCGACCGCGGCGCCTACGAGTACCTGGGCGACTCGATCGGCTCGTTCCCCGGCCGCGACGCTCTCGCGCAGGAGATCCGCGCCGCGGGCTTTGCCGCCGTGACGGCGAGGGCGATGACGATGGGCATCGTCGCCCTGCACGTGGCGCGTCGGGGGCCTGCCGTCAGTTGAAGGACTTCCCGCAGCCGCAGGTCGAGTGCGCGTTCGGGTTCTTGATCTCGAAACCCTTGCCGTGGAGCCCGTCGTCGAAGTCGACCGTGGTGCCGTCGAGGTGCCTCAGGCTGGCCGGGTCAACGACGATCGCGACGCCCTCGCTGTCGAAGGCCGCGTCGTCACCCTTCGGCTCGTCGAACGACATCCCGTACTGAAGCCCCGAGCACCCGCCGGTCTCGATGAAGAGGCGCAGGCGCGTCCCCGGCGCCACGGCGCCGGCGCGCATCGCGCGCACCTGGTTCGCCGCCCGTGGTGTCAGTTGGATCATTTCCCCAAGCTACGGCCGGGCCGGGCCGTGTCAAACGGGGCCCCCTTGCCGCGCGAAAGCCCGGTTGCAGCAGAAATCGGGCCGTAATTGCCGAATGTTCACTTGCAAGCGGCGAATCCCGGCGTTTCCATTCAAGAACGGTGCCCGCAATCACCCACATACTTAACGAAATCAACTACGAGATGGTCCGGCAGCTTGCCGAGGGCGGGATGGGCGTGGTGTACGAGGCCCACCAGCTCGGGGCCGGGCAGTTCAGGAAGACGGTCGCCGTGAAGCTGATTCGCGAGGAGTACTCCGCAATCCCCGAGTTCCAGAAGAACTTCATAGGCGAGGCGAGGCTGGTGGCCGACCTGATCCACACCAACATTGTCCAGACCTACCACCTCGGCCAGATCGGGGGCCAGTACTTCATGGTGATGGAGTTCGTGGGAGGGCAGAACCTCGAGCAGTTCCTCGACAAGCACCGCCAGCTCGGCAAGCAGGTGCCGGCTGACCTGGCCGCCTTCATCGTGTCGCGCGTCGCGCGGGGGCTGACCTACGCCCACCAGAAGCGGGACCGCAGCGGACACCACCTCAACATCGTGCACCGCGACATCGGGCCGAAGAACATCCTGATGGGCTACGAGGGCGACGTGAAGCTGACCGACTTCGGCATCGCGAAGGCCTTTAACCTCATGTACAACGAGGAGGGCAAGGTGATCGCGGGCAAGGACGAGTACCTCTCCCCGG
>CAYQOH010000475.1:0-1805 GCA_964419075.1 uncultured Opitutaceae bacterium | reverse complement strand
GCCGACTGGGCGATGATCGCCGGGCCCTGCTTGCCGCGCAGCAGCTGGTTCTCCTGCTCGAGCCTGCGGTACGCCCGGACGGCCCCGGCGAGCTCGATCTGGTTGCGGACGATCGCGAGCAGCCGGAGGTTCTCCCAGGGCTTCGCGATGAAGTCGCGCGCGCCCCGCCGCATGGCCTCCACCGCGAGCTCGACGTTGGCCCAGGCCGTCATGATGACCACCGGCAGCGTGGGGTCGAGCGCCTGCAGGCGGCTGAG
Organism: uncultured Opitutaceae bacterium; assembly: GCA_964419075.1. Taxonomy (GTDB): domain Bacteria; phylum Verrucomicrobiota; class Verrucomicrobiia; order Opitutales; family Opitutaceae; genus Palsa-1447. The sequence continues at coordinate 1,548 of CAYQOH010000475.1, read as the reverse complement.
GAGGTCCAGGCCCTCCTTGCCGCTCGTGGTGTCCCGGGTGTAGTTCAGGTCCACGAGCGCGAGCGAGTAGTCGCGGGCCTCGACCGCCTTCACCGCCGCGGCGGGCGACTTCACGGCCTCGGTCTGGTAGCCTTCGCCCTTCAGGAGGAGGCGGAGCGCCTCGATGATGTCGGCGTTGTCGTCGGCGATCAGGATGCGGTGGGTCGGTGCGCCGGGCATGGGCTTATTCAAGGATTGGGTGTGGGGGGTGACGAGCGCCAAAGCTCACTCGGCGGCGAGCGTGATGTGGTGGCGCTCGAGCGTCGTGCCGAGCGCGTGGTCGAAGTTGGCCACCGCGGCCCGCTGCGCGGCGAGCGCGTTCGAGATGCTGCTCTCGTCCTGGGCGAGGAGCTGCTCCTGCTGGACGACGTTGAGGGTCGAGCTCATCCCGGCCTTCTGCTTCTTCTCCTCGGCCTGCAGCGCCTTCTTGGCCAGCTCGACGGCGGCCTGGTCGGCGACCACGCGCTTGCCGGTGACCTCGATCTGGCCCTCGGCCGTCGCGACGCCGAGCGCGATGTTCGCCTCGAGCTGCTTCAGGGCCGCCTCGGTCTGCTCGCGCTGGAGCCTCGCCGAGCGCAGGTTGCCGCGCCCGGCCGCGAACGTCAGCGGGAGGGTGACCGTGAGGCCGGCGGAGACCGACGGGTTCATGTGGTCCTGGACCATCTGCCGGCTGGCCGAGAACGTGTAGGCCGAGCCGTTGTAGCCGTAGCCCCCGACGAAGTTGACCTGGGGCAGGAGGCTGTTGAGGGCATACGCCTCGCTGGCGCGCGACTTGACGATGGCGAGCCGCTGCTGCTGGTAGTCCGGGCGCATCTCGAGGGCGCGCTGCAGGTCGGCCCTGCGGTCGATCGCGACCTCGGGGACCTCCATCGGGGCGAGCGTGAACAGGGGCTCGTCCTCGAAGAACGTGTCCTCGCCGATGATGTTGCGCAGATTGTTCTGGGCGTCGCGCACCTGGCGCTGGGCGATCAGGATCGACTCCTCGTACTGGGAGGCGTAGGCGCGGGACGTGAGCACGTCGCTCTGGGAGGCCTGGCCCACCTTGTAGCGCTTCTCGTTCTCGTCGAGCTGCTGGACGGCGAGCGCGCGCGCCCGCTCGGCGGCGTCAAGCTGGTCGTGCGCGAGCTGGAGGCCGCTGTAGGCGAGCACCACGTTGGTGACCGTGTCGATGGCCGACTGGCGCAGTGCCAGGTCGCCGATCGAGCGGTTCGCCTTCGCGATGCGCACGTTGACGAGGTTGGCGCCGAAGCCGAAGCCCTTGAGGAGCGGCTGGGTGACCTGGAAGCCCCCGAACGTCTGGAAGTTCTTGATGATCCCGTTGGTGGGGTCGCGGACCTCCTGCGTGCTCCCGGTGATGCTGTACAGGGTTCCCAGGGGCAGGATGCCCTGCACCCCGATGCTGTAGGCGTCGACCTTGGTCTGGTCGTTCACGGGGATGAGGCCGGAATACGTGTTGAACTGGCTCTCGTTGAAGGTGCGCGAGGCGACGAGCGCCGGGTCGAACTGCCC
>CAYQOH010000474.1:0-1809 GCA_964419075.1 uncultured Opitutaceae bacterium | reverse complement strand
TGGGGTTCACCAGCGCGCCGTCCCTGATCTTCTGGATCCCGTCGGCCACGACCCGATCGCCGGGGCGCAGCCCCGACTCGACCACGACCTGCCCTCCCGCCTGGACGCCGGTCCGGACGGTCACGATGTGCGCGTGGTTCTCGGCGTCGACCGTCGCCACCTGGTAGCTCCCCTGGAGCTCGGTCAGCGCGCGCTGCGGGATGAGAAGGGCGCCTTTGACCGTGTTCACGACGGCGCGCACCTTGGCGTACTGGCCGGGCCGCAGCAGCCCCTCCGGGTTGGGGAACAGGGCCACGACCCGCAGCGTGCCGGTGTTGCCGTCGACCTGATTGTCGATCGCGAAGTACTCGCCCGTGCGGTCGTATTTGGAGCCGTCGGAGAGGATCAGCTCGAACGCGGTGCCCGCCGGTATTGCGGGCGCGCCGGCCTTGCGCCCCCGGAACCCGAGGTAGGCCTGCTCGCTTATGGGGAAGTACGCCTTGATCGGGTCGACCGTCGAGACGGTGGTGAGCGCGCCGGTCGTCGGGCCGACCAGGTCGCCGACCTGGGCCCGGACGAGCCCCGAGATGCCGTCCACGGGTGCGGTGATCCGCGTGAATCCAAGGTTCAGGCGGGCTTGGTCGACGGCGGCGCGGGCGGACGCGACCAGGGCCTCCGCGGCCAGCCGCCCCTGAACCGCGTTGTCGAGCTCCTCCTGGCTGATGGCCTTGTCGCGGGCGAGCGGGGTGTAGCGCGCGACGTCGAGGTCGGCCTTTCCGAGCTGGGCCTGGGCCTGTGCCAGCGCTCCCTCGGCCTGCGCCAGCGCCGCCGCAAACGGTCTTGGGTCGATCTCAAAAAGCAGGTCGCCCTGCCGCACGGCCGAGCCCTCCTTGTAGTCCTGCCTGACAAGGTATCCCTGGACCTGAGCCCGCACCTGAGCATTGACGAAACCATCCAGGGTGCCGACCCACTCGTCGGCCACGGGAACGTCGCGCTGCTCGACGCTGACAACTTGGACATCCTGTGCGGGGGAAGTTAGGCTCTGGCTCCGTTCACATCCGGCATCGACGCCGACTATAAGAGCCACAGCTGCAAGGACAAAGAAACTCCGTACTTCCTTAAATGGATCCATCCGCTACCAACTAGGCTATGTGGAGTCAAAGTTCAAGCAGGCCGCCTAGAAAGTGGCGTGAAGCCTCAAGACACGCGCGGGCTGGCGGGGCGTTGAACGTGCGAGGGCGCCAGCGGCCGGGTCATTGGATGCTATTGGCGCCGAGCTTACCGCCACAAAGGGCATCCGCATCCCTTGAGCCGCTTTTGGGATCTTGGCACGTTGGGAGCGATGAGGACTGCGGAGCGCAAACCGGCGGGGGCGTCAAGTCCTAGAGCATAGGGGGGTGCGACCGACGCGGCCTGGGCGGCCGCTGTGGGTACTTAGGTGCAAGCAGAATGCCAGCTGTGATTGCCCGGCCGACTGTCGGATCAAGCGACCCAACACCGCGCAGAGCCCGCGCCGCTCACCCCGGTGCGCCGCGTCTTGCGTCTCGAAGCGTCAGGACCAAGTTCCTTACCAACATCACGGCACGGGTCGTCGTCGCGACCGGCACCGCCCTCATCGAGGCGTGAGAGGTCCAGGCGGTCGACGCCTACCAGTCGTCCGAACGGAAAGGGACGGCCGGCAGACCGGAGTCACCGTAGAGGTTTGCGCGCGGGGAGTTCGTCCACGCGTAGCGCACCGCCACCGGCTCCCCGACATCGGGGGAGGAAACGAGCAACGAGTCCGTCTGGATGAGGCCCGTGGCGGGATGGAACACCCGGTCGGCGCCGGCC
>CAYQOH010000473.1:0-1821 GCA_964419075.1 uncultured Opitutaceae bacterium | reverse complement strand
AGGCTGAACTCGCCGCGCTTGTCGAGGTGGCACTGGAAGCAGGCCTCGGGCGACTTGCGGGGGTTGACGATCGTGCCGGCCTTGCCGCCGGACTGCACGTGCAGGCTTCCCGGGCCGTGGCAGGCCTCGCATCCGGTGTCGCCCACCTTCGCGTCGGCGATCCTGAGCCGGGCGTGGGTGGCGCTGGAGAAGTGGCCCGTCTGGTCCTCGTGGCATTGGACGCATTCCTTGCTGCCGACGTAGGTGGCCCCCGGCGTTCCGGTGCCGGGCGCGACCACGATGCGGTCGACCGCCACGCAGGAGATCAGGATGAGGGACCAGAGCGCGCAGCCACCGAATATCAGGTGGGTCGCGAATCGGTGTGAGAATCTTTTCATGGTGTTGGCGTTGGTGCTTCGGGAAATGGGTCTATTCAGCTGTTACGGATCGTGCCATATACATCGACACGAATCTGCGCATCATTTGCCAACCTTCACGCATAGATTGGTCAATTGATGCGCGGCCTCCCTGACGGGCGCCCCCGCGGCCCGTGACGGGCCCGCGGCGGCCGAGCGATTGCGATCCCGCCGTCCATGAACACACAGCGCAGCAGCCCCACGCGCGCGCCTGACTGAGGTCCGCCCTGCGTGTGCGCCCCGCCCGCCGACGAAGGGCCCCGCGGGGCCGGGCAGGCGCGACAGCAAGAATGGCGGAGCAAATGGCAAGAGATGCGCCGACAATCGGCGCAGGCCGCACTATCCTTCTACAGCCAAAGAAAGGATCCCACCATGCCGGTCATCAAAATCCATCTAGAGCACGAGGAGCTTTCAGCCATCAAACGCCGGGCGAGCGAGCTTGGCATCAGCGTCGAGGATCTGGCCTACGGGGCGATCAACTGCTCGATGAGCCATGTGAAGGAATCCTTCTGCAGGACGCGGATCGACCAGGCCGTGAGCGAACGCGGACGCGACCTTCCCCTGTGGAGCGACAGCGCTAGGTCCGTGGCCATCTACGAGAGCAAGCCCGACATCCAGCAGGCCCCCGGGCCCAAGGGCGGACCGCTCTGAGGCACTCCCGCCGCGGCCGGCGCGAGGCCGGCCCCGTGGGCCGCTAGCCGGCGCCTTCCGCGCAGCCAACTTCCCGCCGTGAACACCCGTCCATTGCGGCTCGCCCGCGTCCTTGCGCTCCTCGCCGTTGCCCTGCCTCCCGCCGGCCTCTGGGCCGCGGAGCCCGCCGCTCCCGCCGTGACGCCGGCCGCCCCGCCGCCCTGGGCGCCGACCGACGGGCCGAACCATCCGATGGGCGTCGGCCGGGGAATATTCCCCGGGCGCGTGACCTGGATCCGGGACCCTTCCGCCACACCATGGGACGGCAAGACGGGCCACTGGTGGGACGAGGGCACGGGAATCCGTCAGCCGGCCGTCGACGCCATGCTGTCGCGCTCGCTCCGGGCGCTCTCCGGCAAGGCCGACGACCGCGCGGCGTGGGAGGCCCTCTTCCAGTACTTCAACCAGCAGCAGCGCCAGACGAGGGCCGGCTACCGGAGCGGCGAGAAGGTGGCGGTAAAGATCAACTGCAACAACGCCTACGGCGGCTACGCGGACGTCGACGGGCAGATCGACCAGTCGCCCCAGGTCCTGCTCGGCCTGGTGGGCCAGCTTGTGAACGCCGCGGGGGTCCCCCAGGAGATGATCACGGTCTATGAGGCGGCCCGCGTCGTGCCCGACCGCGTCTACCTCCCGACGCACGCCGCGTTCCCGCGCGTCCGGTTTGTCGACTCCCAGGGCAACGGCGCCAACGGCCGCGATCCCGTGGACTACGTGGAGGAGATGCTCAGCTATT
>CAYQOH010000472.1:0-1840 GCA_964419075.1 uncultured Opitutaceae bacterium | reverse complement strand
TCGACTTGGTGGGGTAGAGGAACATGACGTCGACGTCGCTCCAGGGCGCCAGCTCCGCGCGGCCGTACCCCCCGAGCGCCAGCATCGAGACCGCGGCCGGCGTCGGGCCCTTGGTGCTCGCGAAGCGCGCGACCGCGTGGTCGAAGAGCCGGGAGATCAGCGCGTCGATGATCGCCGAGCGGCCGTGCTCGACCTCGAGGCCCGAGGCGCCCTGGTCGTGCCGGGCGCGCAGGTCGGCCATGGCTTCCCTCAGGAAACCCTTGCAGGCGGCGATCCGGTCGGCGCCGCTCGTCTCCCGCGTGAAGGCGAGTTGGGAGCGCGCCTGCTCATCAAGGGTTTTGGGCATCTAGGGGGCCCATTGAAGGGCGCGCGCGGCCGGATTCAATCCCCGATGCCGCGCACCCCGGACTTGCCTGCCGCAGGGCCAGCGGGTTTGCTAGCGGGCCTTCATGCCCGAGATCACAAAGAGCTACGAGCCGCGCGAGGTCGAAAAGAGGTGGTACGCCGCCTGGCTGGCGGCCGGCGCCTTCGCCGGGAGGCCGGCCGCGGGCAAGGACACGTACTGCATCGTGATGCCGCCGCCCAACGTCACGGGCGTCCTCACGATGGGCCACGTGCTCAACAACACTCTCCAGGACATCCTGATACGGCGGGCCCGGCTGGAGGGCCTCTCGACGCTCTGGATCCCGGGCCTCGACCACGCGGGCATCGCCACCCAGACGGTCGTCGAGCGCGAGATGCGCAGGCAGAAGAAGACCCGCCGCGACTACGGCCGCGAGAAGTTCGTCGAGCGGGTCTGGGACTGGCGCCGGGAGAAGGGCGGCAAGATCCTCGAGCAGCTCCAGCGCCTCGGCGCCTCGTGCGACTGGAGCCGGACCCAGTTCACCATGGATTCGGCGTACTCGCGGGCCGTCTTCAGGGTGTTCACCGACATGTTCAGGCGCGGGCACATCTACCGCGGCAAGCGCATGGTCAACTGGTGCCCGGCCTCGCTGACCGCGCTCTCCGACGAGGAGGTGATCATGAAGCCCGTGAACGGCACCCTCTACCGGGTGCGCTACGAGCTCGTCGACGCCCCGGGCCAGTTCATCCAGGTGGCGACCACCCGGCCCGAGACCATTCCGGGCGACGTGGCGATCGCGGTCCACCCCGACGACCTGCGCTATGCGGGGATGGTCGGGCGCAGGGTCTGGCGCCCGCTCAACCGGGCCGAGATCGCCGTCATCGCCGATGCCGCGGTGGACCCGAAGTTCGGCTCGGGCGCGCTCAAGATCACGCCCGCCCACGACAGGGTCGACCATGAGATCGGCCTGCGCCACCGGCTCCCGGTCCTGGATATCCTGAACGCCGACGCGACCCTGAACGACCTGGCCGGGCCCGAGCTCGCCGGGATGGAGCGGTTCGCCGCCCGAAAGAAGGCGGCTGAGCTCCTGGCCGCGTCCGGGGCCCTGGTCGGGGAGGAGGCCTACCAGAACAGCGTGGGGTACTCCGAGCGGGCCGACGTTCCGGTCGAGCCCCGCCTCACCTGGCAGTGGTGGCTGCGCTATCCCAGGGTCGAGGAGGCCAAGGCGGCCGTCGGCCAGGGGCTCATCCAGTTCCACCCCGAGCGCTGGACGAAGGTCTACCTGCACTGGCTCGAGAACATCCAGGACTGGTGCATCAGCCGCCAGCTCTGGTGGGGCCACCGGATCCCGGTCTGGTACCGCAAGGGACTCGACCGCGACAGCCTCACCGAGGCGGACCTGCGGGACCCCGACAAGGTCCACGTCTCCACGGACGGCCCCGGCGACCCGCAGAACTGGGAGCAGGAGGAGGACGTGCTCGACACGTGGGCGTCGTC
>CAYQOH010000471.1:0-1841 GCA_964419075.1 uncultured Opitutaceae bacterium | reverse complement strand
AGATCCACGAGGTCGCCGTCGGGCCGGTCCACGCCGGCATCATCGAGCCCGGGCACTTCCGCTTCCAGTGCGCGGGCGAGGAGGTGCTTCACCTGGAGATCGCGCTCGGCTACCAGCACCGCGGAGTCGAGAACGCCCTGGTGGGGGGCCCGCGCCGAGCGACGCTGAGCCAGATCGAGGCCGTCGCCGGCGACACCACGGTCGGCCACGCGACCGCGTACGCCTGGGTGGCGGAGGCCCTTGCCGGTGCGGAGGTGCCGCTGCGCTCCCAGTGGCTGAGGGCCGTCGCGCTCGAGCTCGAGCGCCTCGCCAACCACACCGGGGACCTCGGGGCGCTGGCGAACGACGTCGCGTTCCTGCCGACGGCGTCGGCGTGCGGACGGATCCGCGGCGATTTCCTGAACTTGACCGCCCTGATCTGCGGCAACCGCTTCGGGCGGGGCCTGGTGAGGCCGGGCGGCTGCCGCGTCGACCTGGAGCCCGCGCGCCTCGACCGGCTGGCCAGCCAGCTCGCCGGCGCGCTGTCCGAGGCCGAGCTGGCGATCGGGTGGCTCTGGGACGCCGCCTCCGTGCGGTCGCGATTCGAGGACGCGGGCACGCTGCACGCCAAGCAGGCGACGGACCTCGGGATGGTGGGACCTGCGGCGCGGGCGTGCGGGATCGTGCGCGACGCGCGCTTCGACCATCCGGCCGGCTGGCACCGCCTGGCGCAGGCGCCGGTGGCGGTATGGCCGGGTGGCGACGTGCTCGCGCGCGCGCGGGTGCGCTGGCTCGAGGTGCAGCGCTCGGGGCGGTTCCTGCGCGAGCAGCTCGAGGCTGCGGTCGGCGGGGAGGTGCGCTCCGAGCTGGCGCCCGCGGCGCCTGACGCGCTCGCGGTCGCCCTGGTCGAGGGATGGCGCGGCGAGGTGTGCCACGTCGCCCTGACGGACGCCGAAGGCCGCTTTCGCAGCTACAAGATCGTCGACCCGTCGTTTCACAACTGGATCGGCCTCGCGCTGGCGCTGCGCGGGGAGGCCATCTCGAACTTTCCCATCTGCAACAAGAGCTTCAACCTCTCCTATTGCGGCTTCGACCTCTAGGCCGCAGGCCCCCGCCACCATGTTCGCCGTCGACACCTTCACCCACCGCCTGAAACGAGGCTGCGAGACGATGGCTTATCCGAAGGGCCCGCCGCCGGCGCTGCCCGACAGGCACGGCGGGGCGCTGCGCGCCGACGGCGCGAAGTGCCCCGACGGGTGCGCCGAGTGCCTGCCGGTGTGCCCGACGGAGGCCGTGACGAGGGGCCCGGTGGGCGGCGTCTCGCTCGACCTCGGTCGGTGCCTCTTCTGCGCGGCGTGCGTCGAGGCCTGCCCGCACGAGGCGATCACCCAGACCGGCGACCACCGGATGGCCGTGCGCCGGCGGGAGGACCTCGTGCTCGGCCGGCCGGGCCAGGAGGAAGTGAGGCTCGCCGGCGCGCTTGACGAGAAGCTCCGCAAGCTCTTTGGCCGCTCGCTTCGGCTCCGGCAGGTGAGCGCCGGGGGAGACGGCGCGGCGGAGGCGGACCTCAACGTGCTCGGGACCATCGGATGGGACCTCGGGCGCTTCGGCATTCAGTTCGTGGCGTCGCCGCGGCACGCCGACGGCCTGGTCGTCACCGGCCCCGTGTCGAGGAGCATGGAGCTCGCGCTCCGGAAGACCTGGGATGCCATGCCGGAGCCGAAGATTGTCATCGCGGTCGGCACGTGCGCGATTTCAGGCGGGCCGTTCATCGGCAATCCCGAGGTGATGAGTGGCGTCGAGTCGGTCCTGCCCGTCGACCTCCACATACCGGGCTGGCCCCCGCATCCGCTGACCATCCT
>CAYQOH010000470.1:0-1847 GCA_964419075.1 uncultured Opitutaceae bacterium | reverse complement strand
CGCGTCAGGTTCTCAACCGCACAGGTCGCCTGCCGCTGGACGCTTTCGAAGGTCCGCGAGCCGATGTGAGGGGTCAGGACGACGTTCGGGAGCCCCAATAGGGGGTAGTCCGGCGGAGGCGGCTCCTGGTCCAGCACGTCCGCGGCGTACGCGAGGACCGCCTTGGACTTGAGGGCCCCGACGATCGCCTTGAGCTCGACCAGCTCGCCCCGGGCGCAGTTGACGATCACGGCGCCGGGCTTCAGGAGGCCGATGTTCCCGGAGTTGATGAGGTGGCGGGTCTCCGGCGTGAGGTTCGTGTGCAGCGTGATGACATCCGAATTGCGGAGCAGCTCCTCGAGCTTCTCGGCGCGGCAGATGCCGTGCTGGCGGGCGAAGGTGTCCTCCCAGTACACGTCGAATCCGAGGACGCCCATCCCGAAGGCCTTCGCACGGACCGCGACCTCCTTGCCAATCCGCCCGAGCCCGACGATCCCGAGCGTCTTGCCGCAGAGTTCGGTGCCCGTGATGCGCGTCCAGCGCCCCTGGGCCACGTGGTTCGCCTCGGTGACGACATTGCGCACCGCCGCAAGGAGCAGCGCGAACGTGTGCTCGGCGACCGTCGTGTGGTTGACGCCGGGCGTGAAGAGGACCGGGACCCTGAGCTCCGTGGCGGCCTTGACGTCGATCTTGTCGAGCCCGATGCCGTACTTGCTGATGACCTTCAGGCGCGGCAGCGCCTTCTGGATCACGGCCCGCGTGAAGGCGTCGTCGCCGCAGAGGTAGGCGTCGAACTGGCCGGCAAGTTCAAGCATGCGGGCCTCGGGGAGGGGGCCCCGCTCGCGCACGATCTCGAAGCCGGCCTTCGCCAGCAGGTCGTGGTGCGCGCCAGGCGTGTCTTGGAAGGAGGTGGTCGAAAGGAGAACGCGGGTCATGGGAGGAGAAAGGCTAAGGCGCGACGGCGCGCCAATTTCAATTGCACTCGAGCGAACGTTCACTTATGGATAATGGGTTCATTAGTGAACAAACCACCCTTGCTCGTCGCGCCTCGGGAAACAAGGCAAATGAGCCGCATCGAGGACCTTTAACCTCCCCAACCATGGACCTTCACAACACCTTATACCCGCAGGCGGCGGCCTCCCTGGCGCCCGGCGACCTGCGCCGGGAGTTTCTCGTCTGCGGCATGTTCCAGCCGGGCGAGGTCCGACTGCGCTACTGGGAAACGGATCGCACGATCCTTGGAGGAATCTGCCCGACCGAGGCGGGCGTCGCCCTGCCCAATCCTCCGGAGATCAAGAGCGCCTCCTTCCTCGAACGCCGCGAGGCCGGCCTTGTCAACCTGGCCGGGCCGTGTGTCGTCCAGGCCGACGGCTCCGAATACCGCCTCGAGCACCTGGACGCCCTCTATCTCGGCCGGGGCACGGGCGGGGTCACATTCCGCTCCGCCTCGCCAGCCGAGCCTGCGCGGCTCTGGCTCCTGAGCTATCCCGCGCATGCAAAGCATCCGTCCCGGCACGTCGCGTTCCGCGACGCGCGCGGCGAGAAGCTCGGGGGCCGCGAGACCGCCAACGAGCGCACCCTCTACAAGCTGATCCACGCCGGCGCCTTCCCCACCTGCCAGGTGGTGATGGGCGTCACCCGCCTGGCCCCCGGGAGCATCTGGAACACGATGCCCCCGCACACGCACATCCTCCGCTCCGAGGTGTACCTCTACTTCAACGTGAAGCCGGGCAACTGCGTCTTTCACTTCATGGGCCGCCCGCAGGAGACCCGGCACCTGGTCGTGGGCGACTATGAGGCCGTCCTCTCTCCCCCGTGGTCCATCCACAGCGGCGCGGGAACGAGCAACTACGACTTCGTCTGGGGCA
>CAYQOH010000469.1:0-1848 GCA_964419075.1 uncultured Opitutaceae bacterium | reverse complement strand
CACGGACCTCTACGACTTCGCCCCCGTGGGCTATTTCTCGCTGGATGAGAAGGGGATGATGGCGGAGCTGAACATGGCCGGCGCCGTCCTGCTCGGGGTGGAGCGGTCCCGCCTGACCGGCCGCCGCTTCCAGCTGTTCGTCTTCCAGGGCAGCCGCCCCGTCTTCCAGCAGTTCATCGACAGGATATTCTCCGGAAGCGGCAGGCATTACTGCGAGGTGGAGCTGCTCAGGGAGAACCGGGGCCCGTTCTGGGCGGAGCTTGCGGGAATCTCCGTGCCGCTCACGGTCGGATTGCCGCGGCTGGCCCGGATCGTGGTCTCCGACATCTCGGCGCGCAGGCTGGCGGAGAAGGAGCACAAGCACATCGGGGTCCTGGCCGCCGCGAACCGCGAGCTGGAAAAGGAGATCTCCCTGCGCCGGGAAAGCGAGGCCGCCCTAAAGAAGAGCGAGGAGCGCTTCCGCAAGCTGCTGGCGCAGGCGCGCCTCCTGCAGGTGCGCCTGCGCCTCATGACGCACGAAATGATCCAGGCTCAGGAGGACCAGCGGAAGCGGATAAGCCGCGAGCTCCACGACGAGGTCAGCCAGATCCTGCTCGGCATCAACGTGCAGCTGGCGATCTTCGCCAAGGTCGCGGCCGCCCGCCCGGACAGAATCAAGGAGGCGATTGGACCCGTTCGCACCATGGTGGAGAAGGCCGTGGCGATCGTGCATCGGTTTGCGCGCGAGCTTCGGCCCGCCATGCTGGACGACCTTGGTCTGATCCCGACGCTGCGCACCTACATACAGGACCTTCCGAAGCGCAAGGGGCTCCTGATCCGGTTGTCGGCGGACCCAAGCGTCGAGGCCCTCAATAATGACGGACGGACGGTGATCTACCGCATCGCGCAGGAGGCCCTCGTGAACGTCATGAAGCACGCGCATGCGAGCGTCGTGAACGTGAGCGTCCTTAGGAGCCCACAGAGCGTCTCCCTGGAGGTCGCCGACAACGGCAGGTCCTTCAACGTGGAGCGGCTGGCGACCAGCGCATGGCGGAACCGCCTCGGGCTGACCGGCATGCGCGAGCGTGTGGAGATGATTGGCGGCGAGTTCAGCGTCGTGTCCAAGCCGGGGATAGGCACCTCCGTTCGGGCGGAGATACCGTTCAAACAGGCGCGCCGGGAAACCCGGACGCCATTCGATAAGGCCAGGGCCGGTCCTCTCACCCCCGAGCTGGCGGACTGACCGCCTCGTTCTTGTGGAAGGCCGCCCTTGTGGCCCAAAGGCCGTCGCGCCCTGGGTTCGCAGTGAATCGGCGCGGGCCGACGGCACCCCATTCCAAGGCGAGAACCGTTCCCGGACGTCGGGACCTGCGGAGCCGGCCTAATCGTTGATGGACGCCGGGCGGACCTCCTCGGCCCGGACCCCGAATGCAAACGATACCGGGGTGAACACCCTATGGGTCCGGGCGGGATGCGGTTTGTCTTATCCCCTTGCTCAAATGGACTATTACCGATGAAGCAAAAAGGCGCGATTCCCCCGTCCCGGAACCCTTCGCTGCCCAGGTGCCCCACGGGGATCCAGGGACTTGACGAGATTACGGGCGGCGGGCTGCCGCTGGGGCGCCCGACGCTCGTCTGCGGAGGCGCCGGCTGCGGCAAGACCTTGATGGCCGCGGAATTCCTGGTGCGCGGGGCGGTGGAGTTCGGGGAGCCGGGCGTCTTCATGTCCTTTGAGGAGTCGGAGTCGGAGCTCAAGGCCAACGTGGCGTCACTCGGGTTCGACCTCGCGGGACTCGTCCAGCGCAGGAAGATCGTCCTCGACTACGTCCACATCGAGCCCAGCGAGTTCCAGGAGAGCGGCGACTATGA
>CAYQOH010000468.1:0-1850 GCA_964419075.1 uncultured Opitutaceae bacterium | reverse complement strand
GTCGGTGATCACCGCGACGCCGCTGCGGCTGTAGTCGAGCTCCTCCTCCGTGAAGGACCGTCCCATCCTGAGCGGCACGCCGAGGGTCGCGAAGAACTCGGGGGAGACGCGGTCGCGGAAGACGCGGTCGGGCGAGCCGGCCTCCCCGACGATGGCGGATCCGCCCTGCACGATCGAGGTCGAGGCGAACGCCTTCATCAGCCGGCGCCGGTCGTAGTAGTTCGGAAGGGACGCGCCGGCGCGGTCGACCCCGGCCTTGGGGTAGCTGTTTATCGTCGTGACCAGCTGTCCGGCGTCCGGGAACGGCAGCGACCGCACGAGGATGGCGTCGACGACCGCGAAGATCGCGACGTTGGCCCCGATGCAGAGCGCCAGGGTGAGGAGGACCGTCGCCGTGAAGCCGCGCTCCCGTGCGAGTCGCCTCAGGGCATGCCGGAAATCACCGACCGAGAACAGAGTGTGCACCCTTCCAAAACACGGCATACCGGCCGCCGGTTACAGGAATAAGCGGGTCAGACGGTCACGGCGAAGAGCTCCGGGTGGAGCTCGCCGTCGGCGACGCGGTTGACCGTCCCGGTCATCGTGATGGCGAAGCCCTCCCCGATCTCTATCCCGATGGACCCGCCCGGCATCCGCACCGCAACCGAGCGGTCGACCAGGCCGAGGCGGTGGGCCACGGCGGCAGCGGCGCTCGAGCTGCTCCCCGAGGCGAGCGTGTAGCCCGCGCCACGCTCCCAGATCTCAATCTGTATATTATTGCGGTCTAGAATCTTGAGGAACTGGACGTTCGTCCGGTTGGGGAAGAGGGGATGCACCTCGATCGCCGGCCCGTAGCGCCTGGCGAGGTCGGCGGACAGCTCGTCCACGGGGATGACACAGTGGGGGTTCCCGATCGTCGCCGCCGTGAACCGGAACGTGCGGCCCTCGACCGCGAGCGTTTCGCCGACGACCTCGCGGTCGGGCCCGGTCACGGGGATCCGCCGGCTGTCGAAGCTCACCGAGCCCATGGCGATCGTGATCAGCCGGCCCGAGTCGCGGATCTCGGCCCTGACGACACCGCCCGGGGTCTCCACCGTGAAGGAGGCTCCCTTGGCCTTGCCCGAGTCCCTGAGATAGCGCGAGAAGATCCGCAGGCCGTTGCCTGACTTCTCCGCCTCGGAACCGTCCGGATTGAAGATCCTCAGCCCGAAGTCGGCCTTCTTCGAGGGGAGGGGGCCCCAGAGGATCCCATCGGAGCCGACCCCGAAGTTCCGGTGGCAGATCACGCGCAGCTGGGCCTGGCTCGGCACCGGCTGGGCCGCAAACTCGGCCGGGTCCAGGACGACGTAGTCGTTGCCCAGGGCGTGGTACTTGTGGAAGCGCATGCTACGTGTCGCCCTTGAGGACGGGCGTCTCCGCGTAGCCGAAGAGGCCCCGCCGCTTGATGGCCTCGGCGACCGGCGTCGGCACCATCGTCTCCCAGGCGGGGTCCTTCTCCCGGATGCGGCGCAGGACGTCGCGCGAGAAGATGCTGAGGATGCCCGGGTCGTAGCCGACGATGCTGTCGATGTAGTGGTTCTCGAGAAGGTGGGCGTAGAGGTTCGCCAGGTGGTCGACGATCCTGACGTTCTTCGAGTTGATGAGGACGTTGGAGGTGAACGCGTTCGTCTCCGTCGAGCCGGCCGCCCCCCCCTGGGCGATGTACATCTCGTAGGCGTCCTTGCGCATCGGGTAGATGTAGAGCTTCACCGAGTTCCGGAACAGGCGGCCGAAGGACTCGAGGATGCCGCCCTCGAGGTTCTCGTAGTACTTCTCATTGAAGATCTCGAGCAGGTTGTTCACCCCCATGGCGACGCCGATCATCTCCTTGG
>CAYQOH010000467.1:0-1851 GCA_964419075.1 uncultured Opitutaceae bacterium | reverse complement strand
CCGAGGGCGTAGGTGCGCGCGAAGGCCATCGCGATGCCGTCGTCGATCAGGAACGGAAGCGATACGCCGAGGCCGGGGACGAGAAGCCGGTATTCGCCGGGGACCGCGAACTCGCTGAAGTCCGCGACGAGCACCTTCTGGTACGGCGCCGGGCGCGTCCGGTAGCCGATGTCCGGGCGGGAGGTGAGGCTTCCGGTGTAGACCGACGCGCCGCTGCGGGCGTCGAGGAGCGCGAATCCGGACGTCGGCGGGATGTCCAGCTCGCCCATGTCGCCAATGTAGTAGCCGATCATCGCCTGCTTCGGCAGCGCCGGCGCGTAGCCCTCCTGGTTCACGTGGATCGCCGGGCTCGTGCGCAGGGGGTCGCAGGCGGCTGTCGCGATCCTGGGCGCGCCGGCGTTGTCGGCTGCGGGATAGCTGACCGCCACGCTCTGGGCCGGGTCTCGAAGGTCGATGGGGCTCGCGAGGCGAAGGTAGAACTCGGTCGCGATCCTCAGGTCGCTGCGCGCCAGGGGGGCGTAGGCCACCCGGCGTTTGGCCCCCACGGCCGCGACCTCCGCCCGGATTCCGCCGACCCTGACCCCGAACACGGGGGCCTTGGGCGGCCCCTTCGCCGTAGCCGAGATGAGCGTGAGCTCAAGGACCGACGGGGAAAGGATCCGCAGCGTGGAGTCCCCGACGCCGGGCAGCCGGAGCGCCTGCGCGTCCACATCGCCCCGCAGCTGCCCGCGGAGAACGGCCGCCGAGGGAAGCAGGCACAGGAAGCAGCAGGCGAATAGACGGCGATTCGGCACGCAGGGCCCATCCTACGCCGCGACGAGCGCCGGGGCCATGGGGTGCTCACCCCTTGCGGCGCCGGCGGCAGTCAGTCAGGGGAGTCGCGCCGGCGCACAAGGAACGGCAAAAGGGGATACGGTCCGGTAGGTGAAACGTGGCCCTCTCGGGCCAGGGTGCGCATCTCGGAACCGTATGCTTGGGTAGGGGTGGGATCCTGCGCGGGCCGGATCATGGGCTTGCGGACGACCGGCCGATCGCGTCCCAGGTGGCCCGCCCGCCATAGAGCGAGAAATCCATCCCGTTCACGGCGGAGCCCGCGAGGCCGACGGCGGCGGCGGGGACCGAGAGCTTCACCCAGCCCCCGGCGGCGGGAAGCGCTCCCGCATAGTAGCGCCCGGCGGTCCCGTTGGTCCCGTACGTGATGGTGTTGGCGCCCCAGTACGCGCGATGCTCCCAGGACGAGCCGTCGTTCCAGGCGAGCAGGATCTCCGAGGGCGGGTTCGCGCGGTCCAGGTAGACCCAGGCGAAGAGCGTGTCGCCCGCGTAGACCTCCATCGCCGCGGTGGCGCCGGTGAAGGAGAGCTCGTGCAGCCCTGAGGCCAGGGTGGTCTGCACCGCGAGTTTCCCGGACTCCGGCGCCGGGCCTGAAGACACCCATGTCCAGCTGTCGCCGCCGTCCGAGGCCGCCGACGCGCCCGCGGGCAGTGCGTCGTCGATCCAGACCTGCAGGGGGCTGTTGGCCTGGAAGTCGGCCTGCGCGAACGCGCGGCGGCCGTCCGGCCACTCGACCTCGGCCTCGACCCACTGGTCCCCGTCGTTGACGGGCGTGACGACGTAGCTGGAGCCGAAGGCCGGCTGCTGGTCGCGCCCCTCCCAGACGATCCGGGCGCCCGCGAGGTCCTGGCCCGCGACGCTGACGCTCAATGTGAGCGGCGCGCCGATCAGGGCGACCGCGCTCGGCACGGCGATCGCCGCCGCCGGGGCGCTCCACGCCCCGCCCGAGCTTGGGGTGAGCGTCGCCAGGAACGCCGTCGCCAGGAAGCCGCGCGCCTGGTTCACCGTGATGAACTCCTG
>CAYQOH010000466.1:0-1852 GCA_964419075.1 uncultured Opitutaceae bacterium | reverse complement strand
CAGTTCGCCGTCGAGATGAAGCCGAAGGACGTGATCTTCATCCACGTGACGCTCGTCCCGTTCCTGGCCGCGGCCGGGGAGCTCAAGACCAAGCCCACCCAGCAGTCGGTCGCGAAGCTGCGCGAGATCGGCATCCAGCCCCATGTGCTCGTGTGCCGCTGCGACCACCCCCTCGACCTGGACCTGAGGGACAAGCTCTCCATGTTCTGCAACGTCCCGGTCAAGGCGGTCATCGAGTGCCGCGATGTGGACAGCTCGATCTACCAGCTGCCGCTCGCGCTGCACAAGGAGGGCATGGACGAGCTGGTCCTCGACCTCCTGGGCTACTCGATGCCGGCGCCCAAGCGCAACATCTGGGTCGAGATCGTCAGGCGCATCCTCAACCCGAAGCACGAGGTGACGATCGGGGTCGTGGGCAAGTACATCGAGCTCCAGGACGCGTACAAGTCGGTCTACGAGTCGGTGACGCACGCGGGCATCGCGAACACCTGCAGGGTGAACGTCCGCAGGATCGACGCCGAGGACCTCGAGAAGAAGGGCGGGATGGCGCTCCTGAAGGGCCTCGACGGGATCCTGGTGCCGGGCGGGTTCGGCGACCGGGGCACCGAGGGGAAGATCGCCGCGGCTCGCTACGCGAGGGAGCGGAAGGTCCCGTATTTCGGCCTGTGCCTCGGCCTCCAGATTGCGGTGATCGAGATCGCCCGCAACGTCCTGGGGCTCAAGGGGGCGAACAGCACCGAGTTCGACCCGAGATGCGAGGACCCCGTCATCAACATGATGGAGGAGCAGAAGGCGATCACCGACAAGGGGGCGACGATGCGCCTCGGGAGCTACGACTGCGCGGTCGCGCCCGGCACGATCGCCGCGAAGGCCTACGGCAGCGCGATGATCCGCGAGAGGCACCGGCACCGCTACGAGGTGAACAATGCCTACATTGCCCGCCTGAAGGGGGCCCTCACCGTGAGCGGGATCAACCCGACGCGGAACCTGGTCGAGATCATCGAACTCAAGGGACATCCGTGGTTCCTGGCCGTCCAGTTCCATCCCGAGTTCCAGTCGAAGCCGAACCGCGCGCACCCCCTGTTCGCGGCGTTCGTCGCGGCCGCCATCCGGCACCGGCGCGGCCTCGGCAAGGGTGCGGGGAAGGGCCGCGCGTGAAGCTGTTCGACCCCAGGCGGCTGCTGCTGATCGCCGGGCCCTGCTCGCTGGAGAGCGAGGCGGTGTGCCGCTCGGTCGCGCGGGGCCTTGCCGCGCTCGGCAAGGCGCACCCCGAGCTGAACATCGTCTTCAAGGGCTCCTTCGACAAGGCGAACCGGACCTCGGGCACCGGGCCGCGGGGCACGGGAATGAGGGAGGGCCTCGCGCTGCTCGCGCTCGTGAAGAAGGAGTTCGGGTTTCCCGTGCTGACGGACATCCACGAGAGCGCCCAGGCGCGCCCGGTCGCCGCGGTGTGCGACGTCCTGCAGATCCCCGCGTTCCTCAGCCGGCAGACGGACCTCCTCCTCGCCGCGGCGGCAACCGGGCGCGTGGTCAACGTGAAGAAGGGGCAGTTCCTGTCACCCCACGAGATGGAGCACGTGACGGCCAAGCTGGTGCAGGGCGGCGCCGCGGAGATCTGGCAGACGGAGCGGGGCACGACCTTCGGGTACCAGAACCTGGTCGTCGACATGCGCTCGTTCGCCATCATGAGGGCGAACGGCTTCCCCACGGTCTTTGACGCGACGCACAGCGTCCAGCTTCCCGGGGCCGCAGGGGGCAAGAGCGGGGGCCAGCGTGAGTTCGTGGCGCCGCTCGCCAGGGCCGCGCTCGCGGCGGGCGCGGACGGGCTCTTCATCGAGACCCACCCGGATCC
>CAYQOH010000465.1:0-1853 GCA_964419075.1 uncultured Opitutaceae bacterium | reverse complement strand
AACTCGGTCATCAACGTCCCCGGCAAGAACATGTTGGTCGCCGTCGGCAACGGGGGCGCGGTCGTGACGTATGCGAGCGGAACCTACAACGGCTCGCTTCAGAGCTCAGGCACGACCAACCTCCTGACGGGGATCACCCTAGGAAACGGCTCCCTCGTGGCGGTGGGATACGGCGGCGCGTGCATTGTTTCGGACCTCACCGCGAGCGCGTGGACCCCGTCCTCGACGGGCACCGCCCAGAACCTTAACGCCGTCGCCTACGGGAACGGCACCTTTGTCGCCGTCGGCCTGAACGGGACCGTGGTCACCTCGAGTGACGGCTCAAAGTGGACCTCCCAGATATTCCCCACCACGGGCAACCTCTACGGCATCGCCTATGGTGAGCGGGGCTTCGTGGCCGTGGGCGACAACGGGGGAATCTTCACGTCGCCTGATGGCGTCCTTTGGCTGCAGCAGGCCCCGCCCACGAGCGCCGTGCTCGTGCGGGTAGCCTACGGGGACGGAACGTTCGTTGCCGTTGGCCTATCCGGCACCGTCGTGACGTCGGAGGACGAGGGTGTCACCTGGACAGTCCAGAATTCCGGGACCTCCGCGCGCCTTGACGGCGTTACGCTCGGCAAGGACGCGTTCGTCCTCGTGGGTGTCGGTGGCGTGGTGTCCGTCTCCGGCGCGGCGATCCCGAGCCGGATCATCAACCTGTCGGCGCGTTCGACCGTCGGAACCGGCGGGAACATACTGATCGCCGGCTTCGTGGTGAACGGAACCGGCTCAAAGCAGATCCTCCTGCGCGGCGTGGGTCCAACGCTGGCCCAGTTCGGCATCACCCAGGCTCTTCCGCAGTCCCATCTGGCTCTCATGACCCAAGCCGGAAGCATGATCGCGGCCAACAGCGCGTGGGGCGGGGGAGCCGCCCTCGCGCAGGCCTTCACCGCGGTGGGGGCCTTCGCGCTTACTCCGAGCTCCGCGGACGCGGCCATGATCCAGAGCGTCGGGGCCGGCGCCTACACCGCCCATCTGAGCGGCGTGTCCAACACGACGGGAGTGGGGCTGGCCGAGATCTATGACGCCGACACTGGGCCGACCGCGGCGCACCTGAGCAACATCTCCGCGCGGGCGTCGGTCGGCACGGGAAGCAACGTCCTCATTGCGGGCTTCGTCATCTCCGGCAACACGCCCGAGACGGTCCTCATTCGCGGCATCGGGCCGACGCTCGGGCAGTTCGGAGTCAGCGGCTCGCTGGCCGCCCCCGAGCTGGTGCTCTACGATTCCGGCAACAACACGCTCCAGACGAACGGCGGCTGGGGCGGAGGCGCGAGCCTCGTCCAGGCGTTCGCCAGAGTCGGGGCGTTCTCGTTGGCGGCCAATTCGGCGGACGCGGCGATTCTGGTCACGCTCCCGCCAGGGGCTTACACAGCCGAGGTGAGCGGCGTGAACGGCTCGACGGGCGTGGGCCTGGCGGAGATCTACGAGGTCCAGTGACCCTCGGGTGTGGAGCAGACCCGCGGCCGGTTACCTCGGCCGCGGGTTCTTGGCCTCTCAACCTACCCTGACGGTGGAACTGGCCTTGGAGGAGCGGTAGGCGGCCTCCATCACGGCCACGCGGGCCGCGGCTTCGCGGACCGGGACAAGCGGCATGCCCTTCTGTCCGGCGACCGCGTTCACGAATTGCTGAAGCGGGATGGCCGGGCCGGGAGGCAGGTCCGTCCAGGGTTGGGCGCCGTCCGCCCCCTTCACCCGTGCGCACTTAAAGAACAGCTCGCCCTTTATGATGGCGGCGTTGCCCTCCGTCCCGCTGATTTGGAGCGTCACCGGGTCCCAGACGTCCACCCAGCTCGCCACCAGGGTCCCGACCA
>CAYQOH010000464.1:0-1856 GCA_964419075.1 uncultured Opitutaceae bacterium | reverse complement strand
TGCTCCCGCTCATCAGGCGCGGGACGCCGGAGACGAGCGCGAGGTACTCCTTGACGACCGTGCGCTCGGCGAACTGCTTGGCGAGCGCCCGGTGTGCCGCATCCGTCTTGGCAACGACGATGACCCCGGACGTCTCCCGGTCCAGCCGGTGGACGATTCCCGGCCGCTCGACGCCGCCCACCCCGCTCAGGCTCCCCGCGCAGTGGGCGAGGAGCGCGTGGACGAGCGTGTCCTCGCGGGTGCCCGCTCCCGGGTGCACGACCATCCCCGCCGGCTTGTTTATCGCCAGAAGGCTCTTGTCCTCGAAGAGGACCTCCAGCGGGATCTCCACCGCCCGGAGCGCCGCCGGCAGCACCTCAGGAAACGAGAACTCTACCACGTCGCCGGCCCTGACGGTCGAGGAGCGCTCGAGCGGCGCGCCCCCGCGGGTGACCAGACCCGCGTCAAAGGACCGCTGGAACGCGACCCGGCTGTGCTCCGGATGGGCCGCCGCGAGCGCCTTGTCCGCACGCGCCGGGCGGGCGTCCTCTGGAAACGTGTGGCTCTGCGGCATGCTCACGCGCCGGCGATCCGGTCAATCTCCGAGAGCCACCGGCGTCGCGCCTGCGGGGTCACGTCCGCGACCTTCCAGCCGTTGCGCGCCACCTGAGCGAGCTCGGCCCGCGTGAAGCCGCCCTGCCCGGAAAGCGCCGCATACTCGTCGTTGAGCGTGTTCGCAAAGCAGAGCGGGTCGTCGGTGCTGACCGTGCAGTTGACCCCGGATTGCATGAGCGCCCGCAGCGGATGCGAGGCGAGGTCCGGGAAGACCCCGAGGCCGACGTTGCTGAGCGGGCACGTGTCGAAGGTGACGCCCTCGTCGGCGGCGAGCCGGACGACCGCCGGATCCTCCGCCGCCCGCACGCCGTGCTGCACCCGGCGCACGCCCAGCTGCTGGATCGCCTCCCGCACGCGCGCCGGCCCGTCGAACTCGCCGGCATGGCACTTCGTGACCTTCCCGGCCTTCCTCAGGCGCTCCCACACCCGGAAGGACCAGGGCTCGGTGGGCATCTGCTCGAACCCGTGCAGGTCCACCCCGGCCAGCCCGTCCCAGTGCTCCAGGCTGTCGATCGTCTCGCGCAGCGGCCCGTCGTAGGCGCTCCGGAGCATGCCCGCGAAGACGCGCACCTCGAGGCCGGGCGGAGCCGCGGAGCGGATGGCGTCCACGATCTCCGTCCCCGGGACGTGGATGAACTCCGTCACGTGGAGGTGGAAGCTGGTCTCGACGTACCGCACGTTCTGGCTGACGTGCCCGGCGAAGATGACCCGCGCCGCCTCGTGGTAGCGCTCCGCGCTCGTGAACCAGGGAAGCGCGTGGCGCAGCAGCGTCTGCTCGAACTCGGGAAACGTCGGGTAGCGGTAGGACCTCCGCCGGAAGGCGGGGTCAGACGCGTAGGCGGACGGCGCCATCGGCCTCAGAAGCTCATCGTAGGGAAGCGCCCCCTCCAGATGAAGGTGGGTCTCCGTCTTGGGAAGCGCCTGGATGAAGGCCTTCAGGCCGTCGGGGAAGGTCGTCTCCATTTACATCAACGAATCCGCATTCGTCGATATGATCAAGCTCAACCCGCCGCCAGCAGGTAGTCCGGATTCAGCTTCTGGAGCGCCTTCGGCAGGAAAAGGCCGTCCTTGCGGATCAGCTTGCCGTCAAAGCGGATCTCGCCGCCGCCGTACTCCGGACGCTGGATGCAGACCATGTCCCAGTGCACCTGGGACCTGTTGCCGTTGCCGCAGTCCTCGTAGGCCTGGCCCGGCGTGAAGTGGAACGACCCCGCGATCTTCTCGTCGAAGAGGATGTCGCGCATCGGCTCGAGGATGTGCGG
>CAYQOH010000463.1:0-1875 GCA_964419075.1 uncultured Opitutaceae bacterium | reverse complement strand
TGAGCTGCTCGAACCACGCGTCGACGCGGCCCCGCAGGAAGAGGAAGTAGAGGGCCCCGGCGACCGCGAGCATCGGGCCGAAGGGGACATGCACGCCGAGGCCGATGTCCGCGGGCTGCCCGTCCGGTGTCTCGGCCCGCGGCGTCCCGGAGCCCGGCTTTCCGCCGACCTTCTGCCAGAGCAGCGCCGCCCCTATCCACACGGTCCCCACGGCCGCGCCCCCGAAGATCGAGAAGAGGGCGCCGTGCCAGCCGCAGAACGCGCCGATGGCCCCGACGAATTTCACGTCGCCGAAGCCCATGGCCTCCTTCTTGAGCACGGCCTCGGCGATGAGGGCGATCCAGAGCACAACCCCCGAGCCCGCCACCAGGCCGACCAGCGCGATGGAGCCTGACCGCAGGCTGTCCACCAGGTAGAAGTCGCCGTGCTGGCCGTGCAGCGACGGGACGAGCGCCGACAGGAGCAGGCCCTCCGCGGCAAGGCCGATCGAGAAGGCGTCGGGTATGATCATGTGGTCGAGGTCGATGAACGTCCCGCAGATGAGCGAGCCGAGGAACACCCAGCCGCAGACGGCGGCGGCCGGCGGCAGGCGCAGCCAGCAGGCGAGGAATAGGGCCCCGGTCAGGAGTTCGACGAACGGATACCGCGCAGAGAATGCGCGGCCGCAGCAGCGAGCCCGGCCCCGCAGGAGGAGCCACGAGAGGATGGGGATGTTGTCGTACCATGCGATCGGGGCCCCGCAGGCGCAGGTAGAGCCCGGCCTCACAATCGAGCGGCCGGCGGGCACGCGGTAGATCACCACGTTCAGGAAGCTCCCGATGCACGCCCCGAAGACAAACGCCACGGTCGGAAAGAACCACGGCTGCAGGGCTGCCACATCGGCAAGGGCGCGGGTCATGGGGTGCAGTCTGCCGCGGATTGGTCAGTAGCCAAGAGCCTTTGCTGCCGCCGCCCGCATCACGGGCGCCGTTCGGGGGGCCGGGACGCCCGTCCAGATCTCCAGCGCCTTCGCGCCCTGGTGGACCAGCATGCCGAGCCCGTTTGCGCACGGAATCCCAAGCTCCCTCGCCTGAATGAGAAGGCGCGTGAGCGGCGGGTTGTAGATCATGTCGTAGACGGCGGCGACCCCGGCGAACCGGGACAGGTCGGCCGGCGCGGGATCGGCCGCCTTCAGGCCCGCGCTGGTCGCGTTGATGACGACGGCGCCCGCAGGGAACCCCTCGGGAGGGTGGCCGGCCTCGATCCCCCGGACCGCGATGCCTCGGGCAAGCGGGGTGAGGTGCGCCAGCAGCGAGTCCAGGTTCGCTCGCGTGCGGTTCTGCACCCAGAGCCCCGCGCACCCGGCCCGCAGGCACTCGACGGCCACGCCGCGCGCGGCCCCTCCCGCGCCGAGGATGACCACCGGTGTCCCCTTCAGGCCGATCCCGAGATCCTCGAGCACGCCTGCGGCGACGCCGTAGCCGTCCGTGTTGAACCCGCGCCAGCCCGCGCCCTCGAGCAGCAGCGTATTGACGGCTCCGGCCTCGAGCGCGCCCGGGTCGAGGCCTGAGACCAGGCCGACCGCGAGCACCTTGTGAGGGACGGTCAGGTTGACGCCGCGGAACCCGCGGCCCCGGATGAGGTCGAGCGCGGCCGGCAGGCGGTCGGGCTCTATGTCGAACGCGTGGTACCGCCATCCAGCGAACCGAACGTCCGTGCGCGCGAGCTCGGCCAGGGCCGCGTTGTGCATCTGCGGGCTGACCGAGTGGCCGACCGGGTGGCCGATCACGGCGAGACCCACGCCGGTGCGGGGCCAGCGTTCCAGGTCGGACAGGGTGGAGACGGGATTCAGGACTGCAGGTAACGCTCGTGCGTCGCCTCGAACTCGTCGGCGAA
>CAYQOH010000462.1:0-1902 GCA_964419075.1 uncultured Opitutaceae bacterium | reverse complement strand
GCGGGAGCGTGTTGTACTCGGACTGCAGCTGGTCGTTGCTCGTGCCGAACGGCACGGAGCCGAGGCCGTTGTCGGTGAAGGCCTCGCGCTGCACCTCGATCAGCCGGCCCTCGAAGAGCATCTTGCCCGAGCGGTTGTCCCTCAGGCTGCAGCTCGCCGTCAGGCGCAGGGTGAATTTGCGCGCCAGGCCGTTGTCGTCCTCGCGGTTGGCGGAGTTGTCGCGGTGGTAGGTGACGAGCGTGACCTCGAGCGTCGCGTCGGCGTCCGACGAGCTGCCGACGACCTGCACGCGGCCGTCGCGGGCGAAGGCCTCGCGCACCATCGTGGTCACCGTCGCCTGGGTCTGAGCGAGCTTCGTCGCGTTCTTCGCCGGCTCGACGAAGAGCGTGGCGAAGGACGGCCCGGGGCCGGCGCCGAGCCTGTAGTGCTCACATCCCTGGGCGAGGAACGCCGAGATAAGGAGCAGGCTCCACACTCGCGTCATTGCGTGCCGGCCGCGCCGGGGTCAGAACAGCCAGAACCGCTTCTTGGGCGCGGTCTTGGGCCTGATGTCTTCCTTGTTCGCCTTCGCCGTCATCTCGGCGAGGCGCTTCTTCGCCAGGGTCGCGGGAGGGGAGTCGGGATACGCCGTGATGGCCTCGTTGTAGAACACCTTGGCTGCGGTGAAGTTGAGCCGCTTGTAGAAGTAGTAGTCGCCGATGTAGATCTTGCTCTGGGCGAGGATCGTCTTCATCCGGTCGACGCCCCGGGCCGCCTGCGAGATGTTGGGGTCGCCCGGGTAGAGGATCATGAAGTCCTCGTAGTAGGTCATGGCCTCCTTCGTCGACGCCTGGTCGTACTTGGGCCCCTCGCTCAGCGAGGCGTGCAGGTCCCCGAGTTTCAGGTAGGCGACGGGCGCAAGGACGCTCTGCGGGTAGGTGTTCACCAGCCGGTCGAGCGAGTCGATCGCCTCCTCCGTGTCCTTGTCCAGCTGGAAGCCCCGGGCCGCGTCCATGAGGGAGAGGGGGGCGTAGTCGCTGTACGGCGCCTCGGCCACGATGACCCTGAAGTACTCGATGGCCTTGATCCGGTTCGTTGGCCCCGGGAGCCAGCCCCAGATCCGGTTGTGGCCGCCGTCCATGATGGCCGCGGCGACCTCGTACTGGAGCCCGATCGCGTCGCTGAACCGCTTGGAGTTCGGATACTTGGCGATCAAGCTCACCAGATCCCCGAAGGCCCTGTAGTACTGCTTCTTGCGGAGCAGGAGGCTGCCGGAGCGGTAGAGCGCCTCGGGCGCGTAGACGGAGGACTGGTACTTCTTGGAGACCCTCTCGTACGCGTTGATGGCGGACCTGAAGCTTCCCGTCTCCTCGTCCTTCCTCGCCCGGTTCATGAGGTCCAGCGCCGCGCGCCCCTGGGGGCCCGCCAGCCCGGACAGCGAGCCTCCCTCAAGCTGCCAGCCCCTGCCGGGAATCCAGGTCAGGTCGGCCGCGAGCCTCGGCGCGGCGCCGAGCGCGAACGCCGCCGCAATCAGGACAGGGAGCAGGGTACGGCGGAAAACGGGGAGCGGCATGAGAACGGAAATCACCAGCGAATCAGGGCGCTCCCGTAGGTCAAGCCTGCCCCGAATGCGACGAGGAGCGTGACGTCCCCGCGCCGGATTCGGCCCGCCTGGCGGGCCTCGTCGAGGGCGATCGGGATGGAGGCGGAGGAGGTGTTGCCGTACCGGTCGACGTTGACGAAGAAGCGCTCGATAGGGAGCTCGAGGTACTGGGCGATGGCGTCGATGATGCGCAGGTTGGCCTGGTGGGGGATCACGAGTCCAATCTGATTCGCTTCAAGGTGGTGTTGTTCCAATATATCGCGCGCGGCCTCCTCCATGACCCGCACCGCCAGCTTGAAGACCTCCTTGCCCTTCATCTT
>CAYQOH010000461.1:0-1902 GCA_964419075.1 uncultured Opitutaceae bacterium | reverse complement strand
TGCCCGCTCAGGATGTTCTCGACGGCGTGCCGCACGCGCCACTCGAGCTGGCGCAGGACCGCCAGCGGGTTGCTGGGCTGGGTGGTCGCGGAAGGCATCACGCGGGCGGAACGGGCGTCGCCGAGACGACCTCGGAGATGACCGCGTCGGGCGTGATCTCCTGCGCCTCGGCCTCATAGGTGAGCCCCATGCGGTGCCTCAGGACGTCCGGCGCGAGCTCCTGGACGAGGGCGGGGGAAAGGTAGTCCTGCCCGCGCAGCCACGCGAGGGCCCGGCCCGCCTGGTAGAGGGCGAGCGAGGCGCGCGGCGACGCGCCGAAATTGAGCCGCCTCGCGGAGGCGTCCGGGTTCTCGGCCAGGATGCGCGTCGCCCGCACCAACGTGAGGATGTAGCTCTGGACGACCGGCGAGACATGGATCCGGTCGACCTCGGAGCGAAGGGCAAGGAGCTCGGCCCCGCTCGAAACCGCCTGCAGGGCGGGCTGCTGGGTGATCTGGCCCCAGCGCTGCATCATCGAGGCCTCGTCGACGGCGCTCGGATAGTCCACGAGCAGCTTGAAGAGGAACCGGTCGGTCTGGGCCTCCGGCAGCTTGTAGGTGCCCTCCTGCTCGATCGGGTTCTGGGTGGCCATCACGAAGAAGGGGCTCGGCAGCGGGTGGGTCTCGCCCCCGATCGTCACCTGCCGCTCCTGCATCGCCTCCAGGAGGGCGCTCTGGACCTTGGCCGGGGCCCGGTTGATCTCATCGGCCAGCACCAGGTTCGCGAAGATCGGTCCCCGGTGCGGGCTGAACTCGCCGCTCTTCGGCTGGAAGACCATCGTGCCCACCACGTCGCTCGGGAGCAGGTCCGGGGTGAATTGGATCCGCTCGAATTGGACCCCAAGGGCGGTACCCAAGGACCTGACCAGCAAGGTCTTGGCAAGCCCTGGCATCCCCTCAAGCAGGACATGGCCCCCGGCCATGAGGGCGGCCATAAGGCGCTCGACGGCGGCGTCCTGGCCGATGACGGCCTTGCCTATTTCATCTCGGAGTTTCTTGGACCAGGCGGGACCTGAGGACATGGGGCGTGTTGAAGGGTTATGCGGTGGGCTGGAGCTTGCGATTGCGGAAAGGTTGGTGGGACGGGACCGCCGCGGCGAGAAAAGTGTTCCGTCTAATCGATCACGACCACGGGGTCGCCGACACTCAGGGTCCCGGACTTGGACTCGTGCACCAGGTTCTGGCCGAAGCGGACACTCGCCGGCTCCTCCGGATCGCGCCGGAAGGTCGCGAGCGTGCGCAGGGGCTCGGCGCCACGGGCGCCGGTCCGCTGGTCGGTCACGGTGATGACGCAGCGGATGCAGGGGCCGCCCACGCGGAAGACGACCGACCCGACGCGAATCCGCCTCCAGGAGTCCTCCTCGAACGGCTTGCAGCCGGCGATGACCAGGTTTGGCCGGAACCGGTCCATAGGGACGGCGGCGCCGCCCGCCTGCTCGATCCTGCGGTTGAGCTCAGCGAGCGACCCCTCGCTCGTGGCGAGGAAAGGGAAGGCGTCCGCGAATCCGACGAGGTCGCCGGGGCGCGCGGCCGAGGGCGAGACCGGCCGGTTGAACGCGGGCCCGATGCGCACGAGGCTGCAGGGCGCGCCGAGCACCCCGGTGAGCCACGAGGCCGCCTCCTCGCCGCAGTCCTCGGCCCTGAGCCCCTCGCTCCTCCAGACGCGCACGGGGAGGAGCCGGGCGTCCGGATCAGGGTCGCGGCGCACCTTCAGGCTCCCGTGCCCATCCGAGCTGAGCGTGAGCGCCGCGTCGTCGATCGTCGCCCCGACGAGCGCCATCCGGGCGACGGAGCGCTGGGTCATGAAGGCGCCCTGCGGGTCCACGACGAGGAAGCGCCGGTCGCCGACGGCGCCCAGGGCGTC
>CAYQOH010000460.1:0-1903 GCA_964419075.1 uncultured Opitutaceae bacterium | reverse complement strand
GCGCTGGGACGGCGTGAGCGGGCGGAAATGTTTGATGGGCATGGCGGGAGTTCCTGGTTCTGGCTCTTCTTCAGACGAGCTCGATCTTGTCGCCGTGCTTGAGCGTCACGATCGCCTTCTTGTAGTCGGACGTCGTGCTCGGCTGGCCCTGGCGGCTGCGCTTGTTCTTGCCGCGGTAGTTCTGAGTGTTCACGCGGCGGACGGTGACCTTGAAGGTCGCCTCGACGGCCTCGGCGATGGCGTGCTTGTTGGCGCCCTTGACCACCTCGAAGGTGTACTGGCCGAGCTCGGCGGACTGCTTGTTGGCCTTCTCCGTAAGGAGCATGCCCTTTAAAACCTTGTCGGCGTTCATCAGTTCTTTCCTCCGGCGGCGCGGGCGATGATCGCCTCGAGCGCCTTTGCGCTGACTATGATCTTGTTGTACTGGGAGAGATCGAGCGTGTTGAGCTTCGCGGCCTCCTGGAGCGAGACGCGCTCGAGGTTGCGCGCGGCCTGGCGGGTCTCGGCCGCGAACGGCGCGTCGACGAGCAGGATCTTCCCCTTCGGGGCGATCAGCCCGACGACCTTGCTGACGACCTTCGTCTTGGCGACGGTGAAGCCGAAGTTCTCGATGACCGCGATCTCGCCGGCCGTGGCGCGGTCGAACAGGGCGCGGCTGAAGGCCAGCGCCCTCACCTTCCCGTTGATCTTCTTGTTGTAGTCGCGCGGCTTCGGCCCGAACACGACGCCGCCTCCCGACCAGAGCGGGGAGCGGGTCGAGCCCGCGCGGGCGCGGCCGGTTCCCTTCTGGCGCCAGGGCTTGCGGCCTCCCCCGCGCACCTCCGCGCGGGTCTTTGTCGAGTGGGTGCCGAGGCGGTTGTTGGCGTTGATGGCGACGATGACCTCCTTGACGGCCTGGAGGCCCTTGTCGCCCTCGAAGGTGGGGAGTCCCGCGAAGTCCTGTTCGCGGCTGGTCGTGCCATCGGGGCTGAAGACGGTGAATTTCATTGCGCTCAGATTCTCCTTGGGAGGTTAGGCTTTCTTCTGCTGGCCCTTGATCGCGAGTCGCACGAGGACGTCGTCGCCGTTCGCGCCGGGGATGGCCCCCTTGACGAGGATCAGGTTCTTGTCGGCGATGATCTTGACGACCTTCAGGTTCTGGACCGTCCTGCGCTCGCTGCCCATGTGGCCGGGCATGCTCTGGTTCTTCCAGGTGCGGCCGGGCGTCTGGCGCATGCCGATCGAGCCGATGCGCCGGTGGAACATCGACCCGTGCGCGGCGGGGCCGCCGGCGACGCGGAAGCGCTTCACGACGCCCTGGAAGCCCTTGCCCTTGGTGATCCCGATCACGTCGACAAGCTGGCCCTCCTGGAAGGCCGACACCGTGACGATGTCGCCCACCTTGAGCGCGGGCGAGTCCGGCGTGCGCACCTCGGAAAGGACCCGCGGGGCGTGCTCGACTCCCGCCTTCTTCGCATGCGCGATCTCGGCCTTGCTCGAGTTCTTGTCCTTCTTGCTGGAGAATCCGATTTGGACTGCGTTGTAGCCGTCGGACTCGACGGTCTTCACCTGCACCACGGCGCAGGGGCCGGCTTCAACCACGGTGACCGGGACCAGGACGTTTTGGGCGTCGTAGACCTGGGTCATTCCGATTTTTTTGCCGATAAGTGAGGAGATCATGGGCTAAGCGGTAGGTGGATGGGTTCCGTTTGGGACCTACATTAGAGGGACCCGGCGGTGCGCCAGCGGCGCACACGGGCAACTGCTAACTGTGGACTTTAGACGTTAATGGTGATGTCGACGCCGGAGGGCAGGTTGAGCTTCTTGAGTTCGTCCACCGTCTGCGCGGTGGGCTCGATGATGTCGATCAGGCGCTTGTGGGTGCGCGTCTCGAACTGCTCCATCGACTTCTTGTCGACGTGCG
>CAYQOH010000459.1:0-1906 GCA_964419075.1 uncultured Opitutaceae bacterium | reverse complement strand
ACCATCTGCTCCACGACGAAGTTCATCTGCGGCGAGCCGAAGCCGCGCATCGCCCCGGCGACGACGTTGTTGGTGTAGACGCCGAGCGTGTCGCAGTGGACGTTGTCGACGACGTACGGCCCGCAGCACTGGACCGTGGACCGCCAGGTCACCCACGGGGTGACCGAGCAGTACGCGCCTCCGTCGGCGACGATCCGGCACTGGACCGCCGTGATGAGGCCGTCCTTGGAGACGCCCATCTTGTAGGCGACGCGGTACGGGTGGCGCTTGTAGCTCTCGCGGATCGACCAGTCGCGCCGGTACATGAGCTTGACCGGCTGCCCGAGGAGCTTCGCCGCGAGCGCGGCCCGGGCGCAGACGATGGCGGCCGTGTCGTCCTTGCCGCCGAACCCGCCGCCCATCGGCGTCCCCACGACCTCGACCCCCGACAGCGGCGCGCCGAGGCACGCCGCCACGAAGCGCCGCGTGCTGAAGGGGTGCTGCATGCTGCCGAAGACCTCGATGACGCCGTCGGCGCGCGGCGAGCACACGGCGACCTCGGGCTCCATGTAGGCGTGCTCGACCGACTGCGTGCGGAAGCGCTCCTCGAGGATGAAGTCCGCCTGGCGGAAGCCCAGGTCGACGCTCCCGCGGCGGATCCGGTGGGTGTTGACGAGGTTCGAGCCGTGGCCCTCGTGCACGAGCGGGGAGCCCGGCAGCAGGGCCTCCTCGGGGTCGAGCACCGCGGGCAGCGCCTCCGCCTCGACCCGGACGAGCGCCGCGGCGCGGATCGCCAGGTCGCGGGTCTCGGCGACCACCATCGCCACGACGTCCCCGTTGTAGCGGACCTTGTCGTCGGCGAAGATCCGGTAGTCGCGGAGGATCTGCCCGAACCGGTTGGAGCCCGGAACGTCCCTGGCCGTCAGGACCCGGACGACGCCGGGGGCCCTCTCGGCCTCCTCCGTGGCGACGCGCAGGATGCGGGCGTGGACGAAGTCGGAGTAGACCGGAGCCGCGTGGAGCAGCCGCGCGAACTTCAGGTCGTCCGTGTACTTGGTCCTCCCGGTGACCTTCGCGTGGGCGTCGTTGCGCCAGCCCTTCCCGTCGGCGGCCTTCACGCGGGCGCCCCCTTCTCCGCGAGCCGCCCGGCGACGCTGTCGAGGCCCCGGGCCGTGGGCTCGATCGCGGCCGGCATCTCGACGCCCCGGAGCGCCGCGTCGACGTCCTTGAGCCCGTGGCCGGTGACGAGCACGACGACCTGGTCGTCCGCCTCCAGGTGCCCGCCGTCGCGCAGGCGGGCGAGCGCGGCCACGGCCGCGGCCGCCGCGGGCTCCGCGAAGACGCCGCTCGTCGTGGCGAGCGTGCGCTGGGCGCCGAGGATCTCCGCGTCGCTGACCGTGACCGAGCAGCCGTGGGTGAGGAGCACCGCGGCCCGGGCGAGGTGCGCGTTCGACGGGACCGAGACCGAGATGGAGTCCGCGACCGTGGAGGGGTTTGCGGCGCTGCGGTAGTGACCCGTCACGATGTAGTCGTGGATCGCGCTCGAGGTCTCCGCCTGCGCGCAGACCAGGCGAGGAAGATGCTCGATCAGGCCCGCGTCCCGCAGGTCCTCGAACGCCTTGTGCACGCCGGCGAGGATCACGCCGTCCCCGGTCGGCACCACGATGACCGACGGCGCCCGCCCGCCGTTCTGCTGCCAGATCTCGAGGCCGACGGTCTTCTTGCCCTCGATCGTGAGGGGATGGTAGGCGGTGTTGCGGTTGAGCCCCCCGTACCGCGCGGTGAAGTCGAGCGACAGCCGGAACGCGTCGTCGTAGGTGCCGTCGACCGGGACGACCTGCGCCCCGTGGAGCAGCATCTGCGCGAGCTTCGCCCTCGGGGCCGACTTCGGCACGAAGATCACGGCGCGCCTGCCGGCGGCGGCGCA
>CAYQOH010000458.1:0-1917 GCA_964419075.1 uncultured Opitutaceae bacterium | reverse complement strand
CGCAGACCTGGGTCATGCGCTACCCGCTCATCGACCCCCAGGGGAACTTCGGCTCGGTCGACGGCGACCCGCCGGCGGCCTACCGCTACACCGAGTGCCGCCTCAACGAGGCCGCCGAGGAGCTCCTGAAGGACATCGAGGAGGAGACGGTCGACTTCGCCCCCAACTACAAGGAGTCGACGACCGAGCCCACGGTCCTGCCCGCCGCGCTGCCGAACCTCCTGATGAACGGCTCGACGGGGATCGCCGTCGGCATGGCGACCAATATCCCCCCGCACAACCTGAGCGAGATCATCGACGCCGCGTGCGCGATCCTCGACCGGCCGGCGGTCTCCGTGGACGAGCTCTGCGAGATCGTCCGGGGGCCGGACTTCCCGACGGGCGGCGTCATCTCGGGGCGCGAGGCGATCCTCTCCTACCTGAAGACCGGCAAGGGCATCGTCCGGCTCCGCGGCAAGGCCCACTCGGAGGAGATGAAGGGGGGCATGGAGCAGATCGTGATCACGGAGATCCCCTACAACGTGAACCGGGCGAACCTGGTGACGCGCATCGCCGAGCTCGTGTCGGACAAGGAGCTCGACGGCATCCGCGACCTGCGCGACGAGTCGGACGAGAACACCCGCATTGTCGTCGAGCTGAAGCGCGGCGAGCAGGCGAAGATCGTCATCAACCAGCTCTTCCAGAAGACGGCCCTCGAATCCTCGTTCGGGGTCACGCTCCTTGCGCTCGACGGCAAGCGCCCGAAGCAGATGAACATCAAGGAGCTGCTCGAGTGCTACATCGAGCACCGCCGCGACGTGGTGACCCGCCGCACGCGGTTCCGGCTCCGCGAGGCCGAGGACCGCGCCCACATCCTCGAGGGCTACATCATCGCGCTCGATAACCTCGACGACTTTGTGAAGATCATCCGCGCCTCGTCCAACCGCGACGAGGCCAAGGTGCGGCTGATGGCGAAGTACCCCCTCTCGGAGCGCCAGGCGGACGCCATCCTTGAGCTGCGGCTCTACCAGCTGACGGGCCTGGAGCGCGGCAAGATCGAGGCCGAGTACCTGGGCCTGATGAAGCTCATCGAGGAGCTGCGGGGCATCCTGGACAGCGAGGCCAAGCTCCTCGCGCTCATCAAGAGCGAGCTCCT
Organism: uncultured Opitutaceae bacterium; assembly: GCA_964419075.1. Classification (GTDB taxonomy): domain Bacteria; phylum Verrucomicrobiota; class Verrucomicrobiia; order Opitutales; family Opitutaceae; genus Palsa-1447. Next base: position 782 of record CAYQOH010000458.1, on the reverse strand, counting down.
CGAGATGAGGGCCAAGTACGCCTCCCCGCGCAAGACCGAGATCATCGCCGCGGCGGAGGAGTTCCGGATGGAGGACGTGATCCCGAACGAGGGCTGCGTCATGACGGTCTCCCACCTCGGGTTCATCAAGCGCACGCGGGTCTCCGACTACCGCTCCCAGAGGCGGGGCGGCAAGGGCATCATCGGGACCGAGACGTACGAGGAGGACTTCGTCGAGCACCTGTTCACGGCCAGCACGCACGACTTCATCCTGTTCCTGACCAACACGGGCCAGTGCCACGCGAAGAAGGTCTACGACGTGCCGGAGGGGACCCGCGCGTCAAAGGGCAAGTCGGTCTCGAGCTTCCTCAGGCTGGCCGACGGCGAGAAGATCGCGGCGATGATCTGCGTGAAGGACTTCGCGGGCTCCTTCCACCTCGTCATGGCGACGAAGGCCGGGGTCACGAAGAAGACGAACCTCACCGACTACACGAACGCCACGCGCGAGGGGGGACTGCGCGGGATCAAGCTCGAGCAGGGCGACACCCTGGTCGGGTGCGTGCTCACGAACGGCCAGAACGAGATCGTGCTCGTCAGCTACAAGGGCCAGGCCGTCCGCTTCAACGAGGAGGACCTGCGCGACCAGGGCCGCGACACGGTCGGGGTCACCGGGATGCGCTTCAAGATCGAGGGCGACCACGTGAAGGCCATCGAGGTCTGCGACCCGCTCGACCGCCTGCTGATCGCCCGCGAGGACGGGATCGGCAAGCGGACCCCGTTCGAGGACTACCGCCTGATCAGCC
>CAYQOH010000457.1:0-1929 GCA_964419075.1 uncultured Opitutaceae bacterium | reverse complement strand
CGGGCGTGGGCGTTGCTCGAGAGGAAGTAGCCGTGGGTGCGCGAGGCCTTCCTGAAGATGATGCGCCGGATCTTGATCTCGGGCACGCGGGTCAGCAGCTCGATCTGCTCGAGGAGGTCCGGGAAGTAGTCCATGACCAGGGTGTCGGCGTCCCTCGGCGCCGCGTCCATCGACTGGATCATGGTGCGGTGGCCGCAGGCCCCGCCGTTCTCCCCGAAGAGCCTCTTCACGTCCTCGGCGGTGCCCGCCTTGAGGCAAATCGAGCGGTTCTCCAACGCGGCGCTCTGCCCCTTCACGGAGATGCCCGTCTTCGGCCGGGCCTCGGCCGCGTCCTTCGCGGGGCGCTCGTCCATGCTGCGGAAGACCTCCTCGGCGGACCCGAGGAGCCGCTGGCGGCGGCGCACGAGGGAGTTGAACTCCGGGTCCTTCGCCTCGGGGGCCCGGAAGATCTCGACCGACACCATCGGGTTGACGACCGGGTGATCGCCCGTGTTGTAGATCTCCAGCATGATGTTCGTCCCGAAGGTCTTCACCGGATCGAGGAGCACGGCGCTCGTGTGGATGCCGAAATTGCCGGCGCCCTGGTTGAGCACGACATAGTGCTCCTTCAGGTACATGGAGCAGCTGGTGATGATGCCCGAGCGCGGGGCGATCGTGAGCGGTGAGGCGTCGTGGCGGAGCTGGACCTTGTCCAGGAAGCCGCGTCCCGCCGCGCCGCTGACGATCAGCTCGAAGTTGATGCGCTGGAGCCTGGGGCTCAGGGTGTAGCTGACCTGGTGGGGCGTCAGGAAGACCGACCCCTGGCGGTCGATGCTGATCGTGTTCGGGAGCTTGAGCCGGTTCTCCTTGATGGCGCTCCAGATCTCGTCGGAGGAGAGCTTCGCGACCGCGGGCGCATGGAAGAGGCGCCCCACGGGGACGCCCGAGCGCATGAGCTTCTTCCAGTAGCCCGAGTTGGGGAAGCTCGTGTCGAACATGTAGGCCTCGACGCCCAGGACGAGCCGGTTGCCGTCCACCTCGAGCGCGCCCTGCGTCTGCATCTCTATGCCGATGCGCGCCAGCGAGCTGCGCTCGGTGAACTTCAGCTCGCCGATGAGCGACTTCATGAACTCGAACTCGGCCGGGTTGCGCGGCCAGAAGGCGAGCGTCAGGGCGACGGTCTGCTCGTCCTTGTTCCTCACGGTCAGGATCTGGCCGTCCTGACTGGTCCAGAATTGCTCGGGGCTCATGATTGGAACCGCAAAGGCTGGCGGATCAGAGGGCGGGACTCAAGCGGCTAACGAAGGTTAAGATTTGCCAACGGCCCGCGGCGATGGCATGTGTCCTCCCCTCACTGCATGAACCTCCACATCCCTTCGAAGACCCTCATCCTCACCATCCTAGCTACATCGGCGGCCCTCGCCGAGGACGCCAAGGTGGCCGCGCCCGCACCCGCGCCTGCGGCGCAAACGCCCGCGACCGCCGTCGCGCCCGCGTACACGGATGCGCAGCTCCTCGAGGAGTTTGGCTGGTACATCGGCAAGCGCACCGGGCTTGCCGAGCTCGGGTTCAATGCCAAGGAGTCCGAGGAGACGGCGAAGGGCCTGCTGGCGTCGCTCAACGGCCTCGAGTCCCCTTACGAGATCCAGAAGATAGGGCCGGCGATGAGCGACTTCATCCAGAAGAAGCAGGCCGCGGTCCTCGAGACGATCAAGGGGAAGAACCAGGCCCAGGGGGCTGCGTTCTTCGAGAAGCTCAAGGGGAACAAAGACGTGGTCGAGCTGCCGAGCGGCCTGAGGTACGCGATCGTGAGCCCGGGCCTCGGCGTTGCGCCGAAGCCGACCGACACCGTCAAGGTGAACTACACCGGGACGCTTGTCGACGGGAGCGTCTTCGACAGCTCGGAGCGCCAGGGAAAGCCGATCGAGTTCGCCCTGGACAAGGTGATCC
>CAYQOH010000456.1:0-1944 GCA_964419075.1 uncultured Opitutaceae bacterium | reverse complement strand
CACTCTTTGACCGCGAGATCATGCAGAAGGCTGTCGTGGACTCGTTCGCCAAGCTGAACCCAAGGCAGCAGCTGAAGAACCCGGTGATGTTCGTCACGCTGGTGGGCGCCGTCCTCACCTTCCAGCAGCTCTTCACCTCCAAGGAGCCCTTCGGCTACGTGCTCCAGGTCGCCCTCTGGCTCCTCTTCACGGTCGTCTTCGCAAACTTCGCCGAGGCGGTGGCCGAGGGCCGCGGCAAGGCCCAGGCCCGCGCGCTTCGCGCCTCGAGGAAGCAGCTGGTCGCCCGGCGCCGAGCGAAGGACGGGAACACGGAGTCGATCGACGCCTCGCAGCTGCGCAGGGGCGACCTGGTCGTGGTCGCCGCGGGCGAGCTCATCCCCGGGGACGGCGAGGTGGTCGAGGGCGCGGCCTCCGTCGACGAATCCGCCATCACGGGAGAGTCGGCTCCCGTCATCCGGGAGGCCGGGGGCGACCGGAGCGCCGTAACCGGCGGGACCGGCGTCCTCTCGGACAGCCTCGTCATCCGCATCACGGCAAACCCGGGCGAGGGGTTCCTGGACCACATGATCAGCCTCGTCGAGGGCGCCACCCGCCAGAAGACGCCGAACGAGATCGCGCTCACGATCCTCCTGTCCGCCCTGACGTTCATCTTCCTCTTGGTCATCATCGCGCTCAAACCCTTCGGGATCTATTCCAACGTCGCGTTCACGATCACGGCGCTGATCGCGCTCCTCGTGTGCCTGATCCCGACGACGATCGGCGGCCTCCTCTCGGCCATCGGGATCGCCGGCATGGACCGCCTCCTCCAGCGAAACGTGCTCGCGATGAGCGGCCGGGCCGTCGAGGCGGCGGGCGACATCGACGTCCTCCTCCTCGACAAGACGGGCACCATCACCCTCGGCAACCGCATGGCCTCCGAGTTCATCGCGGCGCCGGGGGTCGGAGCCGAGCGCCTTGCCGACGGGGCCCAGCTGGCGTCGCTCGCCGACGAGACGCCCGAGGGCCGCAGCATCGTGGTCCTCGCCAAGGAGCGCTTCAACCTCAGGGGCCGGGACCTTTCCGCCGCCCGAGCGACCTTTGTCCCCTTCACCGCGCAGACCCGCATGAGCGGCGTCGACCTGGCCGCCGCCGACGGCTCCCCTGCCCGCTCCATACGCAAGGGCGCGGCCGCCAACGTGAAGGCGTGGGTCGAGTCGCAGGGAGGCGCCTACCCGGCGCAGGTCTCGGCGGCGGTGGACGAGATCTCGAGGAAGGGCGGGACGCCGCTGGTGGTCGCGGAGGGCCGCGAGACGCTCGGCGTCATCTTCCTCAAGGACGTGGTCAAGGGCGGGATCAAGGAGCGGTTCGCCCAGCTGCGAGCCATGGGCATCCGCACCGTGATGATCACGGGCGACAACCCGCTCACGGCCGCGGCCATCGCCGCCGAGGCCGGCGTCGACGACTTCCTCGCCCAGGCGACGCCCGAGATGAAGCTCGCCCGCATCCGCGAGGAGCAGGCCGCGGGCCACCTGGTCGCCATGACGGGCGACGGCACGAACGACGCCCCGGCGCTGGCCCAGGCCGACGTCGGCGTCGCCATGAACACGGGCACGCAGGCGGCCAAGGAGGCCGGCAACATGGTCGACCTCGACTCCAACCCGACGAAGCTCCTCGACATCGTCGAGATCGGCAAGCAGCTCCTCATCACGCGCGGGGCGCTCACCACCTTCAGCATCGCCAACGACGTCGCGAAGTACTTCGCGATCATCCCGGCAATGCTGGTCGGCGTATTCCCTGCGATCGCCCCCCTGAACGTGATGCACCTGGCGTCCCCGCTGAGCGCGATCCTGAGCGCCGTCATCTTCAACGCCCTCATCATCATTGCGCTCATCCCGCTTGCGCTCAGGGGAGTGGCCTACCGCCCGATCGGCGCCGCGGCCATGCTCCGGCGCAACCTGTTCATCT
>CAYQOH010000455.1:0-1946 GCA_964419075.1 uncultured Opitutaceae bacterium | reverse complement strand
GAGAAGGCGATGGAGCTCGTTCCGGAGTCCCGCGACGCGATCGACGGGCCCACCTACGCGGGGATCCACGCCTCCGTGCTGGCCCAGGTGGGGGAGAAGGACCGGGCCCTGGCGGAGTTCGCCCGCGTGCTCAAGGTCCCCTTCTCGGGGATCAACGTTAACGTCGCGCGGAACGGGATCTGGTTCGGGACTTCATTCCGGGCGCTGCGCGGAGACCCGCGGTTCGAGGCGCTCCTGAACGACCCCGCGAACAACGCGCCGTTGTTCTAGCCGCGGGCTGGGGAGAGCCCGGGGTCGGCCGGCCGGGGGTGCGCACCGTTGCCCGTTGAAGGCAAGACTCGCGTGGGCGCCCTCAATTTGCCAGAATCCCCCGAGTGGCGAGAGGCCCGCTCCAACACCCCTGACCATGGAAATACCCCAAGAAGCCCTCCTCCTGCGGATCTTCATCGGCGAATCCGCGCGCTGGCATCACCAGCCGCTCTACGAGGCCATCGTCCTCAAGGCCCGCGAGGTGCACCTCGCGGGCGCGACGGTGCTGCGCGCCAGCATGGGGTTCGGCAAGTCGAGCCGGCTGCACACGACGAAGATCATCCGGCTCTCCGACGACCTGCCGGTCGTGATCGAGATCGTGGACAGCGAGGACAAGATCAACGCGTTCCTGCCGGTGCTTGAGGAGATGATGCACAGCGGCCTCATGACCCTCGAGCGGGCGCGGGTCATCTTCTACCGCGGCGCGAGGCTAGAGGCCCCCGCCGCGAGCCCGCGGACCCCCGGCTCCGCATGATGATCCTGGACAACATCTGGTACGTGGCGGCGATCTGGATGGGGCTCGCCTTCGTGGCGAGCCTCATCTCCATCCGCACCGGGATCTCCGTCGCCCTGATCGAGATCGTGGTGGGCGTCGTCGTGGGCAACATCGGCTTTGGCGGCGGCCACCACATCCTCAAGACGACCGAATGGACCAACTTCCTGGCGCTCCTCGGCAGCGGGGTCCTCACGTTCCTTGCCGGCGCCGAGATCGACCCGGCCTCGCTGCGCGCGAACCTCCGTGCGAGCCTCTCGATCGGCATCCTTTCGTTCCTGCTTCCCTTCGTGTCGGTGTGGCTCTTCGCCCAGTTCGTCCTCGGATGGCCGCTCCACCAGGCGCAGATCGCGGGGATCGCGCTCTCGACGACCTCGGTCGCCGTCGTCTACGCCGTGATGATCGAGGGAAGGCTCAGCGAGACCGCCATGGGCAAGACAATCCTCGCGGCGTGCTTCATCACGGATTTCGGGACCGTGCTCGCGCTGGGAACCCTGTTCGCCGACTTCAACGTGTGGATGGTGGTCTTCGTGACCGTGATGTGCATCACGCTGTGGTACATGCCGGCGTGGACGAAGGCCATCATCGCGCGGCTGGGGGCGACGCGGGTTAGCGAGCCCGAGGTGAAGTTCATCTTCTTCATCCTGTTCTTCCTCGGCGGCCTTGCGTCCTCGGCCAAGAGCGAGGCCGTCCTTCCGGCGTACCTCGTGGGCCTGGTCGTCGCCGGGGTGTTCCTGCGCGACAAGACGCTCGTCCACCGGATGAGGACGATCGCGTTCACGATCTTCACGCCCTTCTACTTCATCAAGGCAGGCCTCTTCGTGTCGCTTCCCGCGCTGTGGGCGGCGCTGGGGTTGATCGCGGTCCTGCTCCTCCTCAAGCTGGGGACCAAGTTCATCGGCGTCTGGCCGACGACGAGGCGGTTCTACATGCGCACCCGGGAGGCGAACTACACGACGCTCCTCATGGCGACGGGGCTCACCTTCGGCACGATCTCGGCGCTCTTCGGCCTCCAGAACGGGATCATCGACGAGAGGCAGTACACGATCCTGGTCACGGTCGTGATCCTGAGCGCCTTTGTGCCGACCCTCATCGCGCAGCGCTTCTTCCAGCCCACGCTCGAGGCGATGCACGAGTGGGGGCG
>CAYQOH010000454.1:0-1947 GCA_964419075.1 uncultured Opitutaceae bacterium | reverse complement strand
GCGCGAGCCACGATCTCGGCGAACCTCTCGGTGGTCACGCCATAGGCCGCCAGACCCGGAAGCCCGAGGCCGGCCACCCAGCGGCGCACCCACGCGATCCCGTCCTCGGCCTTGGCGCCGGGCCGGCCGGTCAGCCAGCGGCCGACCTCGTCATAGCGGCCCAGGGCGGGGTCGCGGCCGGCGCGGGCGCGCAGGGCGGCCAGGTTGGCCGACATGACCGGGGCGAGCAGGACGGCGCAGACGGCCCCGTGAGGGGCCGGGAAGAGCCCGCCGACCGGCGCCGCAAATCCGTGCACCGCCCCGAGCCCGGCGTTGGCAAGCGCGAGGCCGCTCCACAGGCTCGCGAGCGCAAGCTCCGAGCGCGCCGCCAGATCCCGGGGATCGCTCCACACCGCGGGGAACGCCCGCGCACTGCGCGGCAGGCCCGCGGCGCAGAGGGCATCGGTCATCGGATTGGCGCGGGTGCACACGTAGGCCTCCAGCAGCTGGGCCATGGCGTCCATGCCCGACGCGGCCGTGGCCGCCGGCGGCAGCCCGAGCGTCAGCTCCGGGTCGACCAGCGCGACCCGGGCGACCAGATGGGGGCTGCGCCAGCTCACCTTCACGCCCTGATCCGGGACGCCGAGGACGGCGTTGCGCGTCACCTCGGCGCCCGTGCCCGCGGTCGTCGGAATGGCCATCCACGGAGCAGCCGGATGGGGCAGCGGCTGGCCCCGGCCGATGACCTCAAGGTAGTCGAGCAGGTCGGCTGGGTTCGCGAGGAGGCCGGCCGCGGCCTTCGCGGTGTCGATCGCGCTGCCTCCGCCGAAGCCGACGACCATTTCGGCTCCTACCTCGCGGGCGGTCGCAACCGCCGAGCTCACCGTGGCGAGGGTGGGCTCGCCATCGACGGAGAACACCGTGGCCTCGATTCCGGCTTCGGTCAGGAGGCGTAGGAGCCGCTCGGCCCGCCGCGGCGATCGGCCCGTGACTAGGAGGGCCCTCCGGCCCCACGGCCGCGCAAGCTTCCCGGCCTGCGCGAGCGTCCCGGCGCCAAAGACGATCTGGGTGGCGGTGGAGAACTCGAAGCGCATGGGGGTCCAAGCCGCCGCTCACCAGCCCGGCTCTTCGGGAAACACGCTGGAGAATCTGACGCTCGTGCGCGCCGCGGCCATCATGGGGGCCACGGCATCGCGCCAGGCGCCGTAATGAGCCGTCGCCTTGTGCGCGGCCGTGGCGGCCTCGGTGCGGTAGGCCTCGACCAACACGAAGCAGGCGGGGTCATCGGCCTGCTGGCAGACGTCAAAACGGGCAATCCCCGCTTCCCTTACGCTGGCGCTGGCGTTCGCAAGCGTGGCGGCCTTGAAGGCCTCGACGTGCTCGGGCTTCACTCGGACGTGGACGTGGATGATCAGCATGGGAGACTCTGTATGAGGGGTGACGTGCTATCTCGCCGGGAACGGCGGTGCTACAACCGGGTGGCCGCCGCTCCGCAGGATGGGTTCACCCTCCCTGGCGCGCAAAGGATTTCCGGGGAGGGCCGCCGCGCCGAGGGCAGGGGCGGCGATTCCCATTGGCGAGCCTTGGGCGCTGGACCCCTGGGCCAAGACCGCAGGCGCACGACCGAGGGGTGTCGTTCAATCCGACGCGCACCGGAAGGATTCGGGAGTCCTCCCAAATTGGGAATTGAAGCCCCAGCGCGCGCGGTGCATTCACAGGACTGGCCGTCGGCGCCCGGCGCGACCGGTTCCCACGAGACCCCTCCCCCATGAAGTTCACAGACGGTAACTGGCTCCTCCAGCCGGGCGTGGTCGCCCACTATCCCGCCGAGGCCCATGACGCCGCCGTCAGCGGCCGCGGGCTCGTCTTCCACGCCCCGGTGCGGCCCATCCGGCACAGGGGCGACACCCTCCAGGGGCCGCTCCTCACGGTGAGGATCGACTCGCCGATGACGGACGTCATCCGCGT
>CAYQOH010000453.1:0-1951 GCA_964419075.1 uncultured Opitutaceae bacterium | reverse complement strand
CCACTTGACGTCGACCCGGTGGCGCATGACGCCCGTGTTCGAGCAGGGCACGTCGACCAATATGGCCGGGTACTGGAGCGGGAGCCCGTGCTCCTTCAGGACGGCCGCGGCGCCCTGCAGCAGGTCCGCCTGGACGAGCGCGGCCCCCACCCCCGAGGTCCTTGAGAGGTTCTCCTTGAGCCGGTCGATGCGGGACGCGGGAAGGTCCATGGCCACGATACGCCCCGACCCGAGGGCGTCCGCGATCAGGAGGCTCTTTCCCCCCGGCGCCGCACACAGGTCGAGCACCGTCTCGCCGGGCCTCGGCCCGAGGAGCTCCACCGCCAGGCGGGTGCCCGGATCCTGGAGGTACAGCGAGCCGGCGCCCAGAAGCGGTCCGATCTCGTGCCAGTGGCCCGAGGGCACCACGTAGAAGCCCTTCCACTCGCTCGGCTCGAGCCACCCGGGCGGCGGGCGGGAGGGATCCCGCCACCGCGCGTGCAGTGGCGAGGGCGTCTGGTTCCATTCGAGGAGCTTGCGCGTGGGCCCCGCCCCGAACTCGACAAGCCACCTTTCGACGAGCCATTCGGGATGGGAGAAGTACTCGGCGAGCGCCGCGGCCGAGGCGACCGGACCGGGCGCCCTCTGCTCCGCCAGGCTCCCGGCCATCTTCCGCACGACGGCGTTGACCAGCCGCGCCTCGGCCGGGCTGGCAAGCGCCTTGGTCCGCTCCACCGCATGGTGGACGATCTTCGCCGTCATCCCCGCGTCGGCCGCGCTCGCCGCCGACTCGATCAGCTCGAAGCCGGCCACGTAGAGGGCCGCACGCGTGATGAAGCGCGGCTGGTGGGCGACCCACCGCGCGAGGACCGACTGGATGCGCCCGAAATGCCGCACGACGCCGAAGACCAGGTGCTGGCAGCGGCTCCGCTCGGTTGGGTCCATCCCGGCCGGAAGCGCGTCCATGAGGACGTCCACGCGCTCCCGCAAATCAAGCCACCGGGCCGTCAGGCGCACGGCGTGAGTCCATGCGGCCCCCGGGCCCGCGGCCCCGGCACCGCCGTCGTCGCGCGCGGGGCTCTTTGGGGATGAGGGTTTCTCGGTCGCGGAGCGTGGTCGCGTTGAAGGCGTTGTCGTCACCGGTGCGCTCGCATGCTTCATACGGAGAATGAATGCGCAACGCCTAACCGAGCCGGCCGGAGGGGCTCCGGCGCCCGGTGCGCAGGCAGAGCGCTTTGGCTCGACGTGGCGCGCGGGAGCGCCCCAAATGGCCGCGGCCTCATGAACGACGGATTCAGCAGATTGGTGCGGGGCGGATACCCCGTGGCGCCCGGCCCGCCTCCCGCGACGGTGAACCCGAGACGCGCCCCGCCATGCTGATCGCCGACCTGCATTCCCGTGGGATCATCCCGCGACGAAGGCGCATCCTTGCCGAGCGCCTCTCGTCGCTGATTCCGCCGGGATCGACCGTCCTCGACGTGGGCACGGGCGACGGCAGCCTCGCCTCGGCCATCCGGGAGGCGAAGGCCGGCCTGACCGTCACGGGCATCGACGTCCTGGTCAGGGAGCGCACCTCCATTCCGGTCGTCGGGTTCGACGGAACGACCATCCCGTACCCCGCCAACTCGCATGACGTCGTGCTCTTCGTCGACGTGCTGCACCACACCCGCGATCCCCAGGTGCTGCTGAACGAGGCCGCCCGCGTGGCCCGCGGCCTCGTGATCATCAAGGACCACAACCGGGATGGATTCCTGGCGGGCGCCACGCTGCGCCTGATGGACTGGGTGGGCAACGCGCGGTTCGGCGTCGCCCTCCCGTACAACTACTGGAGCCTGGAGCAGTGGACGGCGGGCTATGCGAGGGCGGGTCTTGCCGTGGTCTCGAGCCAGACCCGGATCGGGCTGTACCCGCCCTGGGCCGACTGGCTGTTCGGCAGGGGCCTACAGTCGATCGTCGTCCTGCGTAAGGGCGC
>CAYQOH010000452.1:0-1955 GCA_964419075.1 uncultured Opitutaceae bacterium | reverse complement strand
GCCTCGAAGAAGGCCGGTGTGAAGCGGTTCATCTACGTGTCCAGCAGCTCGGTCTACGGGGTCAGTGACGCCCCGGAGGTCACGGAGGAGCATCCCCTGGTCCCGCTCACCCTCTACAACAAGTACAAGGGCCTCTGCGAGCCCCTGCTCTTCAAGCACCAGTCGCCCGAGTTTGTCTGCGTCACGATCCGGCCGGCGACCGTCTGCGGCTACTCGCCGCGGATGCGCTTTGACCTGACGATCAACATCCTGACGAATCACGCGGTCAATCGCGGGATCATCACGGTTTTCGGCGGCACGCAGAAGCGGCCGAACATCCACGTCGACGACGTGACCGAGCTCTATGTGAAGCTGCTTGAGTACCCGGACAAGCTGATCGCCGGCGAGATCTTCAATGCCGGATACGAGAACTTCACCGTGGCGCAGCTGGCGGGGTTCGTTAAGACCGTTGTCGAACAGGAGTTCCCCGAGAAGGCCCCCATCCAAATCACCACCACGCCTTCCAACGACAACCGGTCCTACCATGTTTCCTCGAGGAAGATCCTCGAGAAGCTCGGCTGGAAGCCCAGGCGCTCGATCGAGGACGCCGTCCGGGGTCTCTGCCAGGCCTTCAAGGACGGGAGGTTCAAGGACTCCATGTCCGACGAGAGCTTTGTCAACGTCAAGGTCATCAAGAAGCTGGGCCTGAAATGAGCGTCCCGAAGCCCCTCGCCGTGGTGACCGGCGGCGCCGGGTTCATCGGCAGCCACATGGTCGACCTCTTCCTCGCGGAGGGCTACCGCGTGCATGTCGTGGACAACCTGGTCGGCGGGCGCCTCCAGAACCTCGAGCACCACAAGGGCAGCCCCGACCTTCGCGTCGACACCCGCGACATCCGCGAGGTGAAGCCCGGGGACACCGTCTTCAGCGGCGCCCGGTACGTTGTCCATTTCGCCGGGATCGGAGACATCGTCCCCTCGATCGACCGGCCGGTGGACTACATGTCGGCCAACGTCATGGGCACGGTCGGCGCGCTCGAGGCGGCGCGGTCGGCCAAGGTTGCCAAGTTTGTGTACGCGGCGTCCTCGTCGTGCTACGGGCTGGCGCAGGAGCTCCCGACGACCGAGAACGCCCCGATCCACTGCGAGTACCCCTACGCCCTCAGCAAGTACCAGGGCGAGCAGGCCGTGCTCCACTGGGGCCGTGTCTACCGCCTTCCGGTCAATTCGATAAGGATCTTCAACGCCTATGGCACCCGATCAAAGACGTCGGGCGCCTACGGCGCCGTCTTCGGCGTGTTCCTGGCCCAGAAGCTCAAGGGCAGGCCCCTCACCGTGGTCGGCGACGGCACCCAGCGCCGCGACTTCCTCTACGTGACCGATGTCGCCCGGGCCTTCTACCTGGCGGCCACCTCGCCCGTGAGCGGCGAGATCTTCAACCTGGGCGCGGGAAAGCCCCAGACGGTCAACCGGCTGGTCGAGCTTCTCGGAGGCGCGCGTGTCGACCTGCCGAAGCGCCCCGGCGAGCCTGAGTGCACGTGGGCGGACATCTCCAAGATCCAGCGGGTCCTCGGCTGGAAGCAGACGGTGCCCTTCGAGGAGGGCGTCGCCCGCATGCTGGCCGTGATCGACTACTGGAAAGAAGCGCCCGTCTGGGACCCCGCCTCGATCGACAAGGCGACGAAGAACTGGTTCAGCTTCCTCGAAGGAAAGGCATCACCATGATCGGACTGACGGATGCGGAGATGGTCACCTACAAGCGCAAGATCAAGACGCGCGAGGAGCTGCGCGAGATCATCGGACCGCGCCCCAGGGCGAAGAAGGTCATCATGTGCCACGGCACGTTCGACCTGGTGCACCCCGGGCACATCCGCCACCTGATCTACGCCAAGGGGAAGGCCGACATCCTGGTCACGAGCCTCACGACCGACCAGCACATCGGGAAGGCCAACTTCCGGCCGTTCGTGCCCGAGGCCC
>CAYQOH010000451.1:0-1960 GCA_964419075.1 uncultured Opitutaceae bacterium | reverse complement strand
ACGCGGAATGGTTCGTGCCGCACTTCGAGAAGATGCTCTACGACCAGGCGCAGATCGCGATGTGCGCGCTCGGGGCGTGGCAGGCGACCGGCCAGGAGCAGCCCGCATGGCTCGCCCGCTCCACGCTGGACTACGTGCTGCGGGACCTCACCGGGCCCGAGGGCGCGTTCTATTCGGCGGAGGACGCCGACTCTCAGGAGCGCGAGGGCTCGGAGCCGGTCGAGGGCGCGTTCTACGTCTGGACGGCGGCCGAGGTGGAGCGCGTGCTCGGCGGGGACGCGCCGATGGTCGCCAGCCACTACGGGATCAAGCCGGAGGGCAACGTCGCGGCGGAGCGGGACCCCCACGGTGAATTCCGGGGCAGGAACATCCTGGCCCAGGTCCGCCCCCTGGCCGAGACGGCGAGGACGTTCGGTATGGGGCCGGAGGCGGCGAGCGACCTCCTGGTCTCCTGCCTCGGGCGCCTGCGCGAGGCCCGGTCGGTGCGGCGCCGGCCTCACCTCGACGACAAGGTGGTCGCGGGCTGGAACGGCCTCATGATTTCCGCGCTCGCGCGCGCCGCGGCGCTGCCCGCCGATTGCCTTGGCGAGCGGCGCGGCGACTACCTGGCGGCGGCGCTTCGCGCGGCCGCGTTCGCACTGCGCGAGCTCTTTGACCTGCCCGGGGGCCTGCCGCGCCGGTCGTGGCGCCGCGGATCCGGTTCGGGCCCCGGGTTCGCGGAGGACTGCGCCTTCCTTGTGCAGGCGTGGCTGGACCTCTACGAGGCCACGTTCGACGACGCCTGGGCGAGGCGCGCCGAGGGCCTGCAGGGGTCAATGGACGCGCACTTCTGGGACGAGGCCGGGGGCGGCTACTTCAACTCGGCGGCCGGTGCGCCGGACGTGCTCGTCCGGCTGAAGGAGGACTACGACGGCGCCGAGCCCGCGGCGAGCTCGACCGCCGCGTTGAACCTCTTCCGTCTGTCCTCGCTCACCGGCAGCGAGGCCATGCTCGAGCGGGGCCGCAGGACGCTCGCCGCCTTCCGGAACCGGTGGGAGGAGGCCCCGCACGCGATGCCGCAGCTGCTCTGCGCGCTCGAGTCCGCGCTCGAGCCGCCCCGCCACGTCGTCCTGACCGGAAGCCCGGGGGCGCCGGGATTCGCGGCGCTGGCCGCGGTCGTGCGCGAGACCCTGGGGCCGCGCAGGACCCTGGTCGCGCTCGACGGGACCGGGGGCTCGAGGGCCTGGTTCGCGGCCCGGTCGCCCTGGATGGCGCTGATGGGCGCGGGCGACGCCGCGCCGACCGCCTACGTCTGCGAGGAGTTCGTCTGCCGCGCGCCGGCCCGCTCGCCGGAGGAGCTGCGGCGGGCGCTGGGGCGGCCCTGACCCGGTGCCGGGCGCCCATTGCTGCTTGGATCGGCGGGGCCTTTGGCGTATACCCTCAACCCCCATGAAGGTGCTCGCCGTCGAAGACGACCACATGTCCCTGACGATCCTGCGCCGCTCGCTGGAGCGGCTCGGCCACGACGTGGTCGAGGCGCGGGACGGGGAGGAGGCGTGGGCGGCGTGGCTCAACGAGAAGCCACGCGTGTGCGTGAGCGACTGGCAGATGCCGAGGCTCGACGGCCTCAGCCTCTGCCGGCGGTTCCGCGCGCAGCAGGGCAGGGACTACGTCTATTTCATCCTTCTGACGGCGACCGGGGCGACGGTCTCGAACCGCCGCGCCGCGGGGGAGGCGGGCGTCGACGACTTCCTCACCAAGCCGATCGACATGTCGAAGCTGTGGATGCGGCTGCGGGTCGCCGAGCGCATCCTCAAGTACACGACCCAGATGCACCGGCTGGAGGAGATGATGCCGATGTGCTCCTACTGCAAAAAGATCAGGGACGACCAGAACTACTGGCAGCAGATCGAGAGCTACATCAACGAGCGCACGGGCACGGAGATCAGCCACTCGGTGTGCCCCGAGTGCTACCAGCGGG
>CAYQOH010000450.1:0-1964 GCA_964419075.1 uncultured Opitutaceae bacterium | reverse complement strand
CCCGCGTCCCTGCCGGCCACGATCAAGTCGCTCAACTACCTCAACAACATCCTGGCCAAGATCGAGGCGAGGCAGGCCGGCGCGCTCGAGGCCATCATGCTGAACGAGCAGGGCTATGTCGCGGAGGCGACCGCCGACAACGTCTTCATCGTCCACAAGGGCGAGATCCTGACCCCGTCGGCCTCGCAGGGGGCCCTGAAGGGGGTCACCCGCAGCGCGATCATCGACATCGCCAGGGACCTGAAGCTCCCGGAGCGCGAGGCGAACCTCACGCGCTACGACCTGTGGTGCGCCGACGAGTGCTTCCTCACGGGGTCCGGTGCCGAGGTGATCCCGGTGGTGAAGCTGGACGGCCGGACGATAGGCTCCGGCAAGCCCGGCCCCGTCACCCGCAGCGTGCTCGCCGAGTTCAGGAAGCGCGTCCTCGTCGAGGGGACCCGCATCTGAGGCGTACCCCCCTAGTGCGCCTCAATGGCGCTAAGGTTGGCCCGCCCTGGGCCGTAATGTTACTTATGCGCCGGGTTGTGCGTGCGGCTTGCCCATTGGGGCGGGTCATGGCACATTAGGTGCATACCCAACACACGACGACCCATGGCCAACCCGCTTAAGTGCGATCTCTGCTCCAAGCCCGCCACGGTGCACCTGACCCAGATCCTGGACAACAAGGTGCACAAGGTGGACCTGTGCGAGGAGTGCGCGCAGGCGAAGGGCGTGACCGACCCGAGCGGCTTCTCCCTGGCGGACCTCCTCTTGAAGGCGTCGCTCAGCCCCGACCCCGGGGCCGGAGGCGTCCGCTGCGAGCAGTGCGGCTTCACGCCGAACGACTTCAAGAAGCACGGCCGGTTCGGCTGCCCTGCCTGCTACGGCGCGTTCAAGGGCATCCTGGACCCCATGCTCGAGGGGATGCACAAGGGCACGGTCCACTCGGGCAAGGTCCCGCAGCGCGCCCTGGAGCGCAAGACGCTCTACGACCGCCTGACCCGCCTCGAGGGCGACCTGACGGAGGCGATCAAGGCCGAGCGCTACGAGGACGCCGCGCGCTGCCGCGACGAGATCAACCAGGTGAAGCAGGCCGTCGGCCACAAGGCGCGCTGATCCGATGACGCTCAAGACCCTCATCGACACGCCCTCGGAACTGACCGACTCGTCCAGCAGCAAGACCGCCATCGTCCTGATGACGAGGATCCGCCTGGCGCGCAACCTGGCGGGCCAGCCCTTCCCGGGCTGGGCGAAGCCGGCGCAGCGCGAGAAGGTCCTGGAGGACTGCATGGCGGCGGTCGTCGCCACCTCCGAGATGAAGCGCGGCGTCTCGGTCGGGGTCGGCGAGCTCGGCGAGCTCGAGAAGCGGATCCTGGTCGAGCGCCACCTGATCAGCCGCGAGCTGAGCGGATCGAAGCAGGGCAGCGGCGTCGTGATCAGCAAGGACCAGGCCTTCTCCGTCATGGTGAACGAGGAGGACCACCTGAGGATCCAGCTCCTGCGCTCCGGCTTCCAGCTGAAGCGGGCCTGGGCCGCGATCAACGCGCTGGACTCGGAGCTCGAGGAGTCCCTCGACTTCGCGTTCTCGCCCGTCCTCGGCTACCTGACCGCGTGCCCGACGAACCTCGGGACGGCGATGCGCGCCTCGGCGATGATGCACCTGCCGGCCCTCGTGATCGCCAACCAGATGGAGAAGGTCGTGCGGGCCGTGAACCAGCTCGGCATGGTCGTGCGGGGGCTCTTCGGCGAGGGGTCCGACGCCTGCGGCAGCATCTTCCAGATCTCGAACCAGACGACGCTCGGCGAGTCCGAGGAGGACATCCTCAAGCGCCTGTCCGGGGTGCTCCAGTCCATCATCGAGCACGAGCTCAACGCGCGCGCGAAGCTCCTTGAGGCGGACTCCGGAAAGCTCTTCGACAAGATCGGGCGGGCCTTCGGAATCCTGCAGAACGGGCACGTGATAAGCTCCAACGAGGCCATGAACC
>CAYQOH010000449.1:0-1967 GCA_964419075.1 uncultured Opitutaceae bacterium | reverse complement strand
GTAAAGCCCGGGCGTCCCCGTCCAGAAGAGCATGTTGTGCACGAAGTGCGCCATCGCGTTGCCGAAGCACGAGTCGAGCACGATCCGCTCCCCGATGATGAGGCGCCCGGACCAGGCGGTGCGCGCAAAGTACCCCGCGGGCCGGGGCCAGAGCGCGCTCAGCGTCCCGCCGCGTATCGCGCCGAATTCGCCCGAGAGGAGCCTCTCCTTGAGCGCCAGGCGGCTCCGCTCTACGATGAAGTTGAAGCCAACCAGGGACGACTTCCTGGCCCGGCGGTCGGCGGCGATCATCTTCTCGAGCTCCACGTAGTCGAGCGTGGGGGGCTTCTCGATGAACGCCGGCAGGCCGTACGCCGTGACCGCCTCGTGCATCTCGGCGTGGAGCTGGATTGGCGTGGGGATCGCCACGTAGTCCAGGTCGCCGTGGCAGGCGTCCAGCATCTCGCGGTAGCCGCCGAAGACCCGGACGCCGCGCTCCGCGAACCGCCACGCGCGCTGCTCCTGCGCGAATGCGCCGAGGCGCGGGTCGCACGCGCAGACGAGCCTCACCAGTCCGCGCTCCTCGAGCCTGGCGACCGTGTTGTGGTGCGAGCCCGCGAATCCCCCCATCCCGATGATTCCGATTCGAACGGGCTGCTTCACACTATCTTGAACTTCGGGAGGTCCTGCCCGTCGATGAGGCCGACGGGCCTGCCCGACGCGTCAACCACGATCAGGTCATCGATCTTGTGGAGCTCGAAGAGCCGGAGGGCGTCGACGCCCAGCGCGTCGTCCCGGACGACCTTCGGCGAGCGGGTCATGAAGTCGGAGACGGGCCGCCCCAGGAAGTCCGGCCCCGAGAGGGCGGACCTGCGGAAGTCACCGTCCGTGAGGATCCCCGTGAGCCTGCCGGTCTTCGCCCGGACCAGCGCGATGCTTCCGCTCTTGGCCTTCGTCATCGCGAGGATCGCGTCCTGGACCGTGACCGTGTCGTTCGCAACGGCCAGGCGCGGGCCGCTGCGCATGATGTCGCGCGTCCTCAGGAGCAGGACGCGACCCAGATTGCCCGCGGGATGGAACTTGGCAAAGTCCTCGCGGGTGAGGCCGCGCGCCTCCAGCAGGACCATCGCGAGGGCATCCCCGAGCGCGAGCGCGGCCGTCGTGCTCGCCGTCGGCGCAAGCTTGAGCGGGCACGCCTCCCGTTTCACGCGGTAGATCAGCAGGTGGTCGGCGTCGCGGGCGAGGTCCGACTTCGGGTTTCCTGTGAACGCGACGTACCTCAGGCCGAAGCGCTTCATGAGCGGCACGAGCCTCAGGACCTCGTCCGACTGGCCGCTATTGCTCAGCAGGAAGGCCAGGTCACCCTCGTCGCAGAGGCCCAGGTCCCCGTGGAGGGCCTGCGTGGGGTCGAGGAAGCACGACGCGACGCCCGTGCTGTTGAAGGTGGCCGCGATCTTGCCCGCGATGTGGGCGGACTTCCCGACGCCGGTGAAGATCAGCTTGCCGCCCGCGGCGATCGTCGACTCCACGGCCCGCGCGGTGTCGATGAACTCGGCGCCGAGTGCCCGGGAGGTCTCCTCAAGGGCGTCGCACTCGATGCGGATGCACTGCTTGGCGCGCGCGAGCGCCGATTTGGGTGCGATGGCCATCAACGCGGGTTGTTGTCGGGGCTCATTTGTGTTTGAGTCAGGGGCGTAGAGTGGGAAATTTATCCGTCCGGTCCGACCATTCAATCCCATTCGCTGCCCGATGCACCCACGTTCTCTCATTGTTGGCTCCGCGGCGCTCCTCGCGCTGGCTCTGGGGCCGGGCTGCGGGGGCGACTCGGCGTCGCTTTCGTCCGAGATGGACGACTCGAACTACCGCGAGGGCCAGCAGATGGAGCGGCAGGGGCGCTGGGACGAGGCGCTTTCGGACTACCTTAAGGTGATCGACCGCCGCGGGGAGTCGGCGCCCGAGTCTAACCTCGATGCCGGCCTGATCTACCT
>CAYQOH010000448.1:0-1978 GCA_964419075.1 uncultured Opitutaceae bacterium | reverse complement strand
TCATGCCCGGGCCTCCTTGCCGGCCGCCAGGAGCTCGGCCGCTCGGTGGATTCCCGCGCGGATCCGGTGGTAGGTCGCGCACCGGCAGAGGTTGCCCGCCATGGCCAGGTCGATGTCGCCGTCGGTCGGGCTCGGGTTGCGCGCAAGCAGCGCCGCCGCCGACATGATCTGGCCGGCCTGGCAATAGCCGCACTGCGCGACGTCGAGCTCGCACCAGGCCCTCTGGAGGGGATGCTGGCCGTCCGCGGAGAGGCCCTCGATCGTCGTCACCTTGGCGGAGCCGACCGCCGAGACCGGGGTCAGGCAGGCCCGGGCGGGCGCGCCGTCCAGGTGCACCGTGCACGCGGCGCACTGCCCGATGCCGCATCCGAACTTCGTGCCCACGAGGTCCAGGGTGTCCCGGAGCACCCAGAGCAGGGGGGTCTCCGGGGCGGCGTCGACCTCGTGCGAGCGCCCGTTAACGTGCAGGGTGAATGTGCTCATGCGCCGTCGTTCGAGTCGCGCACCGTATTGCGGGCGCGGCTCCTGTCAACGGCGGGCTCGATTATTCGGCCTTCGCAGGAACGACCCACTTAAGCAGGGCCGACTGAAGCTCGGCCTTGCGCACCGGTTTTGATAGGTAGTCGTCCATCCCGGCCGCCAGGCATTTCTCGCGGTCGCCCGTCATGGCATTGGCCGTCATCGCGACGATGCGCACCGGCGCCTTCCAGTTCACATTGGCCATCTTTTCCTCCTGCCGGATCTGTCGCGCCGCCTCATAGCCGTCCATCTCCGGCATCTGGCAGTCCATGAAGATGATGTCATAGGGCACCTGCCGGAGCGCGCTCAGCACCTCGAGGCCGTTGGCGACGGCGTCCGCGGCGAACCCGAGGCCCTTGAGCTGCGCCAGCGCCACCTTCTGATTAACGATGTTGTCCTCGGCCAGGAGGATGCGCGCCGGATGCTGCGCCGGCGCCGCCTGCGTCTCGGCGGCGGGCGCGTCCCCCTTCGACGGCTGGGTGAAGACATGCTCCGCCGCGGCCTTGCCGAGCACATTGACCAGGCAGTCGAACAGGCGCGACTGCTTGATCGGCTTCACGAGGTAGGCGTCCACGCCGGCCGCCTTGAGCTCGCCCTGCGTGTGCATGTAGCCCATCGACGTGAGGATGATGAGCCGGGTCGACCGTATCGCGGGGTCGGCCTTGATCGACCGGGCGAGCGTCATCCCGTCCATCTCGGGCATCTGCATGTCGAGGAGCGCGAGGTCGTAGGGCTTGCCGTCGGCGGCGGCGGTCCGGAGCAAGTCCAGGGCCTCGAAGCCGTTGGCCGCGCTGCCCTTCTGCATCTTCCACGCGTAGAGCTGGTGGCGCAGGATCTGCCGGTTGGTGGCGTTGTCGTCGACGACCAGGACGCGCAGGTCGAAGAGGTCCCGGAAATAGATCGAGGGGGCGGGCTCGGCCGGTCCGGTCTGCTTCTCGAGACGGGCGCTGAAGAAGAACGTCGAGCCCCTGCCGGGCTCGCTCCTTACGCCGATGTGCCCGCCCATCATCTCGACCAGCTGCTTGGAAATGGCCAGCCCGAGGCCCGTGCCGCCGAACCGGCGGGTCGTGGAGTTGTCGGCCTGCGTGAAGGCCTGGAAGAGCCTCGACTGGATGTCCGGGGGGATGCCGATCCCGGTGTCCTTCACGGTGAAGCCGATGACGGCATGGGTGTCGGTCTCGCCCTCCGTGGCGACCCGCACGACGACCTCGCCCTTCTCCGTGAACTTGATCGCATTCCCAATCAGGTTGGTGATGACCTGCCTGAGCCGCCCGGGGTCCCCCCTCAGGCGCCTCGGCAGGTCAGGGGGAATCTCGCAGGCCAGCTCGATGCTCTTCTGGCGGGCCCGATCGGCGAACATGTCGAGCGCCCCCTCGACCGTCTCGACGAGGTCGAAGTCGAGCGTGTCGAACGCCAGCTTGCCCGCCTCGATCTTCGAGAAGTCGAGGATGTCGTTGAT
>CAYQOH010000447.1:0-1988 GCA_964419075.1 uncultured Opitutaceae bacterium | reverse complement strand
AGAAACCCAAGACATGAATCAGAAACACATCATCACCGTCCCGGAATACGGGATCCAGTTCTCCACGGGCTCAATCGGCAAGCTCGCCAATGGAGCCGTCAACGTCACCGTGGGTGAAACCAACGTCTTCGTCGCAGCGACCGTCGCATCGACCACCAAGCCCGGTCAGGACTGGTTCCCGCTCACCGTCGACTATCGTGAAAAGTACCACGCCGCGGGGCGCTTCCCCGGCGGCTATTTCAAGCGCGAGGGCCGCCCGACCGAGAAGGAGATCCTGACGTCGCGCCTGTGCGACCGCCCCTGCCGCCCGCTCTTCCCCGAGGGCTTCCTCAACGAGGTCCAGATCATCGGCATCCTGATGTCCGCCGACCAGAAGAACGAGTCCGACATCGCCATGGTGAACGGCGCCAGCGCCGCGCTCGCCATCTCCGACATCCCGTGGAACGGGCCGATCGCGGCCTCCCGGATCGGGCTCATCGACGGCCAGTTCGTCGCCAACCCGACGATCGAGCAGATGTTCTCCTCCTCGCTCGACCTGATCTACGTCGGCAACGAGAAGGACATGCTGATGATCGAGGGCAGCGCGGACCAGCTGCCCGAGGACCGCTTCATCGAGGCCCTCGAATTCGCGCACCAGGCCATCCAGCCGATCATCAGGGCCATCCGGGACCTGGTGGCCGTCGCGGGCAAGCCCAAGGCCACGTTCCCCCTGGTCGGGGCCACGGCCGAGGCGCGCGCGATCATCGAGCGCGTGGCGGGACCCAAGATCCCGGACGCCATCTTCGGCAAGGAGAAGGCCGTGCGCACCGCCAACATGAAGGCGATCAAGGAAGAGACCAAGGCCGCGCTCGTCGCCGAGCTCGGCGAGGGCAAGTTCACGGACGTGGACTTGAACGTCGTCTTCGAGGACCTCCAGTACAAGGCGTACCGCAAGACGGTCCTCGAGCGCGGCGTCCGCGCCGACGGCCGGGACGCGAAGAGCCTCCGGCAGATCGGATGCGAGGTGGGCGTCCTCCCCATGGTCCACGGCAGCGCGCTCTTTGAGCGCGGCGACACCCAGGCCCTCGTCATCACGACCCTCGGGCCGACCAAGGAGGCCCAGGACATGGACGGCCTCACCGGCGGGGCCACCTCCAAGAGCTTCATGCTCCACTACAACTTCCCGCCGTTCTCGGTCGGTGAGACGGGCCGCTTCGGCGCCCCGGGCCGCCGCGAGGTCGGCCATGGCGCGCTCGCCGAGCGCTCGCTCGTGCCGGTCCTCCCGCCGGAGGACGCGTTCCCCTACTCGATCCGCGTGGTGTCCGAGATCATGGCCTCGAACGGCTCGACCTCGATGGCCTCCGTCTGCGGCGGGTGCCTCTCCCTCATGGACGCCGGCGTCCCGATCATCGCCCCGGTCGCCGGCATCTCCTGCGGCCTGATGACCGACAACGCGCCGGACGGCTCGATCGCCAAGTGGGTCACGATCACCGACATCATGGGCGAGGAGGACCACTTCGGCGACATGGACTTCAAGCTCGCCGGAACGACCAAGGGGATCACCGGCTTCCAGCTCGACCTCAAGATCAACGGCCTGCCCTTCGAGATCGCCAAGAAGGCCATCTTCCAGGCCCGCGACGCCCGCATCGAGATCCTCCGCACGATGCTCGCCGCCATTCCCGAGCCGCGCAAGCAGCTCAGCACCTATGCGCCGCGCATCCAGACCATCCAGATCGACCCCGAGAAGATCGGCCTGCTCATCGGCCCGGGCGGCAAGACCATCCGCCGCATCACTGAGACCACCGGCGCGCAGATCGACATCGCCGAGGACGATTCCGGCAAGGTCTACATCTACTCGAACAACGCCGACGCCATGGCCCGTGCCGTGCAGGAGATCGACGGCCTTTGCGGCGGTGGCTCCCAGATCGAGATGGGCAAGACCTACCAGGGCCGGGTCACCGGCACCAAGGAGTTCGGCGCGTTCGTGGAGTGCATGCCCGGCAAGGAAG
>CAYQOH010000446.1:0-1997 GCA_964419075.1 uncultured Opitutaceae bacterium | reverse complement strand
TCTTCGTGTTCGAGGTGGACGAGGCCGTCATCGCGTGCGTGACGCTCATGTTCTACCCCGACCAGCCCGAGACGGCCGAGATCGGCTCGCTCTACGTCCTGCCCTTCTACCACAACCGGGGGATCGGCAAGAAGATGGTGGAGTACGCGTGCCTCCAGGCAAAGGAGCGTGGCGCGAAGCGGGTGATCGCCCTCTCGACCCAGAGCTTCGGGTTCTTCAGCAACGTGTGCGGGTTCGAGGAGAGCACGAAGGAGATCCTCCCCGAGGCCAGGCTCAAGCAGTACGACGAGAACGGGCGCAATGCCAGGGTCCTGACGAGGAATATCGCGTAACCAGAACGCCGATTCGGCGTCAATGGTTGCGTACATCATTCCTCCCATGAATCCCCGCACGCTCGGCAACATCCCCCTATACAGGCCCCTCCCGCTGCTTCGCGCGGCGGCGGGCGCCGCGGCGCTCGCCGCCGCGCTCACGCTCACCTCCGGCTGCGTGGTCGCCGTCCGCCCGGCTCCCGTCGCCACCGTCTACGCCGCCCCCGCCGAGGTCGTGGTGACCGAGGAGCCGCCCGCGCCCGTCGCCGAGGTCGTCGGCATCGCGCCGGGGCCCGGCCTCATCTGGATCGGCGGCTACTACCACTGGTATGGCGGCCGCTGGGTCTGGTACCGCGGCCACTATGAGCGCCCGCCCCACCCCGGCGCGGTCTGGGTGCGCGCGCGCTACGAGCTGCGCGGCGGCAGGCGGGTCTACGTCCGCGGCTACTGGCACTAAGGCCTGAGCAGCGCCGGCCGGCCGGCATCGCCGGTCGGCCTAGTCGCGCACCTCGACGACCGCCTGGATCTCGGCCGTGGCCCCCTTGGGCAGCCCGTTCACGGCCACCGCGGCCCTCGCGTGGCGGCCCGCCTCGCCGAACACCTTGACGAAGAGGTCGCTCGCGCCGTTGATCACGGCCGGGCTGTCCGCAAACCCGTCGACGGCGTTCACGAACCCGCTGACGAAGACGACCCGCGCCACCCGGTCGAGAGACCCAAGGGCCGCCTTCACGTTGGCGAGCGTGTTCAGCGCGCAGTTCTCGGCCGCCTTCGCGCCGCTCTGGACCGTCTGCTCGCGCCCCACCGGGCCGGCGTGCGTGAGCTTGCCGTCGACCATCGGAAGCGTGCCCGAGCAGTAGAGCAGGCTGCCGGAGCGCACGGACGGAACGTAGCTTCCGGCGGCGGCCGGAGGCGGGGGAAGGGCTAGGCCGAGTTCAGCGAGCTTGGTTTCCGGGTTGGTCATGGCGCCCACTCTTGCCCACGGCGCCGGGATTTCGAAGCAAAAACTTGCGTTGCACGGACCGGCCCGTTGCTCCACACACTTCCCGGCCCACGGCAAACGCATGGTATCACGCCTCTTCAAACTCGAAAGCCGCGGAACGACGCCGTTCCGGGAGTTCCAGGCCGGGCTCACCACGTTCGCCGCCATGGCCTACATCCTGGCGGTGAACCCGTCCATCCTTGCGAACACCGGCATGGACAAGGGGGCCCTGGTCACCGTCACCGCGATAACGGCCGCGGTCGCGACGACGCTCATGGCGCTCTTCACGAACTACCCGATCGCCATGGCGCCCGGGATGGGGATCAACGCGTTCTTCACGTTCACGATCTGCCTGGCGAAGCACGTGCCCTGGAGCGAGGCGCTCGGCATGGTCCTCATCAACGGCGTCATCTTCCTGTCGCTCTCCGTCTCCGGCATCCGCGAGAAGATCATCGCCTCGATCCCGCTCGGGCTGAAGATCGCCGTGACCTGCGGCGTGGGCCTCTTCATCGCCTTCATCGGGCTGCAGAAGGGCGGCGTCATCGTGTCCAACCCCGCGACCTACGTCGGACCGGGCGACTTCACGGCGGGTCCCGTCGCACTCTGCCTGGCCGGGATCGTGCTCACGTCGCTCCTGGTCGCCCGCAAGGTGCCCGGGGCGATCGTCCTGAGCATCCTCCTGGTCACCGTCGCGGGGCTCTTCACCT
>CAYQOH010000445.1:0-1998 GCA_964419075.1 uncultured Opitutaceae bacterium | reverse complement strand
GTGCGGATGACCCGCACGATGTCGGAGAGCACCTGCTGGCGGTCCCATTTCGTCAGCGTCTGCTGGTAGTCCTTCGAGTACCCGAAGTCCCGCGCGCGGCTGAAGAACTGCCGGCCCCCGTCGGCACGCCGCGCCGCCAGGAGTTCCTGGGTCCGGATGACGCCGAGCAGGTCCCCGAACTCCGGGCCGAGGACGTTCTGGCCCCCGTCCCCCCGGGTGAGCGACAGGTAGGCGGTGCGGTAGGCGCGGCCCCGCGCGAAATACGCGATCAGCTGGGTGTTCTCGTCGTCCGGATGGGCGGCGACGTAGAGGACGCTGCCGAACTCCCGGAAGCTGCGCAGCTCCTGCGCGATCTCGGCGGGGCCCGGCGCGGCGGCGGGGGCCGCGGCGGGAGCGGGGGCCGGCCCCGCCATCCCGGCGCAGGCCGCCAGGCCGAGCGCCAGGGTCAGCCTGAGCGGCGGCCGGCGGCCGGCGGCGGGGAGGGCTCGCCTGGTCACTGCAGGCCGGCGATCAGCGCCTCATTCAGGCGCGTGTATTCTTCCTTCGCGGGGCCGCTGGACTTGGCGGCCATCTCCAGCGACTGCTTCGCGGCCGCGAGGGCACCGGGCTTGTCGCCCTTGGCGGCCAGGATCCTGGCCTTCTGGTAGATCAGGTAGAATGCGTCGGGTTGCTCGGCTATCGCGGTGTTCATCCAGCCCAAGGCCTTGTCCAGGTCGAGGTTGTGGTCGAGGTAGAACAGAGCCGCCTGGGCGTACGGCTTGTTGCCGGGCGCGGCCAGGGCGGCGTCGATCTTCGGGCCGACGATACCCACGACGTCAAAGCCGAGCTTCACGGGCACGAGGGTCTTCTCCCAGATCAGGTCGAGCGTGGCGGAGTCGCTGTGGATGTCGTTGATGTCGATCGTGAAGGTCTCGACGGGATCGGCGAGGGCCACGGGCTTGGCCGTGACGCGCAGGATGTCGTTCTTCGGGTCGTAGGCGTAGGCGCCCCACTGGTTGCCCGCCTTCTGGAGGATGATCGTCCACTCGTCCTTTCCGGGGATCGTGAACACCTCGTAGGTGCCGGCGTCCACTTGGGAGCCCTGGAGCGTGACCGCCGTGCTGAAGGAGACGCGTGTCGCGCTGTTGGCGCCGGTCCGCCAGACCTGGCCGTAGGGGTTGTTGCCGCCCAGCATCACGCGCCCCTTGGCGCTCGGGCGCGAATAGACCACCTCGATGTCGGTCACGCCGACCCGCTGCTTGAGGGTCTCGGTCGGGCTCGCCTGGGGGAAGTCGACGTGGGGCGCCGGCGCCTTCAGGTCGACGGAGAACTGGGTGTTCTCCCACATGATCTTCAGGACTCCGCCCCCCGCCTTGTCCTTCTCGATCGAGATCGTGAGCTGGTCCACCGGCTTCTCCAGGGCGTCCTTCTTCATCTCAACCCGCGCGAGGTCGTGGGCCTCGTCCACGGGAACGCCCCATTTCCCGGTCGTCGTGCTGATCGCCAGCTTTGACGGGCCGGTTTCCGACGGGACCGTGTAGAGGGTGTACGTCCCGGCCGGAACCAGGGCGCTGCCGATCATGATCGGCTTCTGCGCGATGAGGGTGGTGGCCTCGTCGGCGCCCAGCCGGTCCGCCTTGTCCCAGGGCACGAGCCCGCCCCAGATCTTTCGCGGCTCGCCCGTCTTGTGGTCCTTCGTGTAGGGACGCCCGTAGATCACGGTGATGCGGTTGCCGGTGCTCCAGTCGCCTAGCACCGAGCTAGTGGTTTCGTGAGGGCTGATCCGGTTCTGCTGGGCCATCACGGGCATTGCCGTGAGGGCTGCGGCTGTCATGGCTAGGGTCAATCTGAGTGGTCTCATGGGTATATCCTGCTCCTGATTATCGGGTTGTCCCGTCTTTGGGATTCGCGGAACTGATACGTAGGCTAAACGGAAGATTTCGGCAAGTTCCGGCGTCTTTTGGCCGTTGTGGGTAAACACCGGCGGCCGGGAGCTTCCCATTCCAAATCCACCGGCGG
>CAYQOH010000444.1:0-1999 GCA_964419075.1 uncultured Opitutaceae bacterium | reverse complement strand
TCAGGAACTGGCAGATCGAGCGCCCGATCTGGGCCACCTCCATCGAGTGCGTGAGCCGCGTCCGGTAGAAGTCGTACTCCCCGGAGAGGAAGACCTGCGTCTTCGACTGGAGCTTGCGGAAGGCGTGCGCGTGGATGATCCGGTCGCGGTCGATCTGGAACGCGTTCCGGTAGTCGGTCTTGTGGGCCCCCGCGGGGGTCTCGGTGTCAAAGGCTCCGTAGAATCGGTTGGTCATGGTGGCCTCCCGACAGCGCACAGGGGAGCGCCCCCGGACGCAATCCCCGAGCGCGGGCGCGGGGTCGGTTCGTGGTTGTTTCGGCGGGGCCGCCCGGGTATCTAGGACGGACCTAATGAGCGCTAAATTGATGCGGGCGATTTCAAAGTTGAGGCCTGGGCCAGGGCTCGACCTAACGGAGGTCCCGGTGCCGGTGCCGGGGCCCAACGACGTGCTGATCAAGATCCTGAAGACCTCGATCTGCGGCACCGACGTCCACAT
Source organism: uncultured Opitutaceae bacterium (assembly GCA_964419075.1). Classification (GTDB taxonomy): domain Bacteria; phylum Verrucomicrobiota; class Verrucomicrobiia; order Opitutales; family Opitutaceae; genus Palsa-1447. The sequence continues at coordinate 1,503 of CAYQOH010000444.1, read as the reverse complement.
CTACAACTGGGACGAGTGGGCCGAGAAGACGATCAAGGCGCCGATGGTCATCGGCCACGAGTTCGTCGGCACGATCGAGGAGGTGGGTTCCTCCGTGCAGCGCTTCCAGAAGGGCGACCTCGTCGACGGCGAGGGCCACATCGTGTGCGGGGTCTGCCGCAACTGCCTCGCCGGCCGGCGCCACCTGTGCAAGGACACGAAGGGCGTCGGCGTGAACCGCAACGGGGCCTTCGCCGAGTACCTGTGCATCCCCGCGACGAACGCGGTCCCGGTGGACCCGTCCATCCCGCTCGATGTGCTCTCCTGCTTCGACCCGCTCGGCAACGCCACGCACACGACGCTCCAGTTCGACCTGGTCGGCGAGGACGTCCTCATCACCGGGGCCGGCCCCATCGGCTGCATGGCGGCCGCCATCGCGCGGCACTGCGGCGCGCGCAAGATCGTCGTCACCGACGTGAACCCCGACCGCCTGGCGCTCGCCCTGAAGATGGGCGCGACCCGCGCGGTCGACGTCTCCCGCGAGCGCCTGCCGGACGTGCAGGCCGAGCTCGGGATGAAGGAGGGCTTCGACGTCGGCCTCGAGATGTCGGGCAACCCGAAGGCGCTCAACGACATGATCGACAACATGGCCCACGGCGGGCGGATCGCGCTCCTCGGGATCATCCCGCACGCGGCCCCGGTCGACTGGACCAAGGTCGTGTTCAACATGCTCACGATCCGCGGGATCTACGGGCGCGAGATGTACGACACCTGGTACAAGATGACGGCGATGATCCAGAGCGGGCTCGACATCTCGCCGGTGATCACGCACCGGATGGCCTTCACGGACTTCCAGCGCGGATTCGACCTCATGCGCTCCGGCAAGAGCGGCAAGATCGTCCTGAATTGGAGCTAGACCGCCATGATCCCAGCCTACAAGGCGCACCTGCAGAAGATCCTCTCCGACATCTCCTCCGCGGGCCTCGCCAAGCGCGAGCGGGTGATCTCGACCCGGCAGGGCGCGAGCATCGCCGTCTCCGGGGGCGCCCGCGTCCTTAACTTCTGCGCCAACAACTACCTCGGGCTCGCCGGCCACCCGGAGGTCATCGCCGCGGCCCACGCGGCCCTCGACCGCTGGGGCTACGGCATGGCGTCGGTCCGGTTCATCTGCGGCACCCAGGAGATCCACAAGGAGCTGGAGGCGCGCCTCTCGGCCTTCCTGGGGACGGAGGACACCCTCCTCTACTCCTCGTGCTTCGACGCCAACGGGGGCGTGTTCGAGGCGCTCCTCGGCGAGGAGGACGCGGTCGTCAGCGACGAGCTGAACCACGCCTCGATCATCGACGGGATCCGGCTGTGCAAGGCGAAGCGGTACCGCTACCGCAACTGCGAGATGCCGGACCTCGAGGCGAAGCTCACCGAGGCCAAGCAGGCCGGCGCGCGCTTCAAGCTCGTCGTCACGGACGGCGTCTTCTCGATGGACGGGTACGTCGCGCCGCTGCGCGCGATCTGCGACATCGCGGA
>CAYQOH010000443.1:0-2001 GCA_964419075.1 uncultured Opitutaceae bacterium | reverse complement strand
GTCGGAGACGCGGATCTTGACGATGAAGTTCGTGACCTGGTCGGAGGCCGCGGACGACTGCCCGGTGGCCCCGGCGTTGTCCGCGGAGGCGCCGATCTCGCGCACCACGCCGCTGAACTTGCGGTCGGGATAGGCGTCGATGCTGATCTTCACCGGGTTGCCGACCTTAACATTGACGATGTCGTTCTCGTTCACCTTCACGCGAACCTCCATCTTGCTCAGGTCCGCGACGCGCATGATCTCCGTGCCGGCGAACGAGGTGGAGGCCTGCACGCGCTCGCCCACTTCGGAGGTCCGCGAGCTGACGGTGCCGTCCATCGGCGAGTAGATGGACGTCTTGGAAAGGGAGTCCTTGGCCTGGTTGAGCATGCCCTCGGCCTCGTCGACCTGGGCCAGCGCCGTCTGGTGGTTGGCCTTCGCCGCGTCGTAGGCCGTCTTGTAGGTGCCGTAGTCGAAGTCCGAGACGAGCTTGCGGGCGTAGAGGTCCTGGTACTTCTTGAAGTCGGCCTCGGCCTTCTCGAGCTGCACCTGGCTGGTGTTTGCGCCCGAGTGCGCGACCGCCACCGCGGCCGACTGCTGGTCGACCTGCGCCTGGTAGAGGTCCGGCTTGATCCTGACAATCAGGTCGCCCTTCTTGACCGCCGCGCCCTCGCGGAACGGCAGGGCCGTGATCTCCCCGTACACCTCGGGCGAAATCTTCACCTCGACCTCGGGCTGGACCTTGCCCGTGGCGGTGACGACCTGAATGATCGTCTTCTTGACGGCCTTTTCGGTCGTCACGGTCGTCCCCGTGTTCGCCCCCTTCTTCTTGATGACGGCGACCGTGACAAGGACGCCCAGAAGCACCGTGGCGCCAATAAGATACCACTTGAGCTTCGATTTCCTGCGCGGCTTTGCGACAGGGGAGGCCACGGTGTTACCTGGCGAGAGGGAGGCAGTCATGGTTGTAGCATTCACGGGTAATCGGATCTGGGTCAAATGTTCATGCCAAGCCCCGCGCCCCAAAAAAAACGGCGTGGGGAAGCCGGAGCCGGCCTCCCCACGCCAACACAACTAACAACGAGCAAGCGCGGAGGAAACATGTGTCCCCCGAAAGGAGAACATTCTTGCGGCCAACCGTCGCAAATACGGGCCAAAACGCTCCCTGGGCGGGCTCTGAGCACAGGAATACGGGTCGGCCCTTGGTCGGCATGCCCCAACAACACAGCCTCGGGGGCAATAGTTACACCAAAGTTTGATGAGCGGGTGCGCCGGAGGATGGACGGAAGCCGGGTCACCCCGCGGGGGCGGGGCGGTTCCCAAGCGCCGCCCAGTAGCCGGGAGAGGGCGCCTTCCCGGGGAAGCTGACCGGGAGCGCCCGCGCCGCCGAAACCGGCTTTCCCCTGAGGTAGGCGGAGATTGCGCGGGGCTCGCCGCCCAGGCTCGCCGGGATCATGACGGGACGCCCCGGGGTGTCCGGATCGACGGCCGCGAGGCCGCCGCGGGTGCCGTACACGAGCACGGTGTGACCCAGGCGGCCGAAGGGGGTGTCCACGTAGTAGGAAAGCAGCCGCGGGGAGTCCGCCTCGCCGCCCAGCGCCACACGCTGGAGCAGCTCCGCGACGCTCTCGACGAAGCACGCGTTCGGCGGAACCCATGCGGACGCGGCCCCGGCGAGTGGGGCCCCGTCGGGCACCCACGACCAGGAGGAGAACCCCGGGTCAATCGCGAGGAAGAGCGGCCCCGGGGCGGCTTTGTCGCGCTCCAGCGTGCCGAGCGTCAGCGAGAGGCTCTGGGTGCCATCCGCGTCGGTGTAGAACCAGAGGATGCCCGAGAGCTCGAATACCAGTGCGTATACAGTCCTAGGATACGCGCTTCGGCGCCAGGCGGGGCGCCGCCCGACGTTGTCGATGCGCGCGACCCTCGCCCAGACGCCGTCCCCCAGCATCGCGCGCGCCGCAAGGGCGTCGCGGAGCTCGTCCGGGGAGCCGCGCACATCGGCGCGCGCCGCGCCGCCGGCTG
>CAYQOH010000442.1:0-2013 GCA_964419075.1 uncultured Opitutaceae bacterium | reverse complement strand
CGGACAGCCTGGACCGCACGGCCCTCCAGCTCGAGTCGCTCACGCGCTCCATGGCCATGTTCGCCGCCAATTCCCCGTACAAGGACGTGGTGCTTCCGCCATTGCCGATCAAGGGCGTCGTCGGATGGGTCGACAATCTGGCCCTCCAGCACGACAGGGACGCCCTGCCGGCCGCCCAGGAAATGGAGGCCGACGCGCGCGGGATCGTCGCCAAGAGGCTCACCGACTACCACGCGAGCGCCGCGGCGGCGCTCGAGGCGATCGGCGTGATTGAGAACCAGGAGCTGGAAAGCTACTGGGAGGTGCTGCGGGCGCACGCGCTTGCGCACTACGTGCAGGAGCGCGACGTCGACGAGGTCCTGAACGAGCTGAACGAGCGGTACGTGGTCGCGAACATCGAGCGCCGCCAGCGGGCGATCGAAAGCCAGGTCGACCCGTACGGGCACGAGCGCTGAGAAGGTCCCGCGCCGGGGTTCTCCGCCCCCCAGCGTCCGGCACGAGCCCAAGGGGGTCAGGGCTGCCCGCCTGCGGTGGGCGTGCTCCCCGGAGCCCCGGCGCGGTAGTGCGCGGTCAGCGCGTACACGATTTCCAAGGGCAGCTCGGGAAGCGCCGGCAGCACCGCCGAAGGGCTCTTGTTCGGTGACCGGTCCCTGAAGAAGTCCAGGACGCGCTCCCTGCTCGGGAACTCGCCGCCCATCATCTTGCGCACCGTGTCGGCCTCCTGCGTCATGCGCCCGTCGAGCCCGTTCACACCGGCCATGCACATGAGCGCCGTGTGCGCTCCGGCGAAGTCGGCCGTTGTGGGCATGGGTCTTTGGTCGAGCAGCTCGAAGAGGCGGCCCGCGTTCTCGGCGTCGGGATAGCGCACCAGGTGGCCCGAAAGGATCGTCGCGACCGGAACCGAGGCGCCCTTGTCGAGCAGGAATTCGATCTCCTTGCGCACCAGGACTCGCCAGCCCATGGACGCGCACGCGTCGAGCCTGAGCGACTCGCGGTCATACGGGCCGAGCATCCCGGCAGACGGACCGTCCAGGAGCGAAACCACGGCCGAGCCTTGTCCCGCCTCGGTCAGGCGCCCGAGCGAGTAATAGGCCTCGAGCGCGGTCGTGGCGCCCCCCATGTGGATCGCGAGGATCCGGGCCCTATCGGCGGCGGAGCCCCCGCGAAGGTCGCGGGCCAGGGCCAGCACGGAGCGGGACTCGGCGGGCACCTTTCCGGGCCCGGCGAGCAGCTGGTCCACCGCGGCGGGGTCGCCGTCCATCCTCTCGGCGAAGAGGAGCGCCTGCGTCCACGCGGGGGCGTGCGTCGTGCCGTTCCTGAGCATCGCCGACGAGAGGCCGCCGACCGACGGGAGGTCGCCCCGGGCGAGGAGCGCGCGCAGCCACAGCTGGGCCGTGTTCTCGAAGTTCCCGCGGCGCCCGAGGACCAGCCGCGAGTAGATCGAGTCGGAGTAGTCGGGATTGGCAAACTGCGTGTACTGGGCCAGAAGCAGCGCCGCATCGAGGTTGTCCGGGTCCAGCGCGTAGGCCTGGCCGAGGGCGAGGTAGCTCTGGCGCACCTGGCCGGAGGCGATCGTCCGGAGCGCCATGCGGTAGAAATAGTCGGCGCGCGCAAGCCTGATCCGGTGCCACGCGGGGGGCCACGCGACGACGTGGAGCGGCACCCGGTAGCCGATCGCCCAGAACGCCGAGAAGGAGAGGAGCACGGCCGCCAGGGCGAGCGCGCCCGCCGAGCCCGCATAGAGAAGGAGGGCCCTGCCCCAGAACGGACGGACCGCCCGCGCGTCAGCCGAGCAGACCCGCCGGCCGTCCGGCGCCTTCGCCAGCAGCGGGCACACCCTTGCGAACCGCGCAGGGTCGCGCCATCCAATGCACGCCTCGCAGCCCGTGCGGCCGGCAAGCCCGGAGTCGCTCGGGTGCTGGCAGGGCGCCGGGCCGGACGCGCCCCTCATCTGGAAAAGCGCCTTGCGCAGATTCCAGTAGATTAGCCCCCAGAAGAGCCGGCCGAGGTCGC
>CAYQOH010000441.1:0-2015 GCA_964419075.1 uncultured Opitutaceae bacterium | reverse complement strand
GTGGCCTACCGCCCGATCGGCGCCGCGGCCATGCTCCGGCGCAACCTGTTCATCTACGGCTTCGGCGGAATCGTGATCCCGTTCATCGGCATCAAGCTGATCGACGTGATCGTCCACGCGGTCCACCTCGCCTAAGTCCCATGAAAACGCTCCTCACCGAACTCAAGACCTCGCTTCTCCTTACGCTCGTCTTCGCGGTCCTCCTCTGCGGCGCGTATCCGCTTGCGGTCTGGGCCGGCGCCCAGGCTCTCTTCCCCGCGAAGGCCAACGGCAGCCTCATGGTCGACAAGGACGGGGTGGTCCGCGGCTCCGCGCTCCTCGCGCAGAACTTCTCCAGCGACAAGTACTTCCAGCCGCGCGCCTCCGCCGCGGGCACGGGCTACGACGCGACGAGCTCCGGCGGCACGAACCTCGGCCCCACGAGCCAGAAGTTGAATGACGCGGTCAAGGCCGCGGTCGCCGCCTACCGCACGGCAAACGGCCTTGCGGCCGGTGCGGAGGTCCCGGCCGACGCCGTCACCTCCTCCGCTAGCGGGCTTGACCCCCACGTCAGCCCCGCCAATGCGCAGCTTCAGGCCGCGCGGGTCGCGAAGGCCCGGGGCCTGCCTGTCGAGAGGGTCATGGGATTCGTGGCGGCCGCTACCGAGGGAAGGGACCTGGGAGTCCTCGGCGAACCCGGCGTGAACGTCCTTCGCCTCAACGTGGCCCTGGACGCGGCCTCCGCGCCGCCCGCCGCCGGAAAGTGAACCCATGCGGCGGCCTTCGGTTACCGGGCGCGGGAGGTCTTGGGCGATGGCGCTCCTCGCGCTCGCCTGCTTCCTTGCGGGGCTCGCCGTGGGCCAGCTGTGCGCCGTCCGGGAGCCCGGGCGCTCGCGCGCCGACTGGCCCAAGCCCGAGCCGCCCCACCCGCGCTCGCTAGATCACTGAGGCGCCCGCCCAAGGTCCCCCGCCAGCTTGCGCCCCCCGGCGCCTTCTCCACAATCGACAGGCCCGATGCCCGACCAACGCCCAGACCCTGATGCGCTGCTCGCCTCGCTCCACCGCGAGGAGGAGCGCGCCCGCCGCGGCAAGCTGAAGGTGTTCTTCGGGATGTGCCCGGGGGTCGGCAAGACGTTCGCCATGCTCCGGGCCGCCCAGCAGGAGCTCAAGGACGGCGTGGACCTCGTGGTCGGCGTCGTGGAGACCCACGGGCGCGCCGAGACCGAGGCGCTCCTTGCCGGGCTCCCCGTCATCCCCCGCAGGAGGGTCGAGTACAAGACCATCGTCATCACCGAGATGGACCTGGAGGGTATCCTGGCGAGGAAGCCCCGGCTGGTGCTCGTGGACGAGTTCGCGCACACGAACGCTCCCGGCTCGCGCCACCCCAAGCGCTACCAGGACGTCGTCGAGCTCCTGGACGCCGGAATCGACGTCTACACGACGCTCAACGTCCAGCACATCGAGAGCCGCGCGGACGCCGTCCGCCAGATCACGGGCGCGACGGTCCACGAGACCGTTCCGGACTCGGTGTTCGGGCTCGCGGACCAGATCGAGCTGGTCGACATCACCCCGGAGGCGCTCCGGGAGCGGCTCTCCGAGGGCAAGGTCTACATGGAGGGCCGCGCGGCGGCGGCGGCCGAGAACTTCTTCAAGGACACGCACCTGACGGCCCTTCGCGAGCTGGCCCTGCGCTTCGTCGCGGAGCACGTCGACAAGCGCCTGCGCGAGCTGCGCTCGGTCGGCACCTTCAAGACGGTCTGGCGCTCCGGGGAGAGGCTCTTGGTGGCCGTAGGCCCGAGCCCGTCCTCGACCCAGCTTGTCCGGTGGACGCGGCGGATGGCCGCCTCACAGGGCGCCTCGTGGATCGCCGTCTGCGTCGAGACGTCGACCCCGCTTGACGCCGAGGGCCAGCGCCGCCTTGAGAAGAACCTCGCGCTCGCGCGCGAGCTCGGGGCGGAGGTCGTCGTGACCCATGACAACAACGTCGCCCAGGCGCTGGTGCGGGTCGCCCTCCAGAACAACGCGACGCAGATCGT
>CAYQOH010000440.1:0-2026 GCA_964419075.1 uncultured Opitutaceae bacterium | reverse complement strand
CGGCTCGCGGCCCACTTCTCGGGGGGAAGGTCGCGCTCAAGCCGGGCCCTCGCGGACGGGTCCTCGGCGTAGGTCCGGAACATCGGCTCGAAGGTGCGCAGGAACTGGTACTCCTTCTCGAGCTCGAGGGTCCACGGCCCCCGGACGACCCCGTAGACCTGCTGGAGCATGGTGGCGCCGACGCAGTAGAGGCCGGGCCCGAGCGGCAGGTACGGCTCGTCCTCGTGGAACCCGTTGATGTAGGCCAGGCGCTTCACCGGGAGCCTGTAGTAGCGGGGCTCGCCCGTCCCGAAGTACGCGAGGAACGCGTCCTCGCCGGGGCGCCGGTTCGCGTCCAGCCAGGCCTTGAGCCCCGGCAGGTCCTGGCCCCAGTCGAGCGAGCTGTCGACCAGGTGGAGCCGGCCCCGCTCCGGCCCGCCGGCCAGCTCGTTGAAGTAGGCGAGGTAGTGGGGGGAGATCCAGACGGACTCGCCGGCGTGCCAGGCAAGGAGCCCGGCGACGACGACCGACCGCCATCCGAGAGGCCGCGCAAGCCACGCACCGAGCGACCCCGCGAGGATGTACAGGACGGGGTAGATGGGCAGCAGGTGCCGGTGCCCGATGTTCAGGTGGCTCTGGATCGAGAAGGCGCCGTAGACGCAGAAGAGCGAGAGAAGCGGGGTGAGCGGCAGGAGGCCCCGCAGGCCCGCGGCCGGCCGCACCCGGTCCCGGAGTGCGAGCCACACGGACAGCGCGCTCGCGGCGATGAAGGGCAGGGTCGTCTTCAGCGCGAAGGCCCAGGGGAAGAAGGTGCGCCAGCCCTCGAGGCTGTACTCCCCGTTCAGGTAGGCCCCGCGCTGCTGCGACGTCTCGACGACGTACGCGGTTCCGTAGAGGAATGCCTCAGGGAGGGCGCGCAGGTCGGCGAGGAGGTGGATCGCCTGGCCGGCGCGGCCTGTGCGCGCGTACATCTCTCCCCACGACTCGATGAACTGGTCGGCGGCGGGCAGCGCGGGGTTGAAGGCGCCGTACCGGAAGCCGTAGAAGGCCCATATGACCGCGAAGGCGACCGCGGCGTGGCCCGCGGCGGAGCGCACGACCCGTCCGAGCCCGCCCGGCTGCGCCGCAAGGTGCGCCAGCGCGCAGGCCGCCATCATCGGCAGCAGCAGGACCGCGGAGAACTTGGCGACGCAGGCCAGGCCGAACACCGCCGAGCTCAGGATGAAGGAACCGGCTCCGGGCCGGCACAGGTGGCGCCACCACGCCCCGACCGAGGCCAGGAGGAAGAGGGCGGCGCACACGTCCGACGTCGCGTAGGCCCCGTGGGCGAGGAAGGTCGGGCTGAACGCGAAGAACCCAAGCGAGACGAAGGCGCCCGCCGTGCCGAAGAGCGCGCGCGACCAGCAGAAGATCAGCGCGCCGAGCGCCACGCTGAGCAGCGCCGTCATGGCGCGCGCGGCCATCAGCTTCGGGAAATGGTCCTCCCCGGTCTCGTAGAAGAGCTCGTGCCCGATCACCCACGCGTCGCTCAGCCTCCAGTAGGGCTGGTCGAGGGTCGGGAACCTGGAGCCGGCGATCCAGACGGGCAGCGCCACCCAGCGCTGGGCGAGGTTGCCGTTCTCGGGATGGAGGCGGTAGTCGTCGAACCTCCAGTACGAGAGGCCGCCCGTCACGTGGACGATCTCGTCGGAGGTCGTGCTCTCGTGGAGCTTGCTGCCGACCGCCATCGCGAAGTGCAGCGCAAGGAGAAGCGCCACCGCCGCGACGATCCGGTACCTTTCGGCCGCCGCGCTCATGGGAGGTCGACCGGCTCCAGCAGCGCCCCCATGACCTCGGCGTCCGTCAGCCTGAAGATGAGGAACGTGTAGGCCACCTGGGCGAGCGGCCTGCGGCCCCGCAGGTAGTGGCAGAGCCGGGCGAACTGGTACTCCTCGAAGGTGACCCCCTCCTGGTAGGTCATCTTCCCGTGGGTGTCCTCGAGCTCCACCACGCGCGCGAGGAGCTGGCGGTAGCGGGCCTCCTTCTCGCGGTCCCACGGGCCCCGCGC
>CAYQOH010000439.1:0-2042 GCA_964419075.1 uncultured Opitutaceae bacterium | reverse complement strand
GCAGCATCGGGATCGGGAAGGGGTGCAGGCCCAGGCGCTTCGCCGCGGCCTCGAGCATCCGGCCCTCGGCGTTGAAGGGGAAGGCCGGCATCGGGTGGGGCCGGCGCCGGGGAGGCGAGAAGGGGTTCGCGCTCATGTCGCCGGACACGCCCACCTGCTGCTCGGCCTTCTCGTAGCAGGGCTCAAGGTCGTCGTAGCTGACCGGCCAGTCCTCAAGCGTCGAACCCTCGGGCGCGCCGTACGTCGAGCGCATCCTGAAGTCCTTTTCCATGTAGCGCCAGGCCATGGCACCGTAGCTCACGGTGCCCGAGCCGACGCACGCGGCGTTGTTGCTGTAGCCGCCTTCGTGGGGAAGCACGACCGCCCAGTTGCCCGGGCCGGCCTCCGCCACCCGCGGGCTGCGCTCATCGGGCCCGTAGGCGGTTCCGAGCGCCGTGGTGCGCTGGTTGATGAGCTCGTCCTGGCCGTGCTCCTCGAAGCTGACCCAACCGCCCCGCTCAAGGATGACGACCGAGAGCCCGGCCTCGGCGAGCTCCTTGGCCACGACGCCGCCGCCGGCCCCGGCGCCGACCACGACCGCATTCACGTGCTTCAGGGCCATGGTCACGCCTTGCCGTAGCGGTTCTGCCCGACGACCTGCGGGTAGTCCAGGCCGAGCATCCGGTAGCTGGCGTAGTCGCGATTGCCGCCGTGACGCGGGCTTCCGTAGAAGCTCTGCATCGTGTGGGAAAGGACGAGGCTGAAGAACGCGGGCGCCGTCGGGTCGCCCCAGAGCGCCCGGGGCGCCTCCCCGAGCTCGATCGAGCGCAGGGCCTCGATCTTTGCGGCGGGCGGCAGCTCCTTGAAGGGCGCTCCGCGCACCTGCAGGCAGGTCTGCCGGAACGACTCGAGCCCGCGCCGGTAGGCCCGCTGGTGGGGCGCGAGGAAGCCGCAGAGCTGGCGGTCGATGTAGTTGATCGCGCCCGTGTCGGTGGCGCCGGGGACGTCATCGCGCGGGATGATCTGCTCGCAGATGTCGATCAAGAGGTCGGCCTCGGCCTCCGTGAAGAACCGGTAGCGGGGCCGCGCCGCCCTTCCCAGGCGGGCGATCATCGCCGTCGAGCCCGCGCCGACCGCGGCGCCGAGCACGCCCGCAAGCCCCAGCTTGAGGGCCACGCGCCTCGAGATGGCCGGGCCGTCGCCCGGGGAGGGAAGGGGTTTGTTCATGTGGGTTTGTCTTGGGAGTCGGGCGCCGGGTAGGCCGCGGGTCGGCGTACCCCTAGGAACGGCCCGGGGCGAGGCTCCCGCTCTGGGGCGCGAGTATATTCCTGCGGCCCACGGCCAACTCTTCAGATATTGGCGAGGATGGCGCATAATTTGGCCCCCGCGGCGGGCGCCCGCCACCGGCGCCGCGCCGTCGTGTAACACGCTTATCCGGGGTTAAATAGACGAGCCGCCCGGGCGGCTCGCCCTGGCGCGGGGGGATGGCGCGCGCGAAAACGCGCCGTGGATCCGCACCGCGCCGCGGGCGCCCGGCGGCGCCCGGGAAATACTCAGTTGACACCCCCTCTCTGCTGCGGGATTCATTTGAGTTTCCACCCACGAATCACTCCCGCATTTTCCTACCATGGCCCACAGCGAAGTACTCCTAGTCAAGCCCGTTGAGGGCCTCGGCGGCGAAGGCGACCAAGTCAAGGTCCGAGCCGGCTACGCCCGCAACTTTCTCCTGCCGCGCGAGCTCGCGGTCCCCGTCACGGCGGCGAACCGCAAGCACGTGGAGGCGCTCAAGAAGCGCCGCGCCGAACGCGAGGCCACGGAGCTCAACGGGGCCCAGGAGCTCGCCAAGAGGCTCGAGAAGGCGAGCTTGGCCTTCGCGGTCACGACCGGCGAGGGCGGCAAGCTGTTCGGCTCGGTGACGGCGGCGGACCTCCACGACAAGCTCGTGGCGGCCGGCTTTACGATCGACCGCAAGCGCATCCTGCTTCACACCCCGGTGAAGATTCTCGGCAAGCACACCGTCAAGCTGAAGCTCCACCCGGACGTCACGGTCGAGCTCCCGTTCG
>CAYQOH010000438.1:0-2045 GCA_964419075.1 uncultured Opitutaceae bacterium | reverse complement strand
GCAGCAGCATGAGCGCCCAGCAGCAGCCCAGGCAGAAGAGGCCGTGGGCGACGCCGAGATAGAGCCCGCCCCATACCCCCGGCTTCCAGTGCCGGGTGATGAAGGCGGCGGGGGAGCGGCACGATTGAAGGCAAGCCTGCTTGAAGGGCGTGAATTGAAAGACGCCCGCCACGACGAGAAGGGCGCCGCCGAACCTGCTGTCCCGCGCGTCCATCATCGGGGAGAGCAGCAGCCAGCCCGCAAGCAGGCGCTGCAGCACCGTTGCGGCAACGCTGAATACCGTCCAGACAAGGAGATAACCGCCGGCAAACGCATAGACGTGGGCGGCGGTCCGCTCGCCCGCCGGGCTCCTCCGGATGACGCTGGCATAGAGCAGGAACGCGGGCGCGGCGGAGGGCAGCATCATGCCCGCCATCATCACCACCCACATCGCAAAGAGCAGCACGAGGTGCGTCAGGTCCCAGGTGGACGGCATCATCCATGCCGCCGAGCCGGTCATGGTGCCGTACATGTCAAAGGCCATCGGCACGATCCAGGCCCAGCAGAGCACGATGGCGACGACCAGAGCGCCGCCAATAAGCCAGCGGTCTCGGCGCAGGAGGGACTCGACGGACGTGCGGGTTTCTGCCGGCAATCGTCGGGATCAGCGGACCACGCCGTGCGTGCTCCAGTGAATGCGCGCCAGGTGGGCGTGGGTCCCGTCAAAATCGAGCTCAATCTGCCCCGGCGCCCTTGCCGACCCGCTGACGAATTCGCTCTCCGTGAATTCAAAGCCGGTGGGAAGGGTCACGCGGATCTGGTGTTCGGCCTTTGTCATGGGGTTTCGAATGGACTCGGCGCTTCCCTCCAGCACCCCAGGCACGCTGACCTTTGCCGTGCGGGCCTTCATGTCGACCTTGAGCTCGATCGGCTTGAACACAGTCGGAAGGAGCCTCGTCACGGTCGTCGAGAACACCTGCCAGATCAGCTTCCCGGGCTCGGTCTCTCGGCCATGCGACACCGCCTCAAGGGCGTCCCGCTGCCGCTTGTCGGCCCTCTCGTCAACGACCGACTGGAAGGTGCCGTTCCCCAGGTGGATCGGCCCCGGCCATGCCGCGAGGATGCCCCAGCGCAGGCCGTCAAGGGGCACGTCGTTGAACCTTCCCTTGTCGATATGAACGAACGTGTAGGCCCGGCAGTTCCCATGGGTGGGGGCCCCGTTGAATTGGCACGGGCAGCCCCAGATGCAATTGCAGTTCGCAAACTCCACGCCCTGCATGACCCAGTCGGCTAGCTTCATGGTGGCTCCTTTGGTTGAGACGGCGGCATTAGATTTACGCATGGAGATTATTTGCAAGCGTAATACCGGAGCGCCCCGGTGCGCACCCACTTGGGCCGCCCGCAGCGGGCGGCATGCGTCCGCTAGAACGGCCAGAGGTGGAAAACCCTGGCAAAAACGAACCACGCAAGCACCGACAGAACAAGTGCATACGTGATCATGCGCTGTCGATTCGCCGCCTCGTCCTCGTAGGGATCCACCGTGAGCCGCGTGGAATCCGGCGGGAGAACACCGCGGTCCGTAAGCGCAGCCCCAAGGGGTATGTTGATCTTCACGCGGCCGTTCACCGCCCAGCCGGTCCCCTCAAGGAGGGGCCCCAGGTTGCGCTGGCGCAGCTTGAGCGCCGCCAGGAGCATCGAGGGCCCGGAGATGATCAGCAGCGCGGCGGCGACCGCGACCGGCCACATCCACGGCGGCAGGTGCAGGAGTCCGCTGAAGACGCTCGTCAGCGCGCCTCCGATTGCACCGATCGCCAGCCCGATCGCGGCGAAGATTCCGGCGAACTTGGCGATGTCGAACGACTGCGACTGGGGCGAGGCGGGGCCGGCCGGCTCCACGACCGCCGACCCGAGGTGGCCCTGCACCGCCTTGTCCTTCGAGGCGGCAAACTTCGCGAACTGGTCCCCGACGAACGACGCCACCTTCTTGTACGGGGCGAAGAACGACTGCCGGATGCTGATCGGCGCGTCGGAGATCTTGACGATCGTGGCGTCCCAGTCGCGGCCGG
>CAYQOH010000437.1:0-2047 GCA_964419075.1 uncultured Opitutaceae bacterium | reverse complement strand
CATATCGCCATCTCACCAGTCTTACTAGGCGCGGGTGAGCGGTTATTCGACGGTATCAATCTAGTAGATTTGGGATACACATGCACCCAGCATGTCCCAACGCAGCGAGCAACTCACATCGTGCTAACCCGCACATGAACCCAGCGTCGCCCAGCCAACCGCCTGCCTCCGGCCCCGGTGGCCGAACTCAACGTACCTTGGGGTCGTAGCGGTTGTCGTGGGCGATGTAGAAGTCTAGGTGATCCTGTATCCCGCGAAGGCACGTGCTGGCCGACCACCTGCGCCGCGCCTTGCGGGAAAGGTCAGCCCGGAGCGTGGCGCAAGTGTGGTTGAGCCGGAACAGCGGATCCCGTGCCCCACGAACAGCCACGAGGCTCACGTGAGGCTTGTGAACGGCGAGCGATATCGCGCGGCGGAAATGCTGCCGAACCCCCAAGCCCGGCCATTCCGCCCACGGGCGAGGCTGGGGGCCAATCCGGCCCGGCCGGAATCCGCAATTTCCTTTTCAGCCACGCCGGGGAAGCCTTTCATGGGACATGCAAAAGCCAATCACGGTCCAAGAGGCGCTCGCGAGCGCGGCTCCGCGGGATAACGCGACCGTCCAGGGCTGGGTGCGAACCCGGCGGGACGCCAAGACGTTTTCGTTCCTGGAGGTGAACGACGGATCCTGCCTGCGCAACCTGCAGGTGATCGCCCCGTCGACCCTGGGCAACTACGCGGAGGTGCAGCACATCATCACCGGGGCCTCGGTCGAGGTGCGCGGGAAGCTGGTGGCCTCCCAGGGCCAGGGGCAGAAGTGGGAGCTCAGCGCCGAGGAGGTCGCGATCGTCGGGCCGTCGGATGCGGCCTATCCGCTCCAGAAGAAGGGGCATACCCCGGAATTCCTGCGGGAAATCGCCCACATCCGCCCGCGCTCAAACCTCTTCGGGGCCGTCTTCCGGATGAGGAGCCGCCTCGCGTTCGCCGTCCACAGGTTCTTCAACGAGAGGGGATTCATCTACCTGCACGCGCCGATCATCACCGGGAGCGACTGCGAGGGCGCGGGGGAGATGTTCCGGGTGACGACCCTCGATCCCGCGGCGGCGCCGAAGACGCCCGAGGGGGCCGTCGACTATTCGAAGGATTTCTTCGGGCGCCCGACGTACCTGACCGTGAGCGGGCAACTGGAGGCCGAGGCGTTCGCATGCGCGCTGTCCAAGGTCTACACCTTCGGGCCCACGTTCCGCGCGGAGAACTCGAACACGTCGCGCCACGCGAGCGAGTTCTGGATGATCGAGCCGGAGATGGCGTTCTGCGACCTCACGGGCGACATGGACCTGGCCGAGGAGTTCGTGAAGGCGCTGATCCGCGAGGCCCGCACCGGGGGAGCGGATGACCTCGAGCTCTTCGCGAAGTTCGTGGACAAGGAGCTCCTCGCCCGCCTCGACTTCGTCCTCGAGCGCCCGTTCCAGCGGGTGAGCTACACGGAGGCGGTGAAGCTCCTCGTCGAGAGCGGAAAGCCCTTCGAGCACCCGGTCGCCTACGGGACCAACCTCCAGTCGGAGCACGAGCGCTACCTGACCGAGACCGTGTTCAAGTGCCCGGTGACCGTCTACAACTACCCGAAGGAGATAAAGCCCTTCTACATGAGGCTCAACGACGATGAAAAGACGGTGACCGCGATGGACGTCCTCGTGCCCGGGATCGGCGAGATCGTGGGCGGAAGCCAGCGCGAGGAGCGGCCGGCCGTCCTCGAGGCCAGCATCAGGCGGCACGGCCTCGACCCCAGGGACTACGGCTGGTACATGGACCTGCGCCGGTGGGGCACCGTGCCGCACGCGGGGTTCGGCCTCGGGTTCGAGCGCATGCTCATGTTCGCCACGGGTGTCTCGAACATCCGGGACGTGATCCCGTTTGCCCGGACCCCGGGCAATGCGGCCTTCTGAGCCCGGCCCTCAACCCCCTTCCCGCCCCATGAAACCCCAATCCCCGGAACAGGCCCCGATCATCCTGCGCACGACAGGCCAGCAGCTGCACCGCCGCTCGTGGGCCGAGCCGTGGAAGATCA
>CAYQOH010000436.1:0-2050 GCA_964419075.1 uncultured Opitutaceae bacterium | reverse complement strand
CCTCGAGCGCCTCCATGCACAGCCCGACATCCTCCTCGGTCTCGGGCTGCTTGCTTACATAGGAGTGCCCCCCTTCGTCGTTGCGGGTGAAGAAGTTGGGTGCCGTCTCCCTGCAAAGATCGCAGTCGATGCACTGCTGGTCGACGTAGAATCTCCCCGTTACATTCAGGGGCCATTTGTCTGCTTTGTTGGCCATACGTGCACTAGAAAGGACAGTGACAAAGTCGAGCTGTCAAGGGGGTATCTCGCCGTGAACGATCCATGGGCCGCGGACGCGCCCCCCCCTGCGCGGCCCGCCGGAAGGGGCGCGGCGCCGGGCATGGTCCCGCCGCGGGCGCCCCCGGGGCCTATGGCTGCTTGTATTCGCCCTCGACCCCCGTAGGATCGCCCCATGCTGCAGGACCGCCCCTATATGCGCGACAGCTACGAGAGACGCCGGACGAGCGTGCTCACGTGGCTCATTTCGGCGATCGTGGCGGCGTACCTCATGCAGAACGCGCTCGTGCGTGTGTCCGCCGGGGGGGCGGGCCTGGTGAACGCGCTGGCGCTCTCGACCGCGGGCCTGAGGTCGGGCCACCTCTGGACGCTCCTCACCTACGGCTTCCTCCACGACACGGGCAACCTGCTCCAGGTGATCGCCTACCTTCTTGCGATCTATTTTGCGGGGCGTGAGCTGCTCCCGATGCTGGGGGCGCGCCGATTCCTCGCGTTCTACGCGTCCTCGCTCGTGACCGGGGGGCTCCTCTGGAGCGCGCTTCACTGGGGCCGCCCGGCGATCGTCTTCGGCGCCTCCGCCGGCGCCTCCGCGCTCGTCGTCCTGTTCGCCTGCTTCTTCCCGAACCGGGAGACCACCCAGCTCTTCTTCTTCCTGCCGATCAGCTTCA
Source organism: uncultured Opitutaceae bacterium (assembly GCA_964419075.1). GTDB lineage: Bacteria > Verrucomicrobiota > Verrucomicrobiia > Opitutales > Opitutaceae > Palsa-1447. Next base: position 1,166 of record CAYQOH010000436.1, on the reverse strand, counting down.
AGCCGAAGCATCTGGCCTACGTGCTCGTGGCCTTCGACCTGTTCGGGCTCGTGTTCTACGAGATCATGGGCGCGGCTTCGCCCTTCGGCGCGTCCGCGCATTCCGTCCGCCTGGGCGGGATGGCGGCCGGCTGGCTCTACTACCGCTACGTCCACGATTCGAACTGGGGCTTCAGCCGCGAGCGCGAGGACATCGAGCTTCCCCGCTGGATGAAGCACCGTCGCACGGCGAAAGCCATCCCGCCCTCCCCCAATCTCGGCGTGAACACAGGGGACCGCGGGCACCTGCGCGCCGAGGTCGACCGGATCCTCGACAAGATCAACAGCGACGGTTTCGGTTCGCTCTCGGTGGACGAGAAGCGGGTGCTGGACGAGGCCCGGGACCTGATAGGCCGGCGCTGAGGGGCACGATCCGCTGTGGTGAAGGGTCAACCTCAGGCGGAGGCTGATGATCCTGAATGCGTTGTGAACGGCGAGGGCTCCCCACGACTCAGGCCCTGTCAGGGCAGGGGCGCTGGCCGCCGCCGCACCGCATTCGGCCGCGACAAAATGCCCTCCCTCCTTGAATTCCTCCCCTTCCCATGAAACTATCTAATGGTCTGGGCCCCGTTGGGCCCTTTTTGATGATTCCTCACGCATGATTCTCCCCTCCGCCCCCTTGCGCCGGCTCATGGCCCCTTGGATTCTGCTCGTCGCGGTCTCCGGGCTTTCGGCGTCGGACCTGAAGTTCACGACGCCCGACTCGCTGCAGACGGAGGCCCAGACCTTGGTCACGATCCTGGAGCAGGCACACTACAACCGCGACTCGGTCCACAGCGGCGACTATGCGCAGGCCATCCCGGACTACATGACGGCCCTTGACGGCCAGCACCTCTTCTTCCTCGACTCCGACCGGTCGGACTTCGTCGGACGCTACGGCAAGAACGTCTACTACAATGTGGACTACCTCGGCAATATCGACTCGGCCTACGAGATCTTTTACCGCTACGACGAGCGGGTGACCGCGCGGATCGGCTGGATCTTCGGCGAGCTCAAGAAGAAGTTCGACTTCACCGGGACGGACACGTTCCGGATCGACCGCACGAAGTCGCCCTGGCCCTCGAACGGCGCGGAGGCGGACGAGCTCTGGAGGAAGCGCCTGAAGTTCGAGATGCTCGAGGAGCTCCT
>CAYQOH010000435.1:0-2071 GCA_964419075.1 uncultured Opitutaceae bacterium | reverse complement strand
GTGTAGCCGTCGTTCCACTCGAAGTTGTCGAGGAACGACCAGACGAAGTAGCCCCGCACCGGCACGCCCTCCTCGATCGCGCGGCGCAGCTCGCCCAGGTAGAGGCGCAGAAACTCGCGCCGGTGCAGGTCGGTCACCTCGCCGTTCACGACCGGCTCGTCGTCGTAGCCGCAGCCGTTCTCGGTGATGTAGATCTCCCTTGGGCCGTAGTGCTCCTTGGAGAAGCGGGTCGCCCAGTACATGAGCTGCGGCATCAGCTTCAGCCAGTTCCCGTCGGCGTGCCAGTAGTTGGGGGGAGTCGGCAGGACCTCGTACCGCGCCCCCGCGCACGCGCGGACGAACGACCCGCTGTAGAGGTTGAGCCCCAGGAAGTCGGTGGGGGCCCCGATCAAGTCGAAGTCCCCCGGCGCCACTTCGGGCGCGTCCCTGCCGATCCGCCTGAGGTAGGCGTCCGCGTAGTGGCCCCGGTAGATGGGGTCGATGACGTTCTGGTTGCCGTCGACGAACCAGGCGCTCGCCGCCTCGATGTCGGCGGGGGTCTCGGTCACCGGCACGCAGGCGTCGCAGTTGTCCGCGATCCCGACGCGGGCTCCCGCGCCCCCGTGGGCCCTCACGGCCCGCACCGCGTGCCCGTGGCACAGGAGCGCGTGGTGGAAGGTCTGGTTGACGACGCGGGCCGACTCGACGCGGCCGGGGGCCCGGTTGTGCCCGCCGGGGCCATAGCCAAAGTCGGTGAAGCACCGGACCTCGTTCACCGTGAACCAGCGCTTCACCTTCCCGGCGAACGCCTGGACGACGGTGTCGGCATAGCGCGCGAAGGCGTCCACGACGACGCGGCTGGGCCAGCCCCCCCGGTCCTCAAGCGCCTGGGGCAGGTCCCAGTGGAACAGCGTGACCCAGGGGGTGATGCCGTGCTCCGCCATCGAGTCGAACAGCCGGTGGTAGAACGCGAGGCCTGCCGCGTTGACCGGGCCGTCGCCCGCCGGGTAGATCCGCGGCCATGCGATCGAGAGCCGGTAGTTGCGGATGCCGAGCGCGCGCATGAGCGCAAGGTCCTCGCCGAAGCGGTGGTAGTGGTCGCAGGCTTGGTCGAGCGTATCCCCGTTGCGCACCTTCCCCGGGATCCGCGAGAAGCGGTCCCAGATCGACTCGCCCTTTCCGTCCAGAAAGGCCGCGCCCTCGATCTGCGGGGCGGCGGTCGCGACGCCCCAGACGAAGTTCTCGGGGAAAGTGGGGATGGGGGACGGCATGTTGTGTTGGCGGTGGACACCGGCCGCATCCGCCGGTGCGAGAAAATGCACGGAGCGAGCCGCCAAGGGGTTGCGGAGGGCGTTCTTTGGGATTGCCAGCGCCGGGCATTCGTTCTGTTTACCGGCATATCCCCTTGCAAGGCGCATTTTCGGCGGAGGATGCGGCCGGGGACAAGGCGACACCCACCCCCCTATGGCTCAGGTCCTGCTCGAAAACCTAACGAAGATCTTTCCCGAGAAGGGGGGCCCGGGCGTGGCGGCCGTGAAGCGGATCAACCTGGCGATCGAGGACCGGGAGTTCATGGTGCTGGTCGGTCCCTCAGGATGCGGCAAGTCGACCACGCTGCGCATGATCGCGGGCCTGGAGGAGATATCGGAAGGCACCGTCAGGATCGGGGGCAACGTCGTGAACGAGGTGCTGCCGAAGGACCGGGACATCGCGATGGTGTTCCAGAACTACGCCCTCTACCCGCACATGACGGTCTACGAGAACATGGCGTTTGGGCTGAAGCTCCGGAAGTTCTCGAAGTCCGACATCGACGCCCGGGTGCGCGAGGCCGCGACCATGCTCGGGCTGGAGAGCTACCTCGGCCGAAAGCCGAAGGCGCTCTCCGGCGGGCAGCGCCAGCGGGTGGCGCTCGGGCGGGCGATCGTGCGCAAGCCCAAGGTCTTCCTCTTCGACGAGCCGCTCTCGAACCTCGACGCCAAGATGCGCGTGTCGACCAGGACCGAGATCTCCAAGCTGCACGCCCGCCTCGGCGCCACCATGATCTACGTGACCCACGACCAGGTCGAGGCGATGACCATGGGCGACCGCATCT
>CAYQOH010000434.1:0-2083 GCA_964419075.1 uncultured Opitutaceae bacterium | reverse complement strand
GTTCCCGAACGGCAGCCAGGCCAAGCTCTCCGCGGCCTGGGGCGAATCCGACGCCGGGGTGGCCCTCGACGGGTCGCTGACCTCCACGTCCCCGTTCCCCGGCCGCGCGTTTCGCTTTCCCCTGGACGTCGCCTCCGTCGACTACGTGATCGACCTGCCCCGCGCGTCCTTTGCCGGCTGGCACTTGGAGCCCTCCGGCGCGCCGCTTCCCGACACGAGGCCTGCCGATCCCCGGTTCTTCTCCGAGACCACCGCGGCGGTCGCGTTCGCGGACGCCCAGGGCACGTCGAGGCTCTCGATCGCCCTCGACCAGCCGAGGCAGGTCACGGTGACCGACGCCTGGGACTCCTCCGTGCGGTCCTACCGCGTGAGGATCTCCATGCTGTCGGGCCCGTGGATGATGGGCGACACGCTCAAGCTCGGGCTCACGCTCAAGCTTGCGGAGTCGCCCGGACGGGCGGCGGCAAACCTGTCCGTGGACCCGGCGGCGGCCCTTTACCCCTTTGACGGGTTTGGGGGCAACTACCGCGTCTACGCCGACACGCCCATCGTGGACTACACCCTGCGCAGCCTCCGGCTGTCATGGGCCCGCGTCGAGTTCAAGGCCGTGGCCTGGGACCACGACCGCAGCGCGGCCGCCCCGGGCCCCCAGCTGACGCGCGACTTCGAGCTGATGCGGCGGATCCAGGGGATGGGGGTGCCCTGGATCCTGAGCGTGTGGTTCCTGCCTGAGCGCTTCTACACGGACCCGAACCAGAGGCCGTTCGGCTCCTTCGCCCGCCAGATCGCCCCGGAGCGCTGGCCCGAGTTCCTCGACCTGCTCGGCAGCTACCTCGTCTACCTGAAGGCGCACTACGGGGCCGAGCCCGACCTCTTCTCGTTCAACGAGTCGGACCTGGGCGTCAACGTCGGCTTCACGGCCGAGACCCACCGCGACGAGATCAAGCGCGTCGGGGCCCACCTCGCCTCGCTCGGGCTCAAGACGAGGATGCTCCTCGGCGACACGGCCAACCCCCGCGACTCGCACACGTTCGTGCTGGCCGCCGCGGCCGACCCCGAGGCGATGCGCTATGTCGGGGCGGTCTCGGTCCACAGCTGGGGAGGCGGTTCGCCCGAGCAGTACGGGGCTTGGGGCGACGTCGGCCACTGGCTCAACCTGCCGCTCCTCGTCGCCGAGGCCGGCGTCGACCCGGGGGCCTACAAGAACCGGATGTACGACAGCTACGCCTACGGGCTGCGGGAAGCCGCGCAGTTCCAGGACCTGCTGCGCTACGCGAGGCCCCAGGCGCTCATCTACTGGCAGTTCACGGAGGACTACGGCCTGGTCCATGTCGGCGCCGATGGCGCCATCGAGCCGACCGCCCGGTTCTGGCTCATGAAGCAGTTCGTCAACCTCTCGCCGACCAAGAGCCAGGTGATCCGCTCCTCGAGCGACCGTCCCGACGTCACGATAAGCGCGTTCGCCGGGAAGGACGCGCTGGTGGTCCACATCCTCAACACCGGGCCCGACTGCGAGGCCCGGGTGTCGGGCCTTCCGTCAGGCCCGTGGCGCACGGTGACCACGACGGAAGCGTCGGGCTTTCGGGAGGGAGTGGTGACGCTGGACGCGCGGGGCGCGCGGGGCGCGCCCCAGGGCCTCCCGCTTCCCGCCCGCAGCCTGACGACCCTCGTGCGGACGCCCGCGGCGCCCTGACCCAAAGGGCCCCTTTCGTATTGCCCGCGCCGACGCGCTCCCGAGTCTCTTGGACGATGCCGCGCACCTCAAAGCGAACGTCCGTCTTCACCGAGTCGCTGATCCGCGAGATGACGCGGGTGGCGCAGCGGCACGGCGCGATCAACCTCTCCCAGGGCTTCCCGGACTTCGACCCGCCCCCGGCCCTCGTGCAGGCGGCGAAGGACGCGATGGACGCCGGCCGCCACCAGTACGCCATCACCTGGGGGGCTCCCGAGCTCCGCAAGGCGCTCGCCGCGAAGCTCCAGCTCTTCACGGGACTTCCCGTGGACGATGCGACCGAGCTCGTCGTCACCTGCGGCGCGACCGAGGCGATGATGGTGGCCATGATGACCGTGTGCGACCCGGGCG
>CAYQOH010000433.1:0-2091 GCA_964419075.1 uncultured Opitutaceae bacterium | reverse complement strand
ATGCTGATCGGCGCGTCGGAGATCTTGACGATCGTGGCGTCCCAGTCGCGGCCGGCGCGGTCGTAGAAGACGCCGTTTCGCCCCACGAACAGGTAGTCGCTGTCACCCTGAGTGAAGGCCGCCGCAATCCGTGTCGTCCGGCCGCCCTGGCGGCGGCACTCGACATAGGCGACATAGACGCGGCTCATGGCGGCAAACACCGCGTGCGCCGCGACGTCATCCACCTGGATGCACAGCCGGCAGGAGCGGCTGTCCAGGAAGAGGGTGCCCGCCTGGAAGATGGCGGGCGTTGCCTTCGAGTAGAAGTCGAAGAAGTTCACGAAGTTCCTCAGGATCGTTCCGAGGTCCCTGTAGAAGAGGGCGAGGCGCTCGACGTCGGCGGCCGCGACCACTCTCGGCGCCAGCAGCTTGTCCTCGGCGAACAGGTCCGCCAGCGCCTTTCGGCCGGCGCCCGCCAGGATGGCCTCGATTCGCTCGAGTCCCAGGCTCGCGACGGGAGACGTCGGCCTGGTCCCGACCCACGCCTCGTAGGGGCGCAGCCTCTCACCAAGGGCGGCCCAGTTCGCGGGCGTGAGCGAGGGGATGCCGGTTCCGAGGAGGGGAACGACCGCGGCGTCGTGAAGGCGGGCAAGTGCGCCCGCCCAGGCGGGATTGACGCGCTCCAGAAGGGGAAGCGGCCGGCCCGCCTCGATCCGGGCAAGCGGGAGCGCCGCAAGCGCCGGGGAGTCGGCCGCCATGTCGGAGCCGGACAGCGCGCGGTAGGCCTCCTCGTCGCGGTTGAGCCCCGGGACCGCCGACGGGTCGAAGGAGGCCAGCTGCGTGCGGGTGAAGTAATCCACGACCTTCGCGCGGACCGCCGCCACGGCCTGGAAGGCCTCGGCCGCCGCGGGCCCGATCCCCGCGGCCGCCGTCGCGCCGCCGGCCCCGTGCCACGCCTTGAAGGCCTCAAGGTCGGAGAAGAACGCGGCGACCGTCGTCTCCGTGACCTCCTTGAAGCACGCCGCGATGTCGCCGATGAGGGCGCGGGCCCCGTCATCCGGGGCCGCCTCGGGCCGCAGGAGGCCGTCGCCCTTCAGCGGGCCCTTCGCCACGGACCTGGAGACCTCGGCTGCGTCGGCGGCCGACACCGCGACGGCGGCGGGCTTGCCGAGCGCCGCGAGAATCCAGCCCGCCGCGTCCGACACCGCACGGCCCTCGGGGCCGTCCCCGATCGCCGCGACCGGCAGGATCTCCGAACCCTCGAGGAGCATGGCCGGATCCTTCAGCCGCGCGCAGGCCCACGACACGGCGGCGATGATGTCCGGGGGCCGGACGTGGCCGTCCCCGTCGGCGTCGATGATCGCCAGCGTGCGCTCGTCGACCTGCAGGCCCTTGACGGGGCAGCTAAGGGCCACCCACAGCTTCTGGTCCAGACCCGCCAGCGCCCTCAGGTCATCCGCCGTCTCGAGCGAGACCTGGTCAAGCCCGCCGCTGCGGACGAATTTCCACGAATGGGCGGGCTGGGCCGTGGGGCTCATGCGGGGATTATCGGGAGGCGCTTTCGCCTTGGCAATACCCGGGCCGAGTGAGCGTGATCACGCATTCCAGGTGCCGGGTCTGGGGGAACAGGTCGAAGGGCTGGACGGCGGCTGCATCGTAGCCGGCCGCCAGGAACACCTTCAAGTCGCGCATCTGCGTCGCCGGGTCGCAGCTCACATAGACCACGGCCCGCGGGCCGAACGAGAAGAGCTGCGTGAGGAAGGCCTCGTCGCAGCCCTTGCGCGGGGGGTCGATCACCACGGCCGTCTCCCCGGCCGGGAAACCCAGGCCGGAGAAGATGGCGGAGGCGTCCCCTGCGAGGAACGACGCGTTGGTGATCCCGTTTGCGGCTGCGTTCTCCCTGGCGAAGGCCACGGACGACTCGCTCACCTCGACCCCGGCGACGCGCTCGAAGGCCCCGGCCGCGGCCAGGGCGAAGAGCCCGCTCCCGCAGTAGGCGTCCACGAGGAAGCGGGCCCCGCTCGAGCGCGCCTGGTCGCGCACGTAGGTCGCGAACGCCGGCAGGATGAACGGGTTGTTCTGGAAGAAGTCCCGGGCGAGGAAACCGAGCCT
>CAYQOH010000432.1:0-2094 GCA_964419075.1 uncultured Opitutaceae bacterium | reverse complement strand
TCACGGGCCTGCCCTCGGTCCTGAGCCTCGCGGTCACGGGCAACTACCTCTTCGTCCTGTCGGCGCCCTTCGGCACGGGGGCCGAGGCCTACCCAATCGGCACCGTGGGAGCATACGACACCTCCACAGGCTTGCCGCTCAACGCCTCTATGGTGACCACGGACCAGAGCTATCCGCGCTCGATAGGCGTCATAGGCGAGCAACTGTTCCTGGCAAACTCCGCACAGGGATTTGGAATCTACGGCTACACGCTCTCGGGTGCCGTGGTCAAGTCCGCGTCGAACCCCTTCATCATAGCTGGCAACCCGCTGGCGGTCGCCCTTGCGTCTCCTCCGGGGGCGGTTGCCACGCATCTGGTCGTCAGCTCGCCTGGCGCCTCCGTTGATGGAACGGGGTTCTACGTGACCGTCACCGCGGTCGACCAGTACGGCAACCCGGTCACCGGATACACCGGAACCGTGGCGCTCACGAGCAGCGACGGCCAAGCGCTCCTTCCCCCCGGCTCGACCCTCTACAACGGCACGGGGACCTTCGCGGTCACGCTGAGGACGACGGGCAGCCAGACCGTCACGGCCACCGACGCCTCGAGTCCATCCATAACGGGGACGTCGTCGCCCATCATTGCGGGCACGACGACACACTTCTCGGTTGCGGCGAGCCCGCTCTCCGCCACTGCGGGCTCCCAGGTTCAGGTCACCGTCACCGCGCTGGACGCCTCAAACGCCACCGCGGCCTCCTACAACGGCTTGGTCCACTTCTCCAGCTCGGACGCGGCCGCGGTGCTGCCCGCCGACGGGCCGCTCACCGGCGGCGTGGGTGTCTTCCAGGTCACCTTGAAGACAGCCGGGACTCAGACCGTCGCCGTCAATGACCCGCTCCTGCCGACCTTCGTGGGCACCTCGGCTCCCATCAGCGTTAGCCCCAGCACAGCGACACGTCTCACGCTGGTCGGGGCCGCGCAATCGGCAATGCAGGGGGTTGGATTCTCTGTCACGGCGACGCTTTACGACGCGTATTCCAACATCGCGTCGGGTTATGCGGGAACGCTCGGCATCGCCAGCTCCGACGGCCAAGCGGTCTTCCCTCCCAGCATAGCGCCTTTGAACGGCACGGGGACCTTCAGCGTCACCTTCAAGTCCCCGGGCAGCCAAAGCGTGACCCTCACGGACACCGTCAACGCCTCCCTGACGGGAACACTTGGCCCGTTGAACGTCATTGCCGCCCCGATCCAGACCCAGGTGTATGTCCTGGACGTCCCGCAGTCCACGGTGGGCGAATTCAACGCGGACGGGACGGTGGTCAACGCGGCCCTGATACCCAATGCGGGCTCATACCCCAACACCCTGGCCGTCGGCGGAGGGCACATCTACATAGGATCGATGAACGCCGTCGCCACGTCCGGCACGGCCACGGTGGCGGAGTACAACCTCGACGGGAGCGTTGCGAACCCGACCCTGATATCGGGGCTCAACAATGTGAACGGCATCGCGATCTCGGGCGCCCACATGTTCGTCGCCACCAACGTCGGCGTGGGTGAGTACAACCTCGACGGGAGCGTCGTGAACGCGTCGCTGGTCACGACCTCGCCCTTCGCGGCGTTTTGCGTCGCAGCCTCCTCGAATCAGATCTTCGTCGGGGACGGCGGCGGGACGGTCCGCGCTTACACGGTGTCGGGGGGAGCCGTCACCCTGTCCTCGCCCGCCTTCATCACGGGGCTGCCCTCGGCCCTCAGCCTCGCGGTCACGGGCAACTATCTCTTCGTGCTGTCGGCGCCCTTCGGCACGGGGGCCGAGGCCTACCCAATCGGCACCGTGGGCGCCTACGACACCTCCACAGGCTTGCCGCTCAACGCTTCGATGGTCACCACCGGCCAGACCTATCCACGCTCGATAGGCGTCATCGGCGAGCAGCTCTTCCTGGCCAACTCCGCACAGGGTTATGGGATCGGCGGCTACATGCTCTCGGGGGCGGTGATCCAGTCCGCGTCGACTCCCTTCATCATCGCCGGCAACCCGCTGGCGATCGCCCTTGCGTCTCCCCCGGGGGCGGTTGCCACGCATCTGGTCGTCAGCTCGCCTGGCGCCTCCGTTGATG
>CAYQOH010000431.1:0-2098 GCA_964419075.1 uncultured Opitutaceae bacterium | reverse complement strand
GCGAGCGCGGGGCCGGCCTCTCGGTGGGCCAGCGCCAGCTCGTCTGCTTCATGCGGGCCCTCCTCGCCAACCCGCGGATCGTCATCCTCGACGAGGCGACCAGCTCCATCGACGCGGTGACCGAGGCCCGGCTGCAGCGGGCCCTGGCGACCCTCCTGCGCGAGCGCACGAGCTTTGTCGTCGCGCACCGCCTGAGCACGATACGCGGGGCCGACCTTGTGCTCGTGCTGGACCAGGGCCGGATCATCGAGCGCGGGACGCACCCGGCCCTCCTTGAAAAGGGCGGCCATTACGCCGCGCTCTACCGGCAATTCGTGCAGGTCGACGACAGGCGCTGACCGACCGGCCCTCGGAAGTCGAAAGATTTTTCTCGGAAAACACGCGGTTTTCGCTCTAGAAAGGCATTGCTATCGCAGCAAAGAACCCTAAAACAAAATTCAATATGGCCAAAAAATCAGCTCGTAAACCAAACGCCGCGTTCATGAAACCGGTAACTCCCGATGGCGCCCTTTCAGCCGTCGTCGGCTCCAAGCCGCTGCCCCGCACGGAGCTCACCAAGAAGCTCTGGGACTACATCAAGAAGAACGGGCTCCAGGACAAGAAGGACCGCAAGACGATCAATGCCGACGCAGCCCTCAAGGTGGTGTTCGGTGGCAAGTCGAAGGTCAGCATGTTCGAGATGACCAAGCTCGTCTCGGGCCACGTTTCCTGAACTAGCGGAAACGCCTCGCGTATTTCACGCCGCGGATGACCTCCGCGGCGTTTTTGTTTCCGCGCGCCGGGGCTAGAGCCCCAGCGCGGTCTCGATCTGGCGGCACGAGACCTTGATGATCTCCAGGCGGGCGTGCCGCTTGTTGTTCGCGGCGACCAGGTGCCAGGGCGCGTGGTGCGTGCTCGTCAGGGCGATCATGTCGCCGACGGCGATCTCGTAGGACGCCCACTTGCGCCGGTTGCGCCAGTCCTCGGCGTTCATCTTGTGCCGCTTGTAGAGCGTGGCCTCGCGGTCGCGGAACCGGCGCAGCTGCTCCTCCTTGCTGACGTGGAGCCAGAACTTGAGGACGATGACCCCGTGCTCCGCCAGCTCGAGCTCGAACTCGTTGAGTTCGCGGTAGGCCCGCTTCCACTCGGCCTCGGTGGCAAACCCCTCCAGGCGCTCGACGAGCACCCGGCCGTACCATGAGCGGTCGTAGATGGTGATCAGCCCCGCCCTGGGCACGTGCCTCCAGAACCGCCACAGGTAATGGTGGGCCTTCTCCTCGTCGGTGGGCTTCGCGACCGGTATCACCCGGAAGTCGCGGGCGTCGATTGCGTCGGTGATCCTGCGGATCGCCCCCCCCTTGCCGGCCGCATCCCAGCCCTCGAAGACCCAGACCACCGAACGGCGCTCCTGGCCGGCCGCGCGCACGACCTTGTTCAGCCGGCCGAGCCACTTGTCCCTCTTCTTCTCGTACGACGCCTGCGACAGCTTGCTGTCGAGCGACAGGGAAAGCAGGCGGCGCAGGCCGGCGGGTCGCAGCGGGACGATCCGCTTGCGGGCGCGGCCGCGCGCCGCGGCCGCGCGGCCCTTCGCCCTCATGTGGATCCGGAAGCGCGAGAGGAGCACGTCCGCGACCGCGAGGTTGCGGGAGCGGGGGTCCTCGGCGTCGATCAGGTACCACGGGGCCCCCGGCTGGTGGGTCGCACCGCGCATCCGCTCGGCGAGCCGCGCCAACCGGTCGTAGTCGCGCTGGCTCTTCCAGTCCTCGGGGCTGATGCGCCAGGCCGTGCGCGGGTCCGACTCGATCTCCCGCAGGCGGGCCCTCTGGGCCGACTTGGACAGGTTGAGCCAGATCTTGACGATCAGCGCTCCGCTTGCGGCGAGCTGGCCCTCGAACCACGAGATCCTGCGGAGCATCGCGTCGAACTGCGCGAGTTCGCGCGCCGTGCGCGGATCCTGGCCCATCGCGTCAGCGTGCCAGCCTCCCGCGTAGATCGCCATGCGGCCGTTGGGTGGAAGCGTCCGCCAGTAGCGCCACATGGCGGGCCGCTCCCGCTCCTCGTCCGTCGGCTCGTGGAACGCGAACGTCTCGAACCCGCGGGGGTCGAGCCAGCCGTTCAG
>CAYQOH010000430.1:0-2099 GCA_964419075.1 uncultured Opitutaceae bacterium | reverse complement strand
TGGAGCGCCGACCTGGAGGCCATCGCCGCCCGGCAGGCGGCCCCCGCGTTCCCCTGGATCGGGGGCCGCTCGGCGTCGGGCGCGTTCTCGGCCACCCTCGGGAGCACCACCGAGCTCGAGGCCACCCTTTCGGCGGCCGGTCGCGATCCGGCCCGGACGCTCACGGCGAGCGTGAAGGCCACCGTCGACCCCGACGGCTCGGCGGCCTTCGTGATCCCCGTGAAGATCGCCTTTGGCACGTAGCTGACCGAGGTGTCGGCGGAGGGCTCGTGGGACGGCGGGTCGCCCGCCGCCGGCGGCTCGGTCACACTGACCGGGGGGAAGGTCTCGCTGGACCAGCTGCGCCTGCTCGGCGGCCCGCTGGGCGCCGTGGGCGGCGTCGTGGCGCCCACGGTCGGGGCCGGGTCCGCGGCCGCCGCGGGCGAGCGGACCCCCTTCTGGGGTCGCTGGAGGGGGAGCGTGGCGTTCCGGTTCGACGCGCTGCGATCCGGCGATCACGAGTTCAGCGACGTCGCAGGAACGCTCGAGATCGAGCCCGCGTCGCTGCGCCTGGAGGGCGGCAGGGGCGGGATCGACCATCACAGCCAAACGAAGGTGGAGGGGACGGTCGCCTTCGATGCGGCGGCCGACCGTCCCTACCTGCTCAAGGCCACGACGGCCCTGGCGACGGAGATCGACGCGGCGACGCTCTTCCCGGCGCATGAGTCCGGCAAGCTGGCGCTCGTCGAGGGCCGCTTCTCCCTTTCCGGTGAGATCACGGGAAGCGGTGCCACCCTGGACGACCTGGTGGGGCGCTCCGAGGCGAAGTTCCGCCTGGCGAGCACGACGGGGATCCTCCGGCTCCTTCAGACCAGCGTGGCGGAGTCGATCCCGGAGGCCTCGACACCCGTGAAGGACTCGCTGGACACGGTGGGCTCAGCCGTGGGCGCCCTCTTCGGGCACCACGGGGAATTCATGAACGCCGGCAGGAACGCCGTCAGCAAGAACGCCGAGGCGGTCATGAGCTTCACCAATGAGGTCGCCGAGATCGGCTGCGACTCGATCACGGTGGACGCGGTTCGCGGGGGCGACGGGACCATCCGGCTCGTCGCGATCGAGGTGAGGGCCCACGACGAGCACCTCATTGGGACCGGGACGGTCAGCTACGAGAGCGGCACGCCCCTCTTCAGGGAGCCGCTCAGCGTGGACCTGCAGTTCGGAGCCCGCGGCCGGGCCGCGGAACTCCTGTCCAAGGCCGGCCTGCTCTCCCCCCGCAAGGACGCCCTCGGCTACTCGCTCCTGAGCGAGCCCCTCCACCTCGGCGGCACCCTCGAGCGGATCGACACCGGCGCGTGGCACCAGCTGCTGGTGGAGGCGGCGACCCGCGGGCCCGAGCCCGCGAAATGAGGGCCCGCTGGGTCACTCCACCGGCCGCATCTGGATCGTGTCGATCGTCTTCTTCCCCGCGAGGACGTTGGTGACCACCACCATCCAGTCGCCCGGACTCACCCAGTTCCTGCGCAGCAGGTAGGCGAACGCGCTTCGGATGACCTCCTCCGGGTCGGCCGCGAACGGCATCAGGAACGGCTCGACCCCCCACATGAGCAGCATGTGGCGGAAGACCTGCGGCTCGTCCGTGAACGCGTAGATCGGGCAGCGCTTGGCCCGCAGGGCGGCCAGCGACTGCGGCAGGAGCCCGTTGCGCGTGAAGACCACGACGCCCGAGTCCCCGAGTTCCTGGGCGAGGACGACCGCGGAGCGCAGCAGGCGGTCCTTGTTGTTCTTGAGCGGAAGCGCCGTGTTGTAGCCCTTGGGCTCGCTCTCCTCGATCCGCCCCGCGACCCGCTTCATGAACTGGACGCATTCGACCGGGTACAGGCCGGTCGTGGTTTCGCCCGAGAGCATGATCGCGTCCGCGGTGGACCACACCGCGCTCGCGATGTCGCTCACCTCCGCGCGCGTCGGGACCGGCGAGGCGATCATGGACTCGAGCAGGTGGGTCGCCACGATGACCGGCTTGCGGTGCCTGATGCAGGACTCGACGGCCATCTTCTGGAACAGCGGGAGGGTCTCCATCGGCACCTCGATCCCGAGGTCGCCCCGGGCGATCATCACCGCGT
>CAYQOH010000429.1:0-2118 GCA_964419075.1 uncultured Opitutaceae bacterium | reverse complement strand
AGGCTGTAGTACATGAACCGCTCGAAGTTCGAGGCGACCTGGATGTCCATCGACGGGGCGAGGCTCGGGCTCACCCGGTCGACGCGGTACTCCCCGCTCGTGAAGAGCCTGTGCAGGATGTCGTTCTGGTTCGTCGCCACCCGGAAGCCGCGGATCGGCACCCCCATCTTCTGGAGCATCCAGCCGGCCAGGACGTTGCCGAAGTTCCCGGTCGGGACCACGAACTCGGCGCCCGCGCGCTCGCCCGCGGGCAGCCGCAGCCACGCGTGCAGGTAATAGACGCACTGCGCGAGGATGCGGGCGATGTTGATCGAGTTGACCGCCGAGAGCCGGTGGCCCGCGCGGAACGCCCCGTCCGCGAAGAGCGCCTTCAGGACCGACTGGGCGTCGTCGAAGGAGCCGTCGACCGCGAGGGCGTGGACGTTCGCGGCGCCCGTGCAGGCCATCTGGCGCTCCTGCAGCGGCGAGATCCTCCCGTCGGGGTACAGGATGAAGATGGCGGTGCCCTTCTTGCCCCTGAGCCCGTGGATCGCCGCCGCGCCCGTGTCCCCGGAGGTGGCGCCCAGCACGTTGATCGTCTCGCCGCGGATCGCGCACTGCCTCGCGTAGAGGTTGCCGAGCAGCTGGAGGGCGATGTCCTTGAAGGCGAGCGTCGGCCCATGGAAGAGCTCGAGCACGTGCAGGCCGCCCGCGAGCCCGCGCAGCGGCGCGATCTCGGGGCGGTCGAACGCGCCGTACGAGCGCGCGACCAGCTCGCCGAGCTCCGGCCCGGGGATGTCGGTGGCGAACTTCGACAGGAAGCGGGCGCACAGCTCGGGGTACGCGAGCGCGCCGAGGGCCGCGAGCTCCCCCGAGAGGTCGGGGAGCTCCTCGGGGACGAAGAGGCCGCCGTCCGGCGCCAGGCCGAGGGCCACGGCCTCCGCAAAGGGCACGGGGGGAGCCTCGCCGCGTGTCGAGACGTAGCGCATGCCCCGCCCGGGTGCTACAGCTTGTCGAGGCCGAAGGCCGCGTGGGCCACGCGGACGGCCTCGTCGGCGCGGTCGAGGTCGACGACGACGGAGATCTTGATCTCGGAGGTGCTGATGAGATCGATGTTGATCCCCGCCTCGGCCAGGGCCTGGAAGAGCGTCGCGGCCACCCCGCTGTGCGTCTTCATGCCCACCCCGACGACGGAGATCTTCGCGATGTGCTGGTGCATGGTGACCTGGCCGCCGCCGATGCCGGCCAGCACGGGCTCGAGGGTCTTGACGGCGCGGGCCGTCTCGGTCTCCGGCACGGTGAACGTCAGGTTGGCGACCCCGTGGCGGCCGACGTTCTGGACGATCATGTCCACGTTGACATTGGCGTCGGCCAGGCCCCGGAAGACCTTGGCGGCGCTGCCGGGCTTGTCCGGGATGTTGCTGATGATGACCTTGGCCTGGTCCTTGTCGGCGGCGACGCCGCGGACGACGACCTGTTCCATGTATGCGACTTCTTCTTTCACGATTGTCCCTGGATTGTGGTTGAACGAGGAGCGGACTTCAAAGACCACGCCGAACTTCTTGGCGAACTCCACGGAGCGCGACTGCATCACCTTGGAGCCCGACGAGGCGAGCTCCAGCATCTCGTCGTACGAGATCTCGGAGAGCTTGCGCGCGTTTTTGACGACCCGGGGGTCGGCCGTGTACACCCCGTCGACGTCGGTGTAGATCTCGCAGATGTCGGCCTTGAGCGCCCCGGCGAGCGCCACCGCCGTCAAGTCCGAGCCCCCGCGCCCGAGGGTCGTGATCTGGCCGTCGTCGTCGATCCCCTGGAAGCCGGCCACGATCACGACCCGGCCCGCGGCCAGGTCCTGGACGACCGGCTTCGGGTTGACCGTCTTGATCTTGGCCTTGGTGTGGACCCGGTCCGTGAAGATGCCGGCCTGCGCGCCGGTGTAGCTGACCGCAGGCACCTTGATGCCGTGCAGCGCCATCGCCATCAGCGCCACGGACTCCTGCTCCCCGATCGCGAGCAGCTGGTCGAGCTCGCGCTCGCTCGGCTCCGCGCACAGGCCCTTGGCGCGCGCGATCAGCTCGTTGGTGACGCCCGCCCTCGCGGACAGCACGACAACGACCTCGTTTCCCTCTTCGCGGACGG
>CAYQOH010000428.1:0-2123 GCA_964419075.1 uncultured Opitutaceae bacterium | reverse complement strand
TCCCAGAGGTTCTCGCGCCCGTTCGCCAAGACGCCGCTGGACCTCTACCGCGCGCTTCGGACCGTCAACCCCTCGCCGTACACGTTCATCCTCGACGCGGGGGACTTCGCGCTGGTCGGCGCCTCGCCGGAGGTGCATGTGCGCCTCACCGACGGGCTCGTCGAGATCCGCCCCATCGCCGGCACGCGGGCGCGCGGCGCCACGCACGAGGAGGACCTCGCCCTCGAGAAGGAGCTTCTCGCCGACGAGAAGGAGCGCGCCGAGCACCTGATGCTGGTCGACCTCGCGCGCAACGACATCGGGCGGGTCTGCGCGTTCGGCTCGATCCACGTCCCGGAGTACATGTTCGTCGAGCGGTACTCGCACGTGATGCACATCGTCTCGCAGGTCGAGGGCGTGATCGCGCCCGGCAAGAGCGCCTTCGACCTCATGCGCGCCACGTTCCCCGCCGGCACCGTCAGCGGCGCCCCCAAGGTGCGCGCCATGCAGATCATTGCGGAGAAGGAGCCGGTCCAGCGGGGCTTCTACGCGGGCGCGCTCGGGTACTTCGGCTACGACGGCAACCTGGATTCATGCATCACGCTGCGCACGGCGCTCCTTCGCGACGGCAGGGTCCACATCCAGGCAGGCGGCGGCGTCGTCGCGGACTCCGATCCGGCCGCGGAGTACCAGGAGACGGTCAACAAGGCGGGAGCCCTGTTCAAGGCCGTCGAGATCGCCTCTCGGTTCTGAGCCTGGCCTGCGCGCAAGCGTAACCGACCCGTTACGGGCGACGGCTTCCGCCGCAGGCGCGCTCCTGCGACGATGCGCCCATGCCCACGGTCCTGGGATCGCTGTCCGTCCGCGACCGCCGATTCAAAAGAAACTCGGCTAATGTTCGGTTTGGCAACGGATTCAAAAATCTAATGCTGCGCCGAGCGCGCCTCGCGACAAAGTGCGCCGCGGCCCGTCGGAAATGGGACATTATTGCGCGGGCTCCTCGTGACAGTCGCGCAACTTCAGAGGAGGCCGCTCGTCTGGCCGAACGGAACGATTTAGGCTTGGGGCTGGGGAACAACTGACCGTTTCAATCCTCAAATAGACAGAGATCCCGATGAACCTCAAATACAGGGCCGACGGCCCGACCGCCGAAGTGGACGCTGAAGAGACCGGCAGGATGGCACCGGCCCCGGAGCGCGCCGCTCCATTCGACAACCCGCCGTCGTTCCTGGAGAAGCCCGAGCCGGCCGAGGCCCCCTCGGTCCCGTCGGACCGCAGCAACCTCCAGATCTATCTCCAGGAGATCGGCAAGACTCCGCTCCTGACGATCGACGAGGAGATCTCGCTTGCGAAGCGGATCCGCCGCGGCGACAAGTCCGCGCGCGACCACATGATCAAGGCGAACCTGCGCCTGGTCGTTAAGATCGCGATGGACTACAAGGATTTCGGCCTGCCGCTCCTCGACCTCATCAGCGAGGGAAACATCGGGCTCGTGAAGGCCGTCGAGCGCTTCGACCCGCGCAAGGGCGGCAAGCTCTCGACCTACGCCGCGTGGTGGATCAAGCAGTCGATCAAGAGGGCCCTCGCCAACCAGTCGAAGACCATCCGCCTGCCCGTCCACCTGGTCGACAAGATCTCCAAGATGCGCAAGACGGCGATGGTGCTCTCGGAGCGCATGGGCCGCGAGCCCACCGACGAGGAGCTCGCGATGGAGCTTCAGATCCCCACCTCGAAGGTCGCACACCTGAAGTCCGTGAGCGTGAGGCCGGCGTCGCTGGACGCTCCGGTCGGCGAGGACGGCGACTCGGCCACGTTCGGCGAGATTGTCGGCGACGACAGCGCGATCAACCCGTACGACAACCTGCGCGACAAGAACCAGAGCTCCGACCTGCGCTCGATGGTCGCCTCGCTCGACAAGCGCGAGGCCGAGATCATCCGCATGCGCTTCGGCCTGGACGGGTACGGCGAGCTGACGCTCGAGGAGGTCGGCCGGCGCTTCAACGTGACGCGCGAGCGCATCCGCCAGCTTGAGTACATCGCGCTGGGAAAGATGCGCCGGGCCATGGCCAAGCACGAGGCCGTCCGCACGGCCGACGAGGTCGAGCAGGAGGACCGCCAGCGCCAGCGCATGACGGTCATCCGCG
>CAYQOH010000427.1:0-2124 GCA_964419075.1 uncultured Opitutaceae bacterium | reverse complement strand
TCGTCATGTCACTCTTCGAGGGCTTCTACCGCGGCGACTGCAGGAGGCCCGCCGAAATCAGCGACCAGCTCTGCGGCAACCTCTGCCGGTGCACCGGTTACCGCCCGATCAGGGACGCGGCGCTGGACGCGCTCGGAAGGCGCGGGAGGGCCGCGGGCGCGGACGATCCGTTCCTGGAGAGGCTCGGGATGCCCTGCTCGCCTCCGGGCGGCCTCGACTATGCCGCGGGCGGCGGCCGGTTCGTGCGGCCGACGACGCTCTCCGGGCTGTTCGCCGCGCTCGCGGAGCATCCCGGCGCGGTCCTCGTCGCCGGCGCGACGGAGATCGGGGTCGACGTCACCAAGAAGTCGAGGGCGTTCCCATTCCTCGTCTCGACCGAGGGCGTTCCCGAATTGACGCGAATCGTGGGGACGGACTCAAGCTGGAGGATAGGCGCCGGCGCGACCCTCACCGCGGTCGAGGAGGTCGTGGCCGCGGAATACCCCTGCCTTGCCAAGATGCTCAAGGTGTTTGCGGCAAGGCAGATTAGGAATCGGGCGACCCTGGGCGGCAACCTCGCGACCGCCTCCCCGATCGGTGACGCCGCCCCCGTGCTCCTGTCGCTCGACGCCGAGCTCGTCCTCGCCTCGGCCGGGGGCAGCCGGACGGTTGCGCTCGCGGATTTCTTCACCGCGTACCGCAAGACGCTGCTCTCCAAGGGCGAGGTCATTCTCGAGGTCGTCGTTCCCCGCCTTGATCCGGGGCGCGGCGTCGTGCGCCGGTCGGACTTCCTCAAGGTGTCGAAGCGCCGCGAACTCGACATCAGCATTGTCGCCGCCGCGTACTCGGTCGACACGGACGCGGGCGGCGTGGTGCGGCGTGCCCGGATCGCCTACGGCGGCGTCGCGGCGACACCCCTGCGCGCGCGCAGGGCCGAGGCGGCGCTCGTGGGCCGAAGGTTGTCCGAGGCGGCCCAGGACGTCGCAGGCGTCCTTGCGCGCGAGTTCACGCCGATCGACGACATGCGCGGGAGCGCGGAGTACCGGCGCGGGCTGATCGTGAGCCTCTGGGAGAAGTTCGCGTCCGGCGAGACGAGCGCGGCCCAGGACGGCGAGCTCGCCTTTGAAAAGGGGGCGGACGCCCAGGCCCCCGATCCGTCGAAGGCGCTCCGCCACGAGAGCGCCGTCGGCCACGTGACGGGCCGGGCGCTCTATGCGGACGACACGGCGCAGCGCCGGCCCATGCTCGACCTCTGGCCCGTGTGCTCGCCGCATGCGCGCGCCCGCGTGCTGCGGCGGGACGCGGCGGCCGCCCGGGCGATGCCCGGGGTCGTCGCGGTGCTGATGGCGGAGGATATCCCAGGCCACAACAATGTCGGGACGGGGCAGGATGAGCCGCTCTTTGCGCACGACGAGGTGAAGTACCACGGGCAGGTGGTCGCGGTCGTGGTCGGCCATTCGCTCAAGGCGTGCCGCGCGGCGGCGGCGGCCGTGCAGGTCGAGTACGAGCCGCTTCCGCCGCTGGTGGGGATCAAGGAGGCCATCGCCCGGGGCTCCTTCCACACGCCGCCGCACGCGCTGGCGCGTGGAAACGTCGGCGCCGCGCTCGCGAAGGCGCCGTTCAGGCTCGAGGGCGAGTTCTCCTTCGGAGGCCAGGAGCATTTCTACCTGGAGACTCAGGCGGCGTGGGCCGAGGCGGGGGAGGCAGGGTCGGTGTTCGTGAGCTCGTCGACCCAGCACCCGAGCGAGATTCAGGCCATCGTGGCCGAGCTCCTCGGGGAGCCGAGGAGCAAGGTCGTCGTGCAGTCGCCCAGGATGGGCGGCGGCTTCGGGGGCAAGGAGACCCAGGGCAACGCATTCGCGGCGATGGTGGCGCTTGCCTCGACCAAGACGCGCCATCCGGTCCGCATCCAGCTCGACCGGGACATGGACATGATGATCACGGGCAAGCGCCATCCGTTCCATTCGAGGTTCTGCGTGGGCCATGACGCCAGGGGCATGATTCTCGCCGCGGCGGTCGACCTCTATTCGGACGGGGGATGGTCGCTGGACCTCTCGCAGCCCGTGCTCGACCGGGCGCTCTTCCACCTCGACAACGCCTATTACATCCCGGCGGTCCGGTTCACCGGGCAGATCGCCAAGACGA
>CAYQOH010000426.1:0-2128 GCA_964419075.1 uncultured Opitutaceae bacterium | reverse complement strand
ATATTCTCGGTCATCGCCGAGGAAAAAGGATTTCTGGGAAGCATTACGGTTCTCAGCCTGTTTGGTCTGATGCTATTCAACGGCATCCGCATCGCCGGTCTCTCGCGGGACCGCTTCGGCACGCTGCTCGCCCTCGGCGTCACCGTGCTCTTCATGATGCATGTGTTCGTGAATATCGCCATGACCATCGGGCTCGTGCCCATCACGGGCATACCGCTTCCCTTTATAAGCTACGGTGGCACCTTCGTGCTCAGTTGCTGCTTGTTGCAAGGACTGGTCCAGAGCGTCTATCGCTTCCGGAAGGACTTCGCATGACCATGCGTCCGACCCGCGATAACGACCGCCCTGCCGGAATCTCCTGCGCCGCAACCCGCGCCCGGAGGGACCCCGTATACAACCAAGACAGGGTCCCCAATGAGCGAAACATCCCAGCCCAACCCCGACGTCACGCAGGACGTCGCTCAGAAATATGATTCCGAACTCGCGAGTCCCCCGGTCCAGCGCGAGGTCGCGTCGGTAAGCGCAGGCGAGCTTAAGGCGGGCGCAGTCGAGCGCGCCCAGCAGCGGCCGATGCTCCAGAAGATCATCGCCGCCTTCAAGAAGGAGAAGGGCTCGTACCGCGAGCTCATCATCAATTCGGAGCCCCTGGAGAAGCGCGTCGCGCTCCTCGTCGACGGCAGGCTCGAGAAGTACGAGATCGAGCGCGAGTCCGACGACCGGATGGTCGGAGGGATCTACAAGGGAAGGATCAAGAACCTGGACCCGGGCCTGAAGGCCGCGTTCGTCGACATCGGCTACGCAAAGAACGCCTTCCTGCACTACTGGGACATGCTCCCGGCCGCCGCCGACTCCTCCATCGAGGTCGTCCGCGTGAACAAGAAGCGCGACTCGGCGCCCAAGGGCGACGTGACGGTGAAGGACATCCCGGGGCTCTACCCGCCGGGATCGGACATCGTGATCCAGGTGACGAAGGGCCCGATCGGGACGAAGGGCCCGCGCACGACCACGAACCTCTCCGTACCGGGGCGCTACCTCATCCTGACTCCGTACAGCGACGGCTGCGGCATCTCCCGCAAGATCGAGGACCCCCTGGAGCGCAAGCGCCTGAAGCAGCTCATCAACGAGCTGACGATCCCCGAGGGGATGGGCGTCATCGTGCGCACGGCCGGCGAGGGCAAGAAGCCCCGGTACTTCGTGCGCGACCTGCACCTGCTCCTGAAGAAATGGGAGGAGATCGCGCGCAAGATGCAGAACGATCGGGCGCCGGCCTGCCTGTACATGGAGCCCGACCTGGTGGAGCGCACCGTCCGCGACTTCCTCACCGAGGACGTCGACCGCGTCCTGATCGACAACAAGGCCGACTACGACCGCACGCAGGACCTGGTGGGGCTCATCTCCAAGCGCTCGCGCTCGAAGATCGCCTTCTACACCGACAGCATCCCGATCTTCGAGCGGTTCAACATCGAGCGCCAGATCGAGCAGACCGGGCAGCGCAAGGTGCCGCTGCCGAGCGGCGGCGAGATCGTCATCGACGAGACCGAGGCCCTGATCGCGATCGACGTCAACACGGGCTCGCACAAGAACCGCTCGGGCGACGAGAAGAACACGCTCTACGCCGTCAACCTCGAGGCGGCGCAGGAGGCGGCGCGCCAGATCAGGCTGCGCAACCTGGGCGGCCTCATCATCCTCGACTTCATCGACATGAAGGAGCGGCGCCACCGCAACGCCGTCTACGAAAAGATGGTCGAGCTCATGGCGGGCGACAAGGCGAAGAACCACATCCTGCCGATCTCCCAGCTCGGGATCATGCAGATGACCCGCCAGCGCCAGCAGGAGTCGCTCTCGTCCAACCTCTACACGGACTGCCCGTACTGCCGGGGGCGCGGCATCGTGAAGTCGGACACGACCATGTCGGTCGAGCTCCAGCGCCGGCTCTCGTCGGTCGTGCGACGGCTCCAGGCCCGAAAGGACGGAAAGACGTACTCGCTGCGCGTGCTCGTGCACCCGGCCGTGCTCGAGCGGCTCCGCAGCGAGGACGCCGACCTGCTGGTTCGCATGGAAAAGAGCTTCGGGGTGCAGCTCGCCTTCCGCGCCGACCCGAACTACCACATCGAGAACTTCAAGATCA
>CAYQOH010000425.1:0-2129 GCA_964419075.1 uncultured Opitutaceae bacterium | reverse complement strand
CGCCGTGAACTCGTCCTCGCCGATGCGCCGGCTCAGGATCTCGTCCTTGCCCGCCGCGGTGTCGAAGAGCCAGGTCCCGTCCCTGCGCACGAGCGGGATCGGCATCGGCCAGTCCTGCTCGCCGATGTCGACCACGTACCGGTCGTCCGCCTTCTTGACCAGTCTCGAGAAGCTCCCGATGGCCTTCGCAAAGGCCGCGAATTCCAGGGCGTCCTGCTTCGGGTCCCCGGAGTGCAGGTCCTTGACCTCGGGACCGAAGATCGCGTCGACGGCGGCCTTGTCGCCGGCCCTGGTCGCCTCGGCGAGCGCCGCGACGGCCTGCTCTGGGGAGTTGAAGCGGCGCGGGGATCCCGCGGTGTCGGCGCTGAGCAGCGGTCCGGCCGAGAGGGCGAAGAGCGCCAGGAGGGCCGCGGCGCAGGCGAGGGTGCGGGTCATGGGGATCGGAGGGTTCATGGAGCCGGGTCAGTCGGGCCTTTAGTGACGGTCGTGCCCGCCGGTCGGCGCCGGTTCGGAGCGCGCGGGGGCGGACCGCGCCGGCTCGGAGCGGGCCGGGGCGGAGTGCGCGGGGGCGGAGCGCGCCGGGGCGATGGACCGGACGGGAGCCTGCCGGCTGGAGTTTCCCCTGGCGCTGTTGTCGCGGGCCTGCGTGCCGCGGGTGTAGCCGCCAAAAACGGGGCTTCCCGGGGCCGGCGTCGCGGGCCGCGCCACCGGGGCGTACCCGCGAAAATCGGGTCGCGACGGCGACGGCGCCGCCACGCGGCGGGCCTGCGGGCCGGTCGCGGGACCGGCCAAGCGGGCCTGGCCGCGCGCTCCGGCGTTCAGGCGCGGCGCGGGCGGATTGCCCGACGGCCGGAAATGGTCGCGCACGAGCTCGTGGCCGCGGCGAGGATCGGGGCGCCACTGCCGCCCCCCTCCGCGCGCATCCCTCCAGTCGCGGCGGTACGCCCAGCCCGGATGCCACGGGCCGGCCCAGACTCCAAAGTCATCCCAGTCGCACTCAAAGCCCAGCCACGCGCCCACGGGATAGCCGACGCCGAAGGTGAGGAACGGGCCCGCGTAGCCCTCCGGAACGTCGTAGACCACGTCGGGATCGTACTGCGGCGCGTACAGCTCGTCCGCCTGCGCGGGCACGATCCGGATGTCGTCGCCCTCCGCGTCGACCCTCTGCTGCGGCGTGTCGACCAGCGTCCCCGCGGCCCGCGCCTTGGCCCGCATCTGCTGGATGGACCGCATCACGTCCGCGGGCTGCACCGCGAAGGCGGCGCCGAGCGTGCTGGTCCAGTCCGCGTTCTCGTTCATCCACCGGACCACGTCCGGATAGTGGGCGAGCCCCCGCACGCTCGGGTCCCAGGGCTGCGCGTCGATCCCGGCGGGGTTGCCGTTCGCCGCGAGGTAATGGGCCGCCTGCGCGAGGTCGGCCGGCGCCGTCGACGCGGGCAGCATGAGCGCGATCAGGGGATCGGGATAGAGCGCGATCGGGGCGACGAGCTGGTCGAGCTGCTCGGGCGCGTACGCCGTCGCCGGTCCCGCGGCGGGCGCCTGCGCATGGAGCGAGGCGGCAAGGGCCAATGCAAGGAGCGCCGTCAGGGGGGGGTTCATGGGGGATCTGCATAGTATGACTCCATCCGGGCCCCTTTGGTTTCGCGGGACCGCCCGATTCTTGCGCGAAAGGCGCGGGGCGCGCCCCCCCCTGGATCCCAGCCTGGAGCCTCTCAAGGGCCGTCCCCGAGCGCTCCTCGTCCCCGAAGAGGCCGATGCGGATCCGCTCCTTCGCGAGCCTCTCGCCCTCTCGGGCGAGCCGGATCTCGAGCTTCTTGTCCTCGGCCGTGCGCGCGAGGATCACCGCGGAGACGGCGTCCCGCTTCTCGCGGATCCTGACGAACTGGACCGGCTCCAGGGCGTGGTCCGAGGCGTCGACCGCCCTCCCGAGCTCGCCCCGCACGGAGGCGACCCTCCCCGCCCAGGCCGTGCCGGCGGGGCCTGTTCACCAACGGGCCCCCTGGCCCGGCGCTCAGAAGGCCCTTCGATGGCCGGTTTTGGGCGCAACAAAGCGCCTAGTGTCGGTCCTAGGCGCTTTGTGAAAATGGAGCGGGCGAAGAGACTCGAACTCTCGACAGCCACCTTGGCAA
>CAYQOH010000424.1:0-2129 GCA_964419075.1 uncultured Opitutaceae bacterium | reverse complement strand
GCCCGCGGTTGCCCTTGGCCAGCATGACCATGGAGCCGCCGAGGGACTGGAACAGCTCGACGTAGCTGTCCATGCGCCCCGCCGTGGTCGGACCGAACGATCCGGAGGCGTAGCCCGTCGGAGTCTTCGCGGGCCCGGCGTAGTAGACGGGATGCCTCTTGAAGTAGTCGGGGAGCCCCTTGCCGGCGTCGACCCGCTGCTTGAGCGCCGCGTGAGCGGCGTCTCGGGCGACCACCAAGGTCCCCGTGAGGGACACCCGCGTGGTGACCGGGTACTTGGAGAGCTCGGCCCGGATCTCCTCCATGGGCCTTCCCAGGTCGATCTTCACCCCCGAGGTGTCCTTGAGCCTGCGCTCGGATTCCGGGATGAAGCGGCCCGGGTTGGAGTCGAGCTTCTCAAGGAAGATCCCGTCGCGGGTGATCCTCGCCTTGATGTTGCGGTCGGCCGAGCACGAGACGCCCATGCCTACCGGGCAGCTCGCGCCGTGCCTTGCCATGCGGATGACGCGCGCATCGATCGCGAAGTATTTTCCCCCAAACTGGGCGCCGATCCCCGTCTGCCGGGCGATTTCCATCACCTGCGCCTCCATGGCCGTGTCGCGGAACGGGCGGCCGAGCGCGTTGCCCGACGTCGGGAGCGAATCCAGGTAGTGGGAGGACGCGAGCTTGAGGGTCTTCATGCACGCCTCGGCGCTCGTTCCGCCGACGACGAACGCCAGGTGGTAGGGAGGGCAGGCGGAGGTCCCGAGCAGGGGCAGCTTGTCCGCGACGAACTTGGCGAAGCTCTTCGGGTTGAGGAGCGCCTTCGTCTCCTGGAAGAACAGCATCTTGTTCGCCGAACCTCCGCCCTTGGCGACGAAGAGCAGCTCGTAGGCCGAGCCCTTGGTCGAGTGGATGTCGATCTGGGCCGGCAGGTTCGTGCCTGTGTTCTCCTCGTTCCACATGTCGAGCGGTGCGACCTGGGAATAGCGCAGGTTCTCCCTCGTGAAGCACTCGTAGACGCCGCGGCTGAGCCATTCCGCGTCGTCGGCCCCCGTCCAGACCTGCTCGCCCTTCTTCGCGACGATGGCGGCCGTCCCGGTGTCCTGGCACATGGGAAGGATCCCCTCGGCGGAGATTTCGGCGTTCTTGAGGAGGGTGAGCGCCACGTAATGGTCGTTCGGCGAGGCCTCGGGGTCCTCCAATATGGCCGCCACCTGCTCCAAGTGCTTGGTGCGAAGCAGGAAGGCGCTGTCGCGAAATGCGTTCTGGGCCAGGTAAGACAGCACCTTGGGGTCGACCTTCAGGATCTCCCGTCCTTCGAATTGGGTCGTCGTCACGCCCTCGTTCGAGAGCAGGCGGTATTCGGTGGTGTCCTGCTGCAGGGGCAGGGGTTCCTGATAGACGAACGGGGGCGTAGCCATGCACCAAATTATGACCATCCCGGCCCCCAAGTAAAGGGGGCCGTTTGCCGCGCGCCGCGCCTACGCGGCGGCCGCCATCGCCCGCACGACGCCGTGGAACCTCGGGAGGTCCGCGGGGGTGACGACCTCCCCGTTGTCCCGCCTCCAGCCCGCGTAGCTTGGCCAGATGCCGCGCGAGAGGAAGTTGTCGACGACCTTCGCCATGGCCGCGACGTGCAGGTAGTCCTTCTGGTCCTTCCCGTCGCGGCTCCGTGAGACCAGGGCGGCGGGGATGGGGAGGATCTTCCCGCTCGAGACATGAGCGAGGTCGTTGAGCACGACCAGGGGGCGCGAATCCTCGAGCGTGGTCGCGGGTCGCGCGGTCTCACCCTGCAGGTACCGGCAGTACTCCAGGTGGTTCTCCTCCAGCCCGTCGAACGGACCGCTGGAGATCCGCTCCGATCGCCCGTCCTTCCACGAGACCTCGACCTGGCCTCCGACGGCGTAGCGCAGCACGGCCTTGTCGCAGATCACGGTCTCCGAGCTCGTGCTCGCGCCCGCGCAGGCGTGCGAGAGCGAGAACCTGAGCGTGCAGCCCGTCGCGAGGTCGGCCTCCACGAAGAACGTGTCCGCGCCCTCGATCGCGTGCGCGCGGTAGAGCTCGGCCCTCACCGCGGCGACGTCGGGCCAGCTGTAAAGCCCGGGCGTCCCCGTCCAGAAGAGCATGTTGTGCACGAAGTGCGCCATC
>CAYQOH010000423.1:0-2153 GCA_964419075.1 uncultured Opitutaceae bacterium | reverse complement strand
GGGGCCAGACGGACTCGAGGGCGCCCGAGCCGGGGCCCGTGTCAAAGAGCAGCCCGCGGCCGCCCGCCTCGCCGACGATGTAGGCGTTCACGACGCCGATCCCGTGCGCCATCCGCAGCGGCCACACCTGGAAGGGCAGTCCGCTCGGCTCCGGCAGGGGGTACTTCCCGGACGCCAGCGCGCACAGGCCGACCTCGTTGAGGCCGAGGACGGCCGCCAGGCGGGCGCACTCCTCGGGGCCGAGCTCGGGGCGGTAGTCGATCGCGTCGCAGATCGACTCGACCGGCACGCCGGACCGCTCCGAAAGGGCCTCGACCGTGAGGCCCGCGCACGTCATCGCCTTCTCGAGCACGTCCCCGAGTTCGTCTTCAAGCGGGATCGGTAGGGTTGGCGCCAATGGGTTCGTCTCGTGACGCGCCAGACTCTATCCCGCGGGCCCGAATATTCAACGCTGCAGCGCCCGGTGCAGCGTTGATCTCGGGTGGGGAACCGTCTGGACTTGCGATCGCATGGACACCCACCAACAGGAAGTACTCGACATCTTCACCCGCACGCGCGCGCTGCTGACCGGCCACTTCGTCCTCCGCTCGGGGCTCCACAGCGGCCACTACTTCCAGTGCGCGCAGGTCTGCCAGCACATGGACGCCGTCGAGCGCCTGTCCGAGCTCCTCCTCGCGAAGGTCCGCGGGAAGGGCCTCACGTTCGCGACCGTCCTGGCGCCGGCGATGGGCGGGCTGGTGATCGGCCAGGAGGTCGCGCGCCAGGCCAAGGCCCGGTACCTCTTCGCGGAGAAGGAGAACAACGTGCTCGTGCTTCGCCGCGGCTTCGCGCTGGCGGCGGCGGAGCCGGTCCTCGTGGTCGAGGACGTCGTCACGCGCGGCGGCCGCGTGCTCGAGTGCATCGAGATCGTGCGCAGGGCCGGCGGCACGGTCGCCGGCGTCGCCATGCTCGTGGACAGGAGCGCCGGGTCCGCCCGCTTCGACGTGCCGGCCGTGTCACTCCTGGAGCTTAGCTTCCCGACCTACCCCGCCGACCGCGTGCCCGAGGCGCTTGCCCGGATCCCCGTCGAGAAGCCCGGCAGCTGAGCCGCCGGGCCGCGCGTCAGCCCTTCGTCACGACGACGTAGCGCTGGTAGCCCTGGTAGTAGACCAGGAGGAGGTTGTGGCCCGGATGCAGGAGCGCCTTGGCCGCGGCCACGTCGTCGACCGGGGACCGGTTGATCTCCACGATCACCGCGCCCTGGGGAAGGTTCTCCGCGTAGTCCGACTTCTCGGCCACGCTCGTCACCACCAGGCCCGTGACGCGGGAGTCGATCCCAAGGCGCCTCCTCGCTTCGTCGGTGAGCCTGCCGACCTCGATCCCGGTCAGGAGCTCGTTCGGCTTCTCGGCGAACTGCCCGAGCGTCACGCTGATCACGATCGGCTTGCCGTCGCGCGCGATGTCCAGCGCGACCTTGCTGCCCGGAGCCATCTGGGCGATGGTGAGGCGAAGCTCGTCGTGGCTGAGGATCGGCTTTCCGTTGACGGAGATGATCACGTCGCCGCGCTTCACGCCCGCCTTGCCCGCCGGCCCGTCCTCGGGAGCGTCGGTCACGATGACGCCCTTGGCTTCCTTAGGAAGGTGGACCTGCTCCGCGATGTCGGGGGTCAGGGGATCGGCGACCACGCCCAGGAACCCGCGCGTGACCGTGCCCGTCTCGATCAGGCTCCTCATGACGCTCACGGCCATGTTGACCGGAACGGCGAAGCCGATCCCGATGTTCCCGCGCGAGGGCGAGACGATGGCGCTGTTGATCCCCACAAACCGGCCCTTCGCGTCGATGAGGGCGCCGCCCGAATTGCCCATGTTGATCGCCGCGTCGGTCTGGATGAAGTCCTCGTAGCCCGCAACGTCGTCAAGGATCCCGACGTTGCGGCTCTTGGCGGAGACGATGCCCATTGTGACCGTCTCGCCGACGCCGAGCGGGTTGCCGACCGCGAACACGACGTCCCCGACCCGCAGCTTGTCGCTGTCCGCAAACGTGGCGGCGGGCAGCTGTGTCGCGGCGATCTTCACGACGGCGATGTCCGTCTTGGGGTCGGCCCCGACGACCTTGGCGGTGAACTTGCGGCCGTCGGAGAGCACGACCGTGAGCTCGTCCGCGTCGGCGACCA
>CAYQOH010000422.1:0-2157 GCA_964419075.1 uncultured Opitutaceae bacterium | reverse complement strand
CCGCAACGGACTCGGTGGGGTGGAAATGCCCCATGTCGAGGCAGATCAGCTTCTGCTGCCGGACCGCGTAACCCAGGTAGAACTCATGGGAGCCGACGGTGTAGCTCTCCGAGCCGATGCCGAAGAGCTTGCTCTCCAGGGCGTCGAGCTGGTGCCGGGGGTCGACGGGATCGCGGAAGACGGCGTCGAGCGACTGGACGAGGCGCTCGCGCGGGCCCTTCCGGTCGGCCGGAAGGTCCTTGCAGCCGTCCGGAACCCAAAGGTTCGTCACCACGGTCTTGCCCAGCGCGCGCCCGATGCCCGCGGCCACCCGTCGGCAGGCGACCGCGTGCTCGATCCAGAACTTCCGCACTGAGGCGTCCCGGTGCGAGAGCGTGAAGCCGTCGTCGGCGAGCGGATGCGAGAAGAAGGTCGGGTTGAAGTCGAGGCCGAGTCCCCTGGACTTGGCCCAGTCGATCCATCCGGAAAAATGCTCCGGCCCGATCTCGTTGCGCTCCACCTTGCGGCCCCCGAAGTCGCCGTAGCTGGCGTGCAGGTTCACGCGGTGGCGCCCCGGGATAAGCCGGAGCGCCTCGTCCAGGTCGCGGCGGAGCTCGTCGAGCGTCCGGGCCTTGCCCGGATACCGGCCGGTCACCTGTATGCCGCCACCCCCAAGGGTCGCGCCGGGACGCTCGAAGCCGCCGACGTCGTCGCCCTGCCAGCACTGGAGCGAGACGGGCGTGGCGGCGAGGGTCGCAAGCGCGGCCTCCGCATCCACGCCCGCGGCGGCGTAGGCCTCGGCGGCTGGCCGGTAGGGTGTTGGGTTCACGGCGGGAGGTTGGCGGGTTCCGCGGCGGAGCACAATGCAGTTTCTGACACTTTACAGGCGCCGCCAGCCGGGGGGATTCCGACAGTATACCCTATTGAAACTTGACTTGAAATGCGGGCGCTGACCTTTAGCATGCATAATTTGACCCTGCATGCGCGCCCGCCCCGACTTCCGCAGGTACCTGGTGCTCCCGCCCGAGTCCGACGCATGGGGGATCGCCGTCACCGGGTGCGGCAGGCAGACGTGCGGAGCCGGATCGCCCTACCCTCCGCCGGGCCACCCCCCGGACCACCATTTCAGCTGGGAGAACGGCCGGGTGCTCGGCGCCTGCCAGATCATCCTGATCGCGGAAGGGCGCGGGCGGTTTGAGTCGCGCGCGACCGGCCTGGTGGACGTGGCCGCCGGAAGCGCCCTCGTCGTCCTTCCCGGAGTGTGGCACCGGTACGCGCCAGACCCGAAGACCGGCTGGGTCGAGAAGTGGATCGAGCTCCAGGGCCCGACACCCGCGGCGCTCCAGAAGATCGGCGTCCTCTCCCCCGCCCGCGCGGTCGTGACCATGGGCCGGGCGCGCGAGCTCGCTGCGCTCATGGACGGGATCGGGGCGCGCCTGCTCGGGCTCAGCGCGGGCTTCGACCCGGAGGCCGCCGCGCTCGCCCTGCACGCGCTCTCGCTTGTGGTCGAGGCTCCGCGTCTGAGCGAGCCGCCGCGCCCCATCACGAGCTTCGTCGCGCAGGCCGAGCAGGTGCTCATGGACAGCGTCGACCACCCGCCCGCTATCCCCGGCCTGGCGCGCGAGCTCGGCGTGGCGTACTCCTATTTCCGGCGCGAGTTCAAGCGGCACACCGGGCTGGCGCCCTACCAGTACGTGCGGCGCCTGCGCCTGGAAAAGGCCCGCAGGATGATCGGCAGCTCCTCGGAGAGCCTCCAGACGATCTCCGAACGCCTGGGGTTCGCGTCGCCCTACCACCTGTCCTCGGCGTTCAAGAAGCAGTACGGCCAATCCCCCGACCACTGGCGCCGAGGCCGGAATTAACCCCCCCTGTGCGGCCACCGCCCCACCCGCTCCCACCCCATGACCCCCAATCCCTTCCTCGGCGTGTTCTTCCACTGGCTGGGCGGCCTCGCCTCGGGCAGCTTCTACGTGCCCTACCGGCAGGTGAGGAACTGGGCGTGGGAGACCTTCTGGCTCATCGGCGGATTCTTCAGCTGGATCATCGCGCCATGGGTGCTCGGTCTCACCATGACGAACGATCTGCTCGGCGTGCTCAGCCGCACACCCGGCCAGACGCTTTTCTACACCTGGCTGTTCGGGGCGCTGTGGGGCGTCGGCGGCCTCACCTTCGGGCTGA
>CAYQOH010000421.1:0-2167 GCA_964419075.1 uncultured Opitutaceae bacterium | reverse complement strand
CGGCGACGAGGTGTCCGAGGTGTACGTGAGCCCGCCCGTGACCTCGAAGGCGGGGCGCCCGGTGCGCGAGCTCCGGGGCTTCAGCCGGGAGCACCTGGCGACCGACCAGACCATGACGGTGACGGTCGTCCTGGACCGCCACGCGTTCTCCTACTACGACGAGGCGAAGCGGGACTGGGTGGTCGAGCCCGGCTCGTACACGGTCGAAGTGGGGGCATCGTCGCGGAACATCCTCCTCGCCGGCGCCGTGGACCTCAATTGACGCGCGCCCCCCGGGTCAGCGCCACTCGTGCCGCGGGTAGCGACGCGAGAGCTCGGGCCTAAGCTTCGGGTAGATTTCCCGCCAGAAGCCCGACAGGTCGTCGGTGACCTGGATCGGCCTCTGGTTCGGCGCCAGCACCTCGATCCGGACCGGCACGCGGCCTCTCCCGAGCGAGACCCCCCCCTCGACGCCGTAGAGCTCCTGGATGCGGGCGCTTAGGACCGGGGGCCCCTCCTTCGGGTACGTGAGGCGCGAGCGCCGGCCGTTCGCCATGGTCATGCGCTCCGGGAGCGCCTCCTCCAGGGCCGCCAGCTGCTCTGCGGTGAGCCAGTCGCGCAGGACCGGCATCACCTCCCTGCCCTTGACGCCGCGCGCGGAGGTTTCGCCGTAGCACACCTGCTCCACGAGCGTCATCCGGTCCGCAGGGGTCACGGGGTTCACCTCGTACTCGGGGAACCACTCGGCCAGGCGGTTGACCCTCGTGATCCACTGTTCGACCGCCTCGTCCCAGGCGTCGATCGTGATGCGCCCCGCGATCACCTCGCGCGCGAGGAGCGCCGCCGCCCGGTCCGGGGGCACGTCGTCCGAGCCCGACCTCGACTCGAGGACCAGGTCCCTGAAGCGCCTCTCCCGCCGCGCCACGACCCGCTTGGCCTGGAGGTCGTAGGCGACCTCGCGCGTGTCCGCGAGCTCCCCGGGGAAGAGCTCCGTGAGCCAGGACTCCTCGACCGCGGTCGCCAGGTTGAGGATCACGCTCACCTCGCCCGCGCGTCCGCCGACCTCGGTGATCTCGGCCGCGACGAGGAGCTGCGCCTTGCCGATGGCGCTTTCCCGGGCGAGGAGCCCCCGTCGCCCATGGACCAGCTCGCACCGCAGCGTGCTCGAGTCGAGCCGGCGGGCCAGGTGGTCGGGGAAGCCGGCAAGGACGCACTTGCGTAACTCCGCCCCCTCCGGCCGGCGCTCCGCGGTGTCGAGCCCCTCCGCCGCGGCGATCTCAAGAAACTGCCCGAAGAGCGGGCCCACCTGGCGGGCCGCCTGGGCATGGATCCCGAGCCTGCGGCAGGCGTCGAGCGCGTAGCCGCTGCGGTCGGCGTACCTCCATGCGCGCATGAGCAGGAGGAAGTCGCTCTCATGCTCCTCGCCGAGCGCCTCCTCGCGCGCGTCCGCGACCTCGCGGGGCACGCCCCGAAGCAGGAAATTGCGGCCCTGGGTCAGGGCCGCCATCATGGCGACCGGGCGCACGCAGCCCCGGCCCTGGGCCTCCAGGAACATGCGGGCGTAGCGCGGGTGGACGGGGAAGCGCAGCATGCGCCGGCCCACGTCCGTGATGGCGCCGCCGGGACCCGCCAGGGCCCCCAGGTCCGCCAGGAGCGCCTCCGCGCGCTCGATCCCGCGGGGGTCCGGCTTCTCGAACCAGTCAAACGCCGCGATGTCGACAATCCCCGCGGCCTTCAGCGTCAGGACGACCTCGGAAAGGTCCAGCCGCTTCACCTCGGGCGTCTCATGGGCCGGCCGCTGCCCGTGCTCGCGCTCGGTCCAGAGCCTGACGCAGACCCCGGGCGCCGTGCGCCCCGCCCGCCCGGCCCGCTGCTCGGCGCTCGCCGCCGAGATCTTCTCCACCAGGAGCGTGTTGATCCCCCGCTCCGGGTCGAAGCGCGCGGCGCGCGCAAGCCCGCTGTCCACCACCGCCGTGACCCCGTCGATCGTGAGCGAGGTCTCGGCGACGTTCGTCGACACGATGATCTTGCGGCCCCCGCAGCGCGCCACCGCGCGGTCCTGGGCCTCCGGCGGGAGCTCGCCGTGGAGCGGCAGCGCCGCGAAGCCCCGCAGGGCGCGCGCGCCCTGGATCGCCTGGATCGTGCGCCCGATCTCGTAGGCCCCCGGCATGAAGACCAGCATGTCCCC
>CAYQOH010000420.1:0-2174 GCA_964419075.1 uncultured Opitutaceae bacterium | reverse complement strand
CTTGCGCAGTTCACCAACTACGACGGCCACCGCGCGATGATGGAGGCCCAGAGCACGCACCGGATGGGCGTCCTCATGTGGATGAGCCACCCGTGCTGGCCCTCTTTCGTGTGGCAGACCTACGACTACTACCTTGAGCCCACCGCCGGGTACTTCGGGGCGAAGAAGGGGTGCGAGCCGCTGCACATCCAGTGGAACTCGCTCGAGGGGACGGTCGAGGTCGTCAACTACAGCGCCGGCCACCGCGCCGCGCTGGAGGCCTCGGCCGCCGTCCTGAACCTGGACGGCTCGGTGCAGTGGGAGAAGCGCGCGACGGTCGACAGCGCCGAGGACAGCGTCCTGTCGCCCTTCACGATCGCGTTCCCCAAGGAGGGCCTTTCGCAGGTCCACTTCGTGCGGCTGAAGCTCACCGAGGGCGGCAGGAGCGTCTCGGAGAACACGTACATGCGCAGCCTCACGACCTACACGGTCCCGGGATTCTCGCGCGGTCCGTTCCACATCCCCGACTACCCGGAGTTCGACTTCCGCTCGGTGCGCGCGCTGCCGAAGGCGGCGGTGCGAAGCGCGACGACGGCCGAGCGCGAGGGCGGCACGTGGATCCTGCGGACGGAGCTTCTGAACACCTCGAAGACCCCGGCGCTGCTCGTGCACCTGAAGGCCGTGCGCGAACGGGAGGGCGACCGGATCCTGCCCGCGCTCTACGACGACAACTTCATCACGCTCCTGCCCGGGGAGAAGCGCTCGGTGCGCACCGAGCTCCGGGAGGCCGACACCCGGGGCGAGACCCCGGCGATCGCGGTGGACGGATTCAACGTTGCGGACGCCGGCGCACGGGGCCACTAGTCCCAGGGTCCGCACGATTCCCTGGAGGGCCGACATGAACCCCGCCACCGCCGGCTACGACGACTATCCCTGGACCACGCCGCTCCTCGAGAATGCGGTGTGGCTCGGGGTGTTCGCCCTTGGCTCGCTCATCTTCTCCCTGGCGAGCGGCTGGGCCGCGGCGGCCTACCTAGGCTACTCGCTCGTCGGCATGTACCTGTTTCTGCCGTGGAGCGTGTGCACCCACTGCTCCTATTTCGGCAGGACGTGCCACTCGGGCCAGGGCAGGATAGCCGGGCTTCTCTTCACGAAGGAGGATGCGGCCGATTTCAGCGTTCGCTTCAGGCTCATGAGGGTGGCGGCGCCGGTCTTCCTGGCGCCCCTGGTCGCGGGCCTTGTCCTCTGCACCGTCCACTTCACCTGGTGGCGCGCAGCGGCGACGCTCGCCTTTGGGATCCTGGCCCTGGGGGCCACCCGGGCCGTCACGTGCGGGCTCGGCTGCCCCCATTGCAACCAGCGGGCCGTCTGCCCCGCATTTCAAAAGTCCCTTTCCAAGCGAGGCATTCCCCTGGAACATTGAGCCCCGGGCCCGCGTCGCCTGACCTCGTCGGCGCCTTCAGCAGGGCTGGTGGCCCCAGTCCTTCTCCTTCAGCTCCTTCTCAAACAGCGCCATTTGCTCCTCGGGCGTGAGCTCCTTGGCGGGCGCCGGATCCTCGCGGGCAGGCCGGCCGCCGGCCGCCGGCGCCGGGGCGCCGGGCGGTTCCTCGCGATTCCCCTCGGGCGAGGGCGTCTTTGTGGGCTCGTGGTCGCTCTTGATATGTCTAATCTAGCACCGATTGGGCGCGCTGTCACGGGGGGTCCGAGCCGCCCTCCGCCCGGACTTTCCGAATGCGGGTTTCTACGCATTCGTTCGGGCTTGTTCCGCCGATCACTCGCCGCATACTTGAGGGTTCCGGACGCCCCAATCCGGACGACCCTTGGCCTCCATCCTCCTCATCGACGACGACACCGCCCTGCGGACGGTGACCGCGCAGATACTGAGCGAGGCGGGCTACACGGTGGACGAGGCGCCCGACGGGAAGAGCGCGCTCGAGCTGTACGAGGCCGGTCTTCACGACCTGGTCATCACCGACATCGCGATGCCCGACATGGACGGGCTGGAGCTCATCATGAACCTGGCCCACCTTGATCCGGCGCCGCGCCTGATCGCCATTTCGGGCGATTCCCAGTTCAGCGAGTCGCTCTACCTGCCGACCGCGCGCCAGCTCGGCGTGCACGGCACGCTCGCCAAGCCCATCCGCGCCGCGGTGCTGCTGGAAACGGTGGCCCGGGTGCTTGCCGTCTCGAGGCCG
>CAYQOH010000419.1:0-2183 GCA_964419075.1 uncultured Opitutaceae bacterium | reverse complement strand
GTCGTCGACGGCGACACGCTGACCAAGATCTCGCTCCAGGCCTACGGGACCGCGAACCGCTGGCAGGAGATCTACAACGCGAACCGGGACGTGCTGCCGAGCCCGAGCCTGCTGTCCATCGGCTCCACGCTCACGATACCGTAGGCCGCCCTCAGCCCTCGGCCTTCGGCAGGTAGTCGGCGATGTTCGGGATCTCGTGGACGCGCCGGCCGCCGCTCCGGCGCTCGAAGTACGGGTCCTCCTCGGCCTTCATCTCGGTCTCCTCGCCGTCCTCGAGATCCTCCTCGTCGTCATCGGGGTCGACGGCGATCCACTCCTGCTCGTCGAACACGTGGGACATCCGCCGGGCCACCGGGGCGAGGATGAGGGCGGGGTTCCTCACCCGGCCCTCCCGCACGAAGTCAAACAGGCAGGGGTAGAACTTGTGCTCGAACTTCCCCCGGAAGTCGCCGATCCACTTGTTCGAAACGCCGTCGCGCTGGTTGAGCAGCACGGCGTCCGAGAAGTGGATGCAGGCCTCGTACCATGCAAAGAGCTTTGGGTTCCTCTCGAGGAGATGGCAGTTGACGACGCAGACGACCCGGGCGACCTCGATCGTCCGGTCGTCGAGCCAGGACTTGAACGCCTCGATCTGGTCGACCGGGTTCATCCTGCCGTCGAAGAGGATGAAGACGTGGGTCACCCCGGCGGGAAACTCGGCCTCAACCGAGCCGTCCTCCGCCCTGCGCCAGCGGGCAAGTCCGGGAAGCCTCGCGTCGGCCGGGTCCGCCCGCTCCGGGGCGGCAATGAGCACCGCGGCAGTCTCCCCCTCCCCCAATCCCCCCTCGATCAGATCGGCCAAGACCTCACGGCGGCCGGAGCCCGACGCCCCGACCATCAGGTAGACCAGCGGCTTGTCATCGGGGGTGCTCAGAAGTTGAAGACCTTGTTCTGTGCCGCGTTGCGCATCCAGTGATCGACGAGGACGAGCGCCGTCATCGCCTCAACTATTGGCACGGCCCGCGGCAGGACGCAAGGGTCGTGGCGTCCTTTTCCGGTGAGCTCGGTGGCCTTCCCGGCCACGTCGACCGTCGCCTGGGGCATCATGATGGTCGCCGTCGGCTTGAAGGCCACGGCGAAGTAGATCTCCTCGCCGTCGCTGATCCCCCCCTGGACGCCCCCGGAGCGGTTGGTCGCCGTGCCGACCCGCCCGTCCTTGGGCACGTAGGCGTCGTTGTGCTCCGAGCCCTTGAGGAGGGTCCCTGCAAACCCGCTGCCGATCTCAAAGCCCTTGGTCGCCGGGAGCGACAGCATCGCCTTCGCCAGGTCGGCCTCCAGCCGGTCGAAGGCCGGTTCGCCAAGGCCGGGCGGCACGCCGCGGACCCGGCAGTGGATGACCCCCCCGACCGAGTCCCCCTGCGCGCGGACCGCCTCGATCCTCTGGATCATGGCCGCGGCGGTCGCGGGATCCGGGCAGCGGACGGGGGTCGCGTCGACCTCGGCAAGCGTCGGGAAGCTGACGGGGGTGCCGGGGGCCAGCCCGATGTCCTGGATCCGGGCGACGAAGGCGCGGATCTCGACCGAGCCGGATAGCGAGAGGATCTTCCTTGCGACGGCGCCGGCGGCCACGCGGCCGACCGTCTCGCGGGCGGAGCTTCGGCCGCCGCCGCGGTGGTCGCGGAAGCCGTACTTCATCTGGTAGGCGAAGTCGGCGTGGGACGGCCGGAACTTCTCGCGGATTTCGTCGTAGGCGCCCGGCCGGGCGTCGGCATTGCGGACGAGCATCGAGATCGGGGCCCCGGTCGTCCTTCCCTCGAAGACCCCCGAGAGGATCTCGACCCGGTCCGGCTCCTTGCGCGGGGTGGTGATGGCGCTTTGGCCGGGCTTTCGCCGGTCGAGGTCCCCTTGGATGTCCGCCTCAGCCAGGGGCAGCCGCGGCGGGCACCCGTCGATGACGACCCCGACCGCGGCGCCGTGGCTTTCGCCCCACGTGGAGATGGTGAAGAGCTTCCCGAAGGTGTTTGGCATCGCCTTTGGGGAGGGTTGGACCGCAAATCCGGCCCGGCAAGCGGCAAATCCGCCCGAAAAAGGCAACATTTGGGCCTTTTGGGCGTCTCACCACATCTCCATTTACATTTAGGGCGCTTTTCCCTTTGATCACCCCTCCCAAATCCGCATGACATTGCGCCTCGCACGCTTGTGGC
>CAYQOH010000418.1:0-2196 GCA_964419075.1 uncultured Opitutaceae bacterium | reverse complement strand
TCTCGTCGATGAAGATGAGGCACGGCGCGCTCTTGCGGCCCTGCTCGAACATGTCCCTTACCCGCGAGGCCCCGACGCCCACGAACATTTCGACGAAGTCCGAGCCCGAGATGCTGAAGAAGGGGACGTCGGCCTCGCCCGCCACGGCCTTCGCCAGGAGCGTTTTGCCGGTTCCCGGGGGTCCGACCATGAGGATACCCTTCGGGATGCGCCCGCCCATCTTCGTGAACTTCTTCGGGTCCTTGAGGAACTCGACGACCTCGGAGACCTCCTCCTTGGCCTCGTCGCAGCCCGCGACGTCGCCGAAGGTGATCTTCTCGCGGTCGCGGGTCAGGAGCTTGGCGCGGCTCTTCCCGAAATTGAGCGCGCCGCGGCCGGCCTGGCGCAGCTGACGGCTGAAGAGAAAGTACAGGAAGCCGATGATGATGAGCACCGGCAGGACGCTCAGGGCGAGCTGCGTGAAGACGGTCGTCATCTGGCGCTCGGCAAACTTGTTGGTCTTCTGGAGCCGCTCCATGTTGGAGTCCGTGAGGCGGCCCGCCGCCCGGAACGCGGACGTCTTCATGCCCCGCTCATTCACCAGGCTGGCGCCGTTGAGCTCCCCGGTGATGATCGCCCAGTCGCGCCCGCCCGAGGGGTCGGGCTGGATCGTCCCCGTCTTGATGTCCTGGGACTCCGCATGCTGCACCACCTCGTAGATCGTGAGCGATGCCGGCGAAACCGTGATGCCGGGCGACCAGAACAGGAGCGCGACCACCGCCAGGGCCAGGGCCACCCAGAAAATGAGGACCTTCGGCTGAAACCGGTCAGGCGGGATGTTCTTCAGCTGCCGGCGTGGCTTCTTTGTTTCGAGATCGGGCATCTATTTGAGGGTATGACTATTGAAACAACGTTGTTGTTCCCCCGTTACAAGTCAATGAGGCGTACGGCGTTTGCGTAGCGTTTCGAACCGCAGCCGGCCCGCACGGATTACCGCAAAGCCATGGTTCCCAAGGCTGTGCCTCACGGGGGTGCCGCGCTCGACCGAGCGGAGCAGCGCCTCAAAACCCTGCCGCGAGAGCTCGCCGGCTCGGGTCTGGGCGAGAAGCCACCGGTGGAGCGAGCGGCGCACAACGGCCCTGGGCCGGCCCGAAAGCCGGGAAACGCTTAGCGAGCCGTCCTCGCCCACCGGGTCAAGGGCGTCCACCCACGCCTCGATCGCGGCGTTGTCCTCGTCAAGCAGCTCCCTGGAGAGCGCGGCGCCCGCAAGCGCGTCGCGCCCGGCGGCGCGAACCCACCGCGGGATGACCTCGAGTCTCAGCCTGTTCCTGAAATGGACGCCCTTGGTGTTGCTCGAGTCCTCGCGCCACGCCGCCCCGGCCTGCCTCAGGGCCCGCGCGATCTCGCGCTTCTTCAGGCCGAGCAGCGGGCGCACGTGGAACAGGCCGGGTCCGCCGGCCCGCGCCGCGGGAAAGGCGTGGACCGCCCTCGGGGCCGCAAGGCCCTGGCCTCCGCTGCCCCGCGCGAGGCGCATGAGCATCGACTCGGCGATGTCATCCTGCTGGTGCCCCAGCCAGAGCA
Source organism: uncultured Opitutaceae bacterium (assembly GCA_964419075.1). GTDB lineage: Bacteria > Verrucomicrobiota > Verrucomicrobiia > Opitutales > Opitutaceae > Palsa-1447. Next base: position 636 of record CAYQOH010000418.1, on the reverse strand, counting down.
CCCGGATCCGGCGCGCGGCCATCTCCCGTCCGAAGAATTCGAACCGGGCCTGGCGCGCCTGGGCCTCGCCGGCAATCCGGCGGCGCGCCTTCCATCGGCCCGCGACGAGCGGGACCCCGAGCGCCGCGCACAGCCTCCCGCAGAACCGGGCGTCCGCCCCCGACTCCGCGCCCCGGAGGCGGTGGTTGAAATGAAGCGCCGTCAGGCGCCCGCGGCGCTCCGGCCAGTGCGCCCAGAGCAGCAGCAGCAGCCCCACGGAGTCGGCGCCTCCCGAAAGGGCGACGCCCCAGCGCTCCGCGCGCGGCCGCGCGTCCGCCCAGTCCACGACGGCCGGGTGGAGGCGCTCGCGGGAGACGATCGCGGCCACCCGGTCGGCGGCCAGTCTCCACGCGGGGGCGCCGCTCGTCTTCATGGATCGGGCACCCGCGCCGCTCAGGCGAAGCAAAGGTGCGACTTCCCGAAATGCGGGACGAGCGCGGCCGGGATCCTCACCCGCCCGTCCGCCTCGAGGTTGTTCTCCAGGATCGCCGCGAGGACCCGGGGCACCGCCAGGCCGGAGCCGTTGAGCGTGTGCACGAGCTCGGCCTTGCCGGATTCCTTGGAGCGGAAGCGGATCTGCGCGCGCCGGGCCTGGAA
>CAYQOH010000417.1:0-2213 GCA_964419075.1 uncultured Opitutaceae bacterium | reverse complement strand
TGTAGTTGTAGATGATGTCCTCCTCCACCTCCTTGCGGTAGTCGCGCATGGTGGTGCCGCGGGCCCTCAGGTAGGCGAGGAACTTCGAGCGGTCATTGTCGAACTGCTCGTTGAGCTGGTCGGCGATCTGGTTGTCGACGAAGCTGACCGGCACGTGCTTCTTCTCGTCCTTTTGGAAGTCCTTTATTATCAACACCCTATCGATTAGGTTCTGGATCGCGTTGTCCTCAAGGGCCTCGATCTTCTGGTTGAATTCCTGCTCGTTGCGGGCCTCGCGGTGGACCTGGGGAATGAGGGGGGCCATCTCCCGGCGCACGTCATCGACCGTGATGATCTTGTCCTCGGCGATCGCCACGATCCCGTTGGCGAACTGCAGGTCCAGCTTGTCCTCCGCGGAAGGGGCCTGAGCAAGGCCCGAGGCTGCCAGCAGCGAGGAAACAAACACAGCGTACGCACCGCGGGGCAGGGTCATGGATTCGGCAGATGGTTCAGAAAGGCGATAATCTCCTTCAACCGTAGGTGCGGGCTGGGCGCGGTCAACCTTGGAAACCGGGTGCCGATCATCACCCAGTCGTCCCGCTGGCCGGTGCCCCGCAGGCACTTCAGGCGATTCGATTCGGATTCGACGGACAGGATGCCCTTTTGTTCCGCAAGGACGCGGATCTCAGTCACCTGCAGGAGGGTGCGCACTTCCGCGGGCGGCCGCCCGAACCGGTCCCTGAGCTCCTCCTCGATCCGGCGAACGGCCTGCCGGGAGTCGGCCATCGCCAGCCTGCGGTAGATGTCGATCCTAAGGCGGGTCTCCCCGACATAGGAGGACGGCATCCGGGCCTGGATCCGGCCAACCCCGGGGCCGCCCGCCCGGTCCTCCGCGTCCTTGAGCGCAGTGTAGCCGTCCTCGTGACGGCCCGGCTGCGGCCGCTCCAAGGGCCCGCCCTCCCCGACGAACACGAAGTCGAGCTTCACGCTCGCCCGAATCGCCGCCGCCGTCGTGTCGCCGCGCAGGCGGGCCACGGACTGGCGCAGGAGCTGGCAGTACAGCTCGAAGCCGACCCCGACGATGTGGCCGCTCTGCTCGGCGCCGAGCAGGTTGCCGGCGCCCCGCAGCTCGAGGTCGCGCATCGCGATGCGGAAGCCCGCGCCAAGCTGCGTGTGCTGTCGGAGCGTGTTCATGCGCTGGCGGGCCGCGTCGAGGAGCCGGGTGTGGCGGTGGAGCAGCAGGTAGGCGTACGCCTGGTGCTTGAACCGGCCGACCCGGCCGCGCAGCTGGTAAAGCTGCGACAACCCGAAGCGGTCCGCGCCGTCGATGATCAGCGTGTTGCAGTTCGGGATGTCCAGGCCGCTCTCGATGATGGTCGTGCACACGAGCACGTTGAACCTCCCGGCCACGAACTCGGTCATCACGCGCTCGAGTGCGCTTGCGTGCATCTGCCCGTGCCCGACGCCGAAGGTGAGGTCCGGCATGAGTTCGCCCAGGCGCCGGGCCACCCCGTCGATCGTCCCCACGCGGTTGTGCAGGTAGAACACCTGGCCCCCCCGGCGCATCTCGTGCCGGATTGCGTCGACGACGATCCTCTCGTCGTACGTCTTGACGATCGTCTGGATCGGGTGGCGGTTCACCGGCGGCGTGTCGATCACGCTCATGTCCCGGGCGCTCGTGAGGGCCAGGTAGAGCGTCCTTGGGATCGGCGTGGCGCTCATCGAGATCACGTCGACCGTCGTCCGGAGGCGCTTGAAGGTCTCCTTGTGCTTCACGCCAAAGCGCTGCTCCTCGTCGATGATGAGCAGCCCCAGGTCCTTTGGTACCACATCGTTCTGGAGGAGCCGGTGGGTCCCGATGAGGATGTCCACGCCGCCCGTGGCCACGGCCTCGAGGATGGTCCGCTGCTCCGCGGGCGACCGAAAGCGGCTCAGCATCTCGATCGACACCGGGTAGGCCGCCATGCGCTCGCGGAACGTGTTGAGGTGCTGCTGGGCGAGGACGGTGGTCGGCACCAGGACAATCACCTGCTTGCCGGCCTGGACCGCCTTGAAGGAGGCCCGCAGGGCGACCTCCGTCTTGCCGAAGCCGACGTCGCCGCAGATGAGGCGGTCCATGGGCCGTGTCCGCTCCATGTCGCGCTTGGTCTCCTCGATCGCCCGCGACTGCCCCGGGGTTTCGGTGAACGGGAAGGAGGCCTCAAACTCGCGCTGCCACTGCGTGTCCTCGGGGA
>CAYQOH010000416.1:0-2233 GCA_964419075.1 uncultured Opitutaceae bacterium | reverse complement strand
ACCTGGTTGCGCTGGGCGGCGCGGTTCCTCTGCTCCTTCTGGAGCTTCAGGTTCGCGCGGACCTGGCCCCTGAGGGCCTCGAGGCTGTCCACCTGGTGCGCCTTGAAGAACTTCTCGTCCAGCTCGGGGAGGATCCGCTCGCGGACCTCCTGGATCTCGAGCGCGTATTCGGCGGTCTTGCCCGCCAGCGCCGGCACCGGCTGAAAGTCCGCGGGGAAGACAATGGGGACGCTCCGCTTGTCACCCTTGGCGACGCCCGCGAGGTGCGTGCCGAGCCCCGGGATGATCCCCTCGTTCGGGCCCTCGACCTCCTCCCAGGTCTGGGGCACCTTGGCGTAGAGCTGCCTGTCGCCCGCGATCTCCGCGATCTTCCCGCCGTCCACGGAGCCCTCGTAGGCGAGCTTCACATAGTCACCCTTCTGCGCGGCGCGCTCCGCGGGCTTGAAGTCCGCCCCCTCGGAGCGCAGGGCCTGGATGACGCTGTCGATCTCGGCGTCGGTCGGGTCGACCGGAGCGATCTGCGTCGGCAGCCCGACATAGTCCGGAAGCGAGAAATCCGGCCTCACGTCGACGACCACCGTGACCGCCGCGGAGGCACCGGGCGCGATTGTGCCCTCGTCGACGCTGACGACGTTCAGGACATCGAGCTTCTCCTTCTCCAGGCCCTCCCGATAGGCCTTGCTCACGACCTTCTGCTTGAATTCCTCCGCGATCTCCTTCGCGAACCTCTTGATGACCAGGGCCTCGGGGGCCTTCCCGGGCCGGAAACCGGGCAGGCGGGCCTGGCGGACGTACTCGCCCACGACGGCCTTGTGCTCGATGTCGACCTCCTCCTTGTCGAGGGTGACGACGAGATTCCTGCGGGAGTCGGAGACGGTGCTCAGTTGGACGTTCACGGCGAGAATGCGGAGGAGGGGTTGCGCAAAAAGTAAGGGTTCAGCGTAGGTTGCGGGCGGGGCGGGTCAATGCCGGATTGGGAGGCCACGAACCGTGCTTGCCGGGGCGCCTCCCCGGGGGTTTCGTGGGATTCGCAAGATGCCGAGCCTCAGCCAGATTCTCCACGACCACCCGCCGCTCCTCCTGATCGACGCCGCATCGGAGAGGGTCCAGGCCGGGCTCCTGGGCGCCGGCGCCGGGCCCCGGTGGTCCGCAAGGCGCGAGGAGGCGGGGGTTGGCGTCTTCGAGTGCCTGGACGAGCTCGGGGTCGACGTGGGCCGCGTGGCCTCGTTCGCGTTCTGCGAGGGCCCAGGCTCAATCCTCGGCATCCGCTCCGCGGCGATGGCCCTGCGGATGTGGGACGCGCTCAGGCAGAGGCCCCTGTTCGCGTATGTCGGCCTGGCCGTCGTCGCCCGGGCCGTGGGACGGCCCGAGGTCGGGGTCATCGCCGACGCCCGGCGGGGTTTCTGGCACTGCCTGCACATGGGCGGACCCCTCCAGCGTGTCCCCGCCGCCGAGCTTTCCGGCGCGCTCGTGACCCCCGAGGGGTTCCGGCACTGGGACCCGCTTCCCGCCGGCACCACGACGGCGCCCTATGACCTCGCGGCCCTCTTCTCGACGCGGGCGGTGGCGGACGCCGACCTCTTCCGAGAGACCCGGGACCCGGACGCGTTCCTGCACCAGGAGCCCTCCTACGCCAAATGGGTCCCTCAGATCCACCGGGCACCATGATCCCGTCACACTCAACGCTTCCGCTGCGCTGCTGGGCCGAGATCGACCTGGCTGCGATCGAGCGCAACCTGCGCCTGATACGCGGGTCGCTCCCCGCACACATCCGCTATGTCGCGGTCGTCAAGGCCGACGCGTACGGCCACGGCCTCCAGCATGTCGCCGGCAGGCTGATGCACGCCGGCGCGGACCTCTTCGCGGTCGCGAACCTGACCGAGGCCGCCCAGCTGCGCGAGCTGGGCCCGGGCTGGCCGATCCTGCTCCTGAGCCCCCTGCTTCCCGACGAGGACCGGTTCGCCGCCGAGTACGGGCTGGCCGTCACCGTCTCGACGGACGACGAGGTGTCCCGCATGGACGCGGCGGGAAGGGCCGCGGGGCGCCCCGTCTCGGTTCACCTCAAGGTCGACACCGGCATGGGCAGACTCGGCGTCTGGTACGGCGAGGCCCCCGCGATGGTCCGCAGGATCTCAGGCTCGGGCCACCTCAGGCTCGCCGGCGTGTTCACGCATTTCGCGAGCCCCGACGACGACGCGGCCTTCACCGAGGAGCAGCGGCGGCGCTTCCTCGG
>CAYQOH010000415.1:0-2242 GCA_964419075.1 uncultured Opitutaceae bacterium | reverse complement strand
GCGATGACGTCGGCGACGCTGACCCAGGGCGAGCTCTACGACAAGGCGTCCACCATCCTCCAACAGAAGCTCCTGCAGGTGGAGGGGGTCGGCGACGTGGGCGTCGGCGGGAGCTCGCTGCCGGCCGTGCGCGTGGAGCTGAACCCGTCGGCGATGTTCAAGTACGGGGTCGGCCTGGAGGACGTCCGGGCCGCGCTGGCGGCCGCGAATGCCAACAGCCCGAAGGGCGCGATAGAGAACGCGACGCTCCACTGGCAGATCTACGACAACGACCAGTCCCGCTCGGCCAAGGATTACCAAGGGCTCGTCGTCGCGTACCGCAACGGCTCGCCCGTGCGGCTCACCGACGTCGCGGAGATCACCGACTCGGTCGAGGACATCCGCAACCTCGGCATCTCGAAGGGGGAGCCCGCGGTGCTCGTCATCATCTCGAGGCAGCCGCAGGCCAACATCATCGACACCGTCGACCGGGTCCGCGCGCTCCTTCCCCGGCTCCGGGCCAACATCCCGCCGGCGGCGCAGCTGGAGATCGCCCAGGACCGGAGCACGGTCATCCGGGCCTCGCTTCGCACCGTGGAGCAGTCGCTCGCGATCGCGATCATCCTGGTGGTCCTCGTGGTGTACGTCTTCCTGCGCGACGGCAGGGCGGTGCTCGTCCCGGCGGTCGCCGTGCCCGTGTCCCTGATCGGCACCTTCTCGGCCATGTACCTCCTGGGCTACAGCCTCGACAACCTGTCGCTCATGGCGCTCACGATAGCGACCGGGTTCGTCGTCGATGACGCGATCGTCGTCATGGAGAACATCGTCCGCAACATGGAGAGCGGCGTCCCGAGGTTCCAGGCGGCGCTGATCGGCGTCCGCCAGGTCGGCTTCACCGTACTGTCGATGAGCCTGTCCCTCATCGCCGTGTTCATCCCGATCCTCCTGATGGGCGGCGTCGTGGGACTCTATTTCCGCGAGTTCGCGGTGACCCTTTCGGTCGCCATCCTCATCTCGATGGTCATCTCGCTGACGACGACGCCGATGATGTGCGCCAGGCTCCTGAGCGTCCACCGCAAGGTCGAGCAACGGGCGCGCTTTCACCGCTGGAGCGACGACATCTTCCAGACCGCCCTCGCCGACTACAGGCTCTCCCTGACCTGGGTGCTCAATCACAAGCTGCTGATGCTCTTTGTGCTCATGGGGACCGTGGCGATGAACGTCTGGCTGTTCACGATCATCCCGAAGGGCTTCTTCCCCGAGCAGGACACGGGAAGGATGTTCGGGTTCATCCAGGCCGACCAGAGCATCTCGTTTCAGCGGATCTCAGGGAAGCTCAGGCAGTACGCGACCATCATCCAGGCCGACAAGGACGTCGACGATGTCGTCGGCTTCACCGGGGCGGGCGGCGGGGGCGGAAACTCCGGCCGGATGTTCATCTCGCTAAAACCCCTGGGCCAGAGGAAGGCCACGACGGAGCAGATCATGACCCGCCTGCGGCCGAAGCTGGCCCAGGTCCCGGGCTCGTCGCTCTTCATGGCGCCGATGCAGGAGGTGAGGGTCGGAGGGAGGATGAGCTTCGCCCTCTACCAGTACACGCTCCAGGCGGACAACCTCGAGGACCTCCGCACGTGGACCCCGAAGCTCATGGAAGCGCTCAAGAGCGAGCCCATCCTGTCCGACCTGAACTCGGACCAGCAGGACAAGGGGCTGGAAACCGACCTCGTCATCGACCGCGACACGGCGTCCCGTCTCAAGCTCACCGCGAGCCAGATCGACAACACCCTCTACGACGCCTTCGGCCAGCGGCAGGTGTCCACGATCTACAAGTCGCTGAACCAGTACCACGTGGTCATGGTCGTTGCGACCCGCTTCTGGCAGGACCCGTCGGCGCTCAAGGACATCTACGTCAGCGCAACCGGGGGCATCGTGAACGGCTCCCAGCTGACGAACGCGGTGGCCGGCACCGTGACGGTCTCCTCGGGTTCCGGCGCCGCGAGGGCCGCCGCGTCAGGCTCGTCCAGCGCGAACTCCGTCGCGGCCGACACGGCGCGAAACGCGAGCATGAACGCGATCGCGACCACCGGCCACGGGGCCGCGTCGACCGGCCAGTCCGTGAGCACGCTCTTTGAGAAGATGGTGCCGCTTTCGGCCTTCACCAGCTACGGCCTCGGGACGACACCCCTCTCGGTGAACCACCAGGGCTCGTTCGTGGCCGGCACGATCTCGTTCAACCTGAGCCCCGACGCCTCGATCTCGGAGG
>CAYQOH010000414.1:0-2243 GCA_964419075.1 uncultured Opitutaceae bacterium | reverse complement strand
GGCGACCACGTGCTCGTCCCGAAGGTGATCTACTGGGCCTTCCGCGCGTGGCTCCAGGGCTGGGCGACCGACTGGGGCCTGCGCGTGGAGCCGGTCGACATGACCGACCCGGCCGGGGTGGAGGCCGCGGTCCGGCGGGGCCAGACCAAGCTCATCTGGATCGAGACGCCGGCCAACCCGACGCTGGTCGTGTCCGACATCGAGGCCCTGGCGGAGGTCGCGCACCGCGGGGGCGCGCTCCTGGCGGTCGACTCCACCTTCGCCACGCCGGTCCACTCCCTTCCCCTCCTTCTCGGCGCGGACCTGGTGATGCATTCCGCGACCAAGTACCTGAACGGGCACTCCGACGTGATCGCCGGCACCGTCACGACGCGCGAGGACGACGCCTTCTGGGGGAAAATCAAGACCGTGCGATCGCAGGCCGGCACCGTGCTCGGCCCCTTTGAGGCCTGGCTCCTGCTTCGCGGAATGCGCACGCTCTTCGTGCGGGTGGCGGCCCAGAGCCGGGCCGCGATGCGGATCGCGGAGCACTTCGAGGGCCATTCCGGGGTCGAGGCCGTCCTTTACCCCGGCCTCGCCTCCTTCCCGGGCCACCGGGTCGCGGCCCGCCAGATGCAGGGGGGCTTCGGCGGGATGCTCTCGATCCGCGTCTCGGGTGGGGCGCCGCGCGCCCTCGGCGCCCTCGGCAGGCTCCGGATATGGAAGCGCGCCACCTCCCTCGGGGGCGTGGAGAGCTTGGTCGAGCACCGGGCGAGCGTCGAGGGTCCGCAGAGCGCGACTCCGGCCGACCTCCTGCGCCTGTCCGTGGGCCTCGAGGACGCGGGCGACCTGATCCGCGACCTGGAGCAGGCGCTCAAGTAGCCCGGCCCTCGGCCGAAGCCTCAACCGAGCAGCTTGCGCAGCTCCGCGAGCTCGCGCCTGAGCTCGGCAATCTCCGCGCGCAGCGCCGCGACCTCGCCCTCGAGGCTCGCGAGCCGCCCCTCGTCGGCGCGCGCCGCCGGGAGCGGGGGCGGCGCATCCTGCGCGGCGGCCGGCGCCGAAACGTGCACCTCGCCCGAGAGAAGGTGCGCGTAGCGCTGCTCCTTCATTCCGGGCTGGCGGGGCAGCTTGACCACAAGGGCCACCGGGGTCCGGGTGATCAGCTCGCGAAGGGCGCCCTCGACCTCCTCGAGGCTCGCGAACTCATGCATCCGGGCCGTGCGCCCGCGGAGCTCCCCCGGCGTCTGGGGCCCACGCAGCAGCAGGACGCACAGGACGGCCGTCTCGGGCCTCGGGAGCTCGAACGTCTCCGCAATCCGGTGGCCGAACTTTGCGACCCGGCTGTCGGCCCCCTGGAACATGAACGCGAGCTTCTTCTCCCGCAGCTGGTCAATCCCGCGCACCACGTCGTGCTCCGCGTACGCGACGACGGGGTCCCGGTTCGAGCTCTGGTTGCACGCGTTCGTGAGCGCGTTGAGCGTCAGCGGATAGTAGTCCGGCGTCGTGATGTCCTTCTCGATGAGCGAGCCAAGCACCCTGACCTCTACGGGGCTGAGCGGATCCATCTGTGGGGATGTCGCAGGCGGGCCGCCCGGGGTCACGGCACCGCGGGGCGCGCGTCCGCCTCCTGAGCCTTGAGCGAGAACGTGGCGGGAGCCAGGCCCTCCGCGCTTGCCGTCAGCGCGATCGTCCCTGCCTCCTTGGTCGCCTTGACGAGGACCTCGGCAAGGCCGTTGAAGACGCTGCGCCCCCACTGGAGGGCCGCGGGGGATCCCTGCATGCGGAGCGTCACGCCCTTGCACGGGCCCATCGGCTCGGGGCCGTAGTTGGCCATCGGCACGGCGATCACGTTCTCACCCGAGTGGAGGAGCTCCTTCACGTCGTATGCCACCGCGTTGCGGTCGTCGACCGTGCCCCCGACCTTCTGGCCGTTGACGTAGACGGTGAGCGCGCCGGCGAGCCTCCCGAAGACGAGCTCCACGGCGGGCGCAGCCAGGTCGGCCGCGGACACGTCGAAGTGGGAGCGGAAGACCCCCCTCTCGCGGTTGGCCAGGCCCGCCGCCGCGTCCTTGGTCACGTCGTACGGCGCCCATTTGGAATCATCGAAGGCGACGCCCTCCTCGGGCAGGTTCTCCGGGTACGGGTCCGCGACCTTATTCCAACGCCATCCGGCCACCGGCAGGCTGCGGGTCGGCGGCTCCGCGACCGTCGTGTCGGGCTCGTGGCAGCTGGGATCCCCGTTGCCCACCCCGATGATCCGGCCC
>CAYQOH010000413.1:0-2247 GCA_964419075.1 uncultured Opitutaceae bacterium | reverse complement strand
GGTCCTTCCTGCGGCAGGACCCCGACATCATCCTCGTCGGTGAGATTCGAGACGTGGAGACGGCGGAGATCGCCATCGAGGCCGCGCTCACGGGCCACCTCCTGCTGTCCACGCTGCACACGAACGACGCCCCCTCGACCGTGGCCCGGCTCACGGACATGGACATCGAGCCGTTCATGATCTCCTCCTCGATTTTGTGCGTGTGCTCCCAACGCCTGATGCGCCGGGTGTGCAAGCAGTGCCGGATCCCCTACGATATCAAGGGCCGCGAGAAGGAGATCATGGAGAAGGCGATCGGCTGGAGCGGGTCAATCTTCAAGCACAACCCGAAGGGCTGCCCGAAATGCAACGGGAGCGGCTACCGCGGGCGCGTCGGCATCCACGAGCTGATGATCACGAACGAGGAGCTTATCCAGGGCATCAACAAGAGGCTCGAGACCGCGGAGCTGAAGAAGATCGCCCAGCGCCAGGGCATGAAGACGCTCCACCAGGACAGCCTCATCAAGGTCAAGGACGGCCTCTCGACGCTCGAGGAGGCCATTTCTACCGTTCCGCCGGACCTGTGATGAACTTCCGGCCGGCCCTGGCATTGGCGGCGGCGGTCCTCCTCGCGGGCTGCCGCCAGAGGGTGATCACGCACCTGGAGCGGGACGAGGCCGCCAACGAAGTGAGCGAGGCGAACTTTGCGCTGACGCTCAAGGACTGGGGCCGGGCCGAGGGCCTCTACGCCAAGGCGACCGAGATCTGCCCGGACGAGGGCGACACCTGGGTGAGCCTGGGAATCGTCAGGATGCGCATGCACAACCGGGGCGGCGCCCGGAGCGCCTACAAGTCCGCGCTCGCGGCGTACAAGAACAACCTCAAGACCGAGCCGGTGAATTCCGCCTTCGTGATCCGCGAGGCCTACGTGCTCGTGCTGCTCGGCCGGGCCGACGAGGCGAAGACCTGCGTCGAGAAGGCCCGCTTGAAGTACCCGGACGACCGCCGGCTCCGCAGTTTCACCGAATCCAGGGGCCTCGAGAAGATGATGGCGGACCCAGGGCTCAAGGACCTCACGCCCTAGCGCCCGCCGTGCACCCCTACTGGGCGCAGTTCCTGAAGGTCGCGGTGGCGCACCTGCTCGCCGTCGCCAGCCCGGGCCCGGATTTCGCGATGGTGGTGCGCCAGAGCATCACCCACGGCCGGCGTTCCGCCGTCTGGACGAGCGTCGGGATCGGCAGCGCGATCCTCGTGCACGTGACCTACGCGGTGCTGGGGATCGGGATCCTGCTCAGGACCAATCCGGTCGCCTTCACGGCCGTGAAGTTCGTGGGGGCCGGCTACCTCGCCTGGATTGGGGTGAAGGGGCTCCTCACCGGCCCACGCCGCGGCATGGGGGAGGCTCCGTCCGGCGCGCAGGCCGAGCTCGACCGCCCCAGCGAGCCGTCCGCGCGCGCCGCCTGGATGACGGGCTTCCTCACGAACGTCTTTAACCCCAAGGTCACGCTCTTCTTCGTGGCGATCTTCGCGTCGTTCATCGATCCGGCCACCCCCCGGGTCATCCAGGGGGGCTATGGGCTGTGGATGTCGGCCAGCACGATGGCCTGGTTCACGATGGTCTCCGTCTTCCTCACACGAGAGGAGGTGCGCAGCGCGTTCCTGCGGGGCGGCCACTGGATAGACCGGGCCATGGGGGCCGTGCTCCTGGGGCTGGCCGTGGCCCTCGCGGTGGCGTCCGCGGGCTAGGCGTAGACGCCTCCCCCGAGGAGCCGCGGGCCGTCGTAGAGCGCGAGGACCTGGCCCGACGCAAGCGCCCGCTGGGGGGCCTCGAAGCGTACCAGGGCGCCGCGATCGCCCTCGGGCTGGAAGACGAGCGCGACCCGAGGGTCGCGGTAGCGGACGCGGCCCTCGAGCCGTCGCGCCTCGACCACGGGCTCGCCGGTCCAGCTGAGCGAATGGACCCGGACCTCGGTCTGATAGAGGCCGGGCGCGTCGGGATGGTCGAATCCGACGAGAAGCGCGCGGTCGGCGGCGCGCTTGCCGACCACCACGTAGCGCTCGTGGTCGGCGTTGGAGGGCACGCCGATGCCTCGGCGCTGGCCGAGCGTGAAATGGTGCAGGCCCCGGTGCCGGCCGAGCTCGCGCCCGTCCGCCACGCGGACGATCGGGCCCGGCCTGTCGGGGACGTAGGCGCTCAGGAAATCCCCCATCCGGACCTCGCCGATGAAGCAGATGCCCTGGCTGTCCTTCTTGGCGGCCGTGGCGAGG
>CAYQOH010000412.1:0-2251 GCA_964419075.1 uncultured Opitutaceae bacterium | reverse complement strand
GGTCCCTCGAGTTCGTCGAGACGAAGTTGGTCGACCTGCGGTTCCGGTTCCGGGGCCCGATTGCCGCGCCGATCAGCATCATCTATGTGGACGTGGACTCGATCGCCTTGCAGGAGATCGGGAATATGCCCTGGAGCCGGGTGTATTTCGCAACCGTGGCGAAGACCCTGGTTGGCCGGGCGGGCGTCAAGGCGATAGGAATGGACTTCGTGTTCTCTGACTCCGGTGTCGCCGAGTCCGTCGACAGGACAAAGCTGTTCGCGGGAAACATCGCATTGGGCCGGTATCTATGGCAGAACCCGCCGCCTCCGGTTGTCGTCGGGGCTTCCTACACGGCCGGCGACTTCCGCGACATCAACGGCAAGGCCGTGATCAGGGAGTTTCCGGACGTGAGCCGGCCCGATCTCCCGCCCTTGCACCAGATCGAGCCCCCGGAAACGCCGTCATTGAGCGTGGCCCCAAAAAGGACGGTGGGCGCGCCCATCGTGGGCATCATCGACACGGTGAACGGCGCCACGCGCTGGGTCATGCTCTACGCGCCCACGGCGGCCGCGCCCAACGAGGCGAAGATGTACTACGCGATGGCGATCGAGCTCGCCAGGCTCTACTATGGGGTCCCCGAGGACGGGATCAAGGTCGTGGGCGACCACATGGACCTCGTGAGGCCGGACGGGTCCCTCGCCACCCGCATCCCGCTGCGGAACCGGCAGCAGGTGGAGATCAACTGGTTCTCTCCGTGGTTCGACGCCGCGCACAATCCCCGGGTTAGCTTCGCGGACGTCTACGAGTACTCGCAGATCCTGGATTCCGACAAGCCCGAGGAGCGCAAGAAGGCCGGGGAGTTCTTCGCGCAGTTCAAGGACGCGGTGGTCCTGATCGGCCCGGTCGACAGGCTGCTGCAGGACGTCGCCCCCACGCCCGTGGACGACGTGGCCGAGCCAAAGGTGGGTGTCCACGGCAATCTTCTGAAGACCATCGTGTCGGGGATGTACATTCGGCGGATTCCTTCGGCGGGCTCGTACGCGATCATCTTCGGGCTCTCAGCGCTCATGTCCACGCTGGCGCTTGCGGGTGGCGGCCGCGCCGTCTTTGCGAAGGTGATGGCGGTCCTCTCCGGGGGGCTGTACGTGGCGACGGCCTTCCAGCTCTTCAAGACGGGCAATTTCATGATCCCGGTGGCCGCCCCGATCGGCGCGGCGGTGACAACCAGCGGCGTCGCGCTGCTCTGGCAGATCGTCGAGGAGCAGCGGCAGAAGGGCCGGATCAAGGGGATGTTCGGCACCTACGTCTCGCCGACGCTTGTCGACCAGATGGTCGAGTCCGGCGAGGAGCCCAAGCTCGGAGGCGTCGTCGAGCACATAACCGCATACTTCAGCGACATAGAGTCGTTCTCGACCATGTCGGAGAAGCTCTCGCCCTCGGGGCTCGTCGAGCTGATGAACGAGTACCTGACCGCCTGCACGGACATCCTCCAGGCGGAGGGCGGCACCCTGGACAAGTACATCGGGGACGCCGTCGTGATGATCTTCGGGGCGCCGCTCGCGCTCCCGGGCCACGCGCACAAAGCGTGCGTGGCGGCGCTCCGCGTCCAGGCCCGTATCGGCGAGCTCCGCGCGAAATGGACGAGCGAGGGCGACAAGTGGCCGGAGATCGTCCACAGGCTGCAGGCGCGCATCGGGCTCAACACGGGCCCGGCGGTCGTTGGCAACATGGGGAGCCACACGCGGTTCAGCTACACGATGATGAGCGACGACGTTAACCTTGCGGCGCGGATGGAGAGCGGGGCGAAGTCATGGGGAGTCTACACCATGTGCACAGAGGCAACCCGGGCCGAGTGCGAGGGCACGGAGCCGGACCGTGTCGTCTTCCGGGCGCTGGGCCGAATAGTTGTGAAGGGGCGCGCCCAACCCGTCCCGATCTTCGAACTGGTGGCGTTGTCTGAGAATGTGACCGATGCCACGCGGGAATGCATCTCGATCTTCGGGCAGGGCCTGGCGAAGTACTTTGCCCGGGACTGGGACGGCGCGATCGAGTGCTTCCGCCGGTCGGAGCCCCTGGAGATCAATGGACCCGGGCGGACCACGAAGGCGAAGACCAATCCCTCGCTCATCTACATTTCCATAGCGGAGGGCTACCGTGACGAACCGCCTCCGCCCGACTGGGACGGCGTCTATGTGATGAAGGAGAAGTGAGGGTTGCCGAGGCGGCCCGTCACACGGTGATCTGGCCCTTCAGGTAAGACGCGCCCCGG
>CAYQOH010000411.1:0-2252 GCA_964419075.1 uncultured Opitutaceae bacterium | reverse complement strand
CGCCTCGCCGGAGATCCACGCCACGATGCGCGCCTCCAGCTCGGCTGAGATCGGTCCCTTCGTTTCTCTGTTTTTTTCGTCGTAATTCATGGTGGCCTCCTATCCCTGGCTCCCCTCGATGCCCGCGCGCTGCAGGCCGTCCAGGAGCCCCTTCAGCAGGTGGTGCAGCCTGAACCCCACGTTTCCCACGCTTAGCCCCGTTCTCCTGCTGATCTCCTGGTATTTCAGGTTCTCGTGGTATTTGAGCGCGATCAGGTTCCGGTCCTCCTCGGGCATCTCCGCGAGCAGCATGCGCACGGTCCCGACGGCCTCGCTGCGGCCAAGGAGGTCACGCGGCAGGCTCTCGTCCGGAGAGGCGCGCTCCTCGTCGAGCGGGGCTTCCCTGGGCCTGTCCCGCAGGTGGTTGAGCGCGAGGTTGCGGATGCTGCGGTAGATCCAGCCGCGCGGGTTGTCGACCTGGCTCCAGACCTTCTGGAGGCGGAGGAAACCCTCCTGCACCACCTCCTCGGCCACCGCGCGCCGGCCCACGATGCCGAGGGCGTAGTGCAGCAGCGCGCTCTCCTCCGCCTCGAACAGCGCGCCGATCGAGCGGGGACGGGGCTGCGCGCCCTCGGGCCGCGGAACCTCGGAGATCGAGGCGGGGGACGGTCTCGGCGGCTCGCCTTCGAACATCAGCGGTTCCATGGGGGCGTTAAGGGGAGACAAGCATGACTCCATCGATTAATAAAGACACGCCGCGGGCGGAATCCTTAGCGCTTTCCGGCCGGCGGCGCCCGCGCCTTCGGGATCATTGGATGTTAGCTATTGCCCGTTAGCGGGTTATATCTTCACGGGGCCGCCTAAAGATCCCGCGGACGCCGGGCACGGTTTGCAGGGCGCCTACTCCGCGCTACAAGCGCCCACTCTGTCGCCGCGCCGCCCTGCGCGCGGGCTTGAACGGGAGGCCCGCGTGCTGTATTGAGAATCGTGATGCACGCTCGGTTCAGCAACCGTGTCGAGGCGGGCCTGCTCCTGGCCGAGAAGCTCCTGGCGCACGCGGGCCGGAAGGGCGCGATCGTCCTCGGCCTGCCGAGGGGCGGCGTCCCGGTCGCCGACGCCGTGGCGGTCCGCCTCGGCCTCGAGCTCGACGTGTTCCTTGTCCGCAAGCTCGGCGTGCCGTGGCAGCCGGAGCTGGCCATGGGGGCCATCGCGACCGGCAACGTGCGCGTGCTCAACGACCGCGTCGTCGACGCGCTCGGTCTCGGCAGGGAGGTGATCGACGCCGTCGCGGAGCGGGAGACCCTCGAGCTCATCCGCCGTGAGAAGGCCTACCGCGGCTCCAGGCCCGTCTGCGCGCTCGCCGGGCGGGCCGTCATCGTGGTCGACGACGGCATCGCAACGGGCTCGACCGTGCGGGCCGCGATCGCGGCGCTGCGCAGCCAGCGCGCCAGCTTCGTCGTCGCGGCGGCGCCGGTCATCGCCCGCGACACGTTCGCCCGGCTCCAGGACGAGGCCGACGAGGTCGCGGCCGTCACGGTCCCGGAGCAGTTCTCAAGCGTCGGCGAGTGGTACGCGGACTTCACGCAGACCACCGACCAGGAGGTGAAGAGCCTGCTGAGGGAGGCGGAGGCCCGCCGGCCCCCCTCCTGAAGCCCGCGCGCCCTGGCGAGCAACGCACTTGAACTCGCCTCGCCCGGTGGCTACTCAACAGGGCCCATGACACTCCCGCGGATTCTCCTTTCGGCTTCGTTCCTGCTTTCGCTCCGCCTGGCCGCCGAGGACTATGCCGTCGTCGCACGGGACGACTGCCGGATCCTCGGCGCAGGCGCCCAGGCTTCCCCGCAGGACCCCGCGGCCGCCGCGTTCGTCGCGGCGGCCGCAAGCTTCTTTGCGGGCACGGCCCCGTACGACGCCGAGTATCCGCTCATCAATCCGCCCGCGTGGGGCCGCGTGGTCAGCGCGCAGACCGCCGGCAGGCTCCACGTGCGCAGCTCGTTCGCCCACGGCTTCGTCTTCCACCTGGACCTGGAGCACCTGCTTCCCCGGCACGCCTACGTCCTGTGCATCAACGGCCGGCCGCAGCACCCGGGAAACGAGCTCCTGCCCGATTCGGTGCCGGGCCACGCGGAGGAGAAGTTCTACGACTTCTGCAGGGTGACGACCGACGACAGGGGCGGCTATCACGCGGGGTACGCCCTCCTGCTGCGCCCGGGCCCCTACAACGTCCACTTCTACGTGAAGGACACCTCGGACTTCAAGATCGTGCTCTACGG
>CAYQOH010000410.1:0-2256 GCA_964419075.1 uncultured Opitutaceae bacterium | reverse complement strand
GCAGCCGCCCAGCCATACGGTGGCTATTCTAAGGCGATCCATTGTTTTTTGAGTCGGGCGTTGACGATGTACTCGAGCTTGTTGATGTCGCGCGACATCTCGCCGACGGTCGAGCCCTTGTTGAAGAGCGCCCCGGTGGGGCAGGCGAGGACGCACTTCCCGCAGGAGGTGCAGGTCTCGGAGTCGCCCCAGGGCTGCTTCAGGTCGTCGATGATGTTCGATTTCGCGCCGCGCCCGGCGACGTTCTTCGTCCCCGCGCCCTCGATGTGCCAGCACACGCGCACGCAGCGCTGGCAGAGGACGCACCGGTTGTGGTCCAGGCCGAAGAGGTGGTGCGTCGCGTCGACCCCCCACCTCGGGAAGCTGTAGTCGTAGCCCACGTGCTCCATGCCGTTCTGCCACGCGAGCGCCTGGAGCTCGCACTTCCCGTTGGACACGCACACCGAGCAGACGTGGTTGCGCTCCGCGAAGAGCAGCTCGAGCGTCATCCGGCGGTACTTGCGCAGGCGCTCCGTGTCGGTGTGGACCTCCATCCCCTCGGCGACGCGGGTGGTGCAGGCGGAGAAGAGCTTCTTCGCGCCGGCGACCTCGACCAGGCACAGGCGGCAGGCGCCCACGTCGTACACGCCCCCCAGGTGGCAGAGGGTCGGTATCTTGATTCCCGCGTCGGTCGCGGCGTCCAGGATCGTGGCGTCGTCCTGCGCGCTGACCTGCTTTCCGTCGATGATGAGGGTCTTGGCTGCCATGGGGTTCAGGTGGCGTTCGCGCCCGCGGCCGCGGGCTTCCCGTCGGGCTGCTCCTGCAGCAGCTCGAGGTACTCGTTGCGGAAGAACCTGAGGGTGCTCAGGATGGGGTTCGGCGCGTTCTGGCCGAGGCCGCAGAGGCTCGTGCGCGCGACCATGTCGCAGAGCTCCTCGAGCTTCGCCAGGTCCTGGGCGGTGGCCTCGCGCCTGACGATCTTGTCGAGCAGGCGGTGCATCTGCACCGTGCCGGTGCGGCAGGGGATGCACTTGCCGCACGACTCGTCCATGCAGAACTCCATGAAGAAGCGCGCGATCTCGGGCATGCGCGTCGACTCGTCCATGACGATCATCCCGCCGGAGCCCATGATGGAGCCCAGGCGGGTGAGCGACTCGTAGTCGACCGGCGTGTCGAGCTCGGTCGCCGGGATGCATCCGCCGGACGGCCCGCCGGTCTGCACGGCCTTTATCATGGCCCCTCCGGGCGCGCCCCCGCCCATCTCCTCGACGATCTGGCGCAGCGGCGTGCCCATGGGCACCTCGATGAGTCCCGTGTTCTCGATCTTGCCCGCGAGCGCGAACACCTTCGTCCCCTTGCTCAGGCCCGTCCCGATGGAGGCGAACCACTCGGCCCCCTTGCGGATGATCGTGGGGATGTTGGCGAAGGTCTCGACGTTGTTGATGAGCGTCGGGCAGCCCCAGAGGCCGCTCTCCGCGGGGAACGGGGGTCGCGGCCTCGGCGTCCCGCGCCGGCCCTCGATCGAGGCCATGAGCGCCGTCTCCTCGCCGCAGACGTAGGCGCCCGCGCCGATCCGGATGTCGACCGTGAAGCTGAACGGGGACTCGAAGATGCCGCTGCCGAGGAGCCCCGTCTGGCGGGCCTGCTTGATGGCGATCTGCAGGCGCTTGATCGCGAGCGGATACTCGGCCCGGACGTAGATGTAGCCCTGGTTCGCGCCGACGGCGTAGGCGGCGATCGCCATGCCCTCGAGGACGCTGTGGGGGTCGCTCTCGAGGACGCTCCGGTCCATGAACGCGCCCGGGTCGCCCTCGTCCGCGTTGCAGACCACGTATTTCTGGGCGCCCGGCGTCTTGGCCACCGTGGCCCACTTCAGGCCCGTCGAGTACCCCGCGCCGCCACGCCCGCGCAGGCCGCTCTTGATCGCGCTCTCGACGACGTCGTTGGGCGTCATCTCGCGCAGCACCGCGTGCAGCGCCCGGTACCCGTCGACCGCGATGTAGGACTCGATCCGCTCGGGGTCGATCAGTCCGCTGTTGGCGAGCACGATCGAGAGCTGCTTCGTGTAGAAGGGGTGCGACGGGTCGCCCCTCTTGACGTTCGCCTCGCCCCCCTGCGTCGCGATGATGACCGCCGGGGCGTCCTCCGGCGTGACCTTCTCGTAGATGATGCCGTCGGGGTCGACGCCGACGAGCGGGCCCTGGCAGCACAGGCGCATGCACCCGACGCCGCGCACCTCGATCCGGTCGGAGAGCCCCGAGTCGCGGACGATCTTCT
>CAYQOH010000409.1:0-2272 GCA_964419075.1 uncultured Opitutaceae bacterium | reverse complement strand
GTCGACCTGCATCGAGTACTGCTCGATCCCGATGTAGGGGGAGCGCTTGCTGAGCTCCAGGTAGAACTGCTTCAGCGTGGCCCAGTCGACCTTGGTCACGTTGAACTGGAGCGTGTGGACCGAGAGCTGGCCGCTGCTCACGTCCTTCGGCTCGCCGGTCGAGGTGCCCTTGTTGAGCCCCGCCTCGGAGGCGATCGCCGAGACCTCGGCCAGGAGCCGCGTGGCGTCGAGGGTCTTCACGGCGTCGAGCCGGCTCGCGGAGGCCTGGGCCTGGTCCTCGATGGCCTTCCTGTTGGAGAGCCAGAGCTGCTGCTCGTTCAGGCTCGTCGTGGTCGCCCGGACCTCGCGGACGAACCGGCCCGCCCGCCCCGCGACGCTGGAGAGCCATACGGCGGCCACCATGACGACGAAGCCGGTCAGGAGCACCTTCTCCCTGAGGAGGCGTGCGAGGAAGAAGGCGCGCAGCGTGCGGATCATGATGCGGCGGGCTGGAGCGCCCCGGTCTTGAAGGTGATGACGAGCGTGAAGGTCACGACGTTGTCGCGGGCGCGCTGGTCGCGGATCTCGACCCGGTCGACGCTCGGCAGCTTCTCGAGCGCCGTCTTGTAGCCGGCGATCTCGCCGGCGTTGCTCGTCTGGGCCTCGATCTGGATCGTGTTCTGCGCGGGCGTCGTCGCCCGCAGGAACTGGATGGCGGGCGGGCTCTTCGGCATGGCGACCTCCGGCGAGGCGGCCGAGATCATCTCAAGCGGCAGGAGGCGCTTGGTCGAGAGGTCGTCGATCCGCCCCGCGAGGTCCTGCTCCTCCATGATGTGGGCGACGGTCGGCTTCTGTGCGGCGACCCTCGCGTTGCGCGTCTTCTGCCAGAGTCCGGCGCCGAAGAGCGCGGCCTCGCCGAGCGTCATGAGCAGGCACAGGACGACCGCGGCGATGGCCGCCCGCCACAGGAACATGTCGCGCCGCCTCGCCTTCGCGAGCGCCGTCAGGTCCGCCCTGTCGCGGATGTCGAGCGCCAGGGCGACGTCCGCCGGGAGCACCGAGCGGAGCTCCCCGGCCTCGAAGATGAGCTCGCGGTCGCGCCCCCCGGGGGAGGCGGACGTGGGCGACACGAGGTCGACCACCTTCACGGCCTCGCCCGCGGCCCTGACGAGCCTCGCCCTGGCCGCGGCGCGCGCCGCCTCGTCCGCGTCGGGCGGGAGCGCCTCGTGCAGCACGGCCGCGGGGACCGCCCCGCGGTCCCAGTGGACCGCCGTCAGGCCCTCGGCCGAGGAAAGGACGACCGTCGTGGCGGGCTTCGCCGCGTAGCCAAGGACCGTGGCGAAGGCGGGCATCACGCGCTCGGCGCCCGCCCATTGCGCGAGCTGCTCGGCCGTGAACCGCCTGCGGTAGGACGCGTAGGCCAGGGCGCGGTCGGCGCCCTCCGGCCAGTAGTACCCGAAGTAGAGCTGGGCCAGCGGGAAGGGGGACAGCGACTCCAGCGCGAGGCCGACCTGGGCCACCACCTCGTCCCGCGAGGCCCCGGCGGGCACCGGGACCGCCCGGGAGAAGAAGACCGCGTCCGGCACCACGGCCACCCTGGGTGCGGGCGGTCCCCCGCGCAGGAAGTTAAGGGGCGAGGCGCACATGGTCAGGTTTTGGGCAGGACGGGAGGGGGTTGCAGCGGGATCTCATCATCTTCGAGCATTTCAAGGATCGTAAAGGGATAATTGATGCTTTGCGAGGCTGCGGCGGCGGTCTGGGCGCCCGTGGCCGTGCTGGACGGCTGGGCCGTGCTGGTGACGGAGGCCTTCGCGGGGGAGTTCGTGGACGAGGCGCTCTCGGCGGAGGCCGGGTTCGTCGCGTTGGTCATGTTGAGGGTCGCGCCGCCCTGGGGCGCCACGACCGCCGAGAGGCGGTACTGGGAGCGCCCGTCGTGGACGGTGATGTTGATCCGCAGCGCCGAGATCGTCGTCCCGAACACGTTCGCGTTGCCGCCGAGGCCCGCCACGGCGCCGAGCGTGCCCGCGTTCTGGAAGTAGTTCGCGCCCTGCTGGGCGTACTGGCCCGAGCCCGAGAGGTAGTCGCCGATGTGCTGGCGCTGGGCGTCGGTGTACTGGCCGACCGACGCCATCACGTCCTCGTTGGCCCCGTTCGCGTTCGGCTGCGAGTAGTTGAAGATGGAGAGGTCGTTAACGAGCCTCCAGAAGAGCCCGTTCGGCAGCCCGTTCTCGTCGAAGAACACGTCCTTCGCGTAGTAGACGGCGGCGAGCTCGCCGAAGGAGCGCATCGGCCG
>CAYQOH010000408.1:0-2282 GCA_964419075.1 uncultured Opitutaceae bacterium | reverse complement strand
GGAACGCGGGGTCCGCGAAAAGCCCCGCCGCGTCCTGAATCCGCGCCACGGCGAAGACCCTCCCGGGCCCGTCCCACTCCCTTCGGAACTCGGCGTCGTCAATGAAGAGGTTCCGCCTGGCGTCCCCGGCAAGGAACTGCGCCTCAAGCTCGTCGGTGTAGTTCACGAGCCCCACCGTCCCGCCCCGGTAGTAGGTGAAGTCGTGGAAGAACGCGTGATAGCAGTAGACCGGCTCGCCGGGCCGGACGATCCCACGGGCGGCGAGAGCCAGGTCCTTCGTGCTTCGCACGTCGATGATCGGCATGGCCAGGACGAGGACCCCCATCAGGAAGGCGAAGGTCGCCGTCATGGCGATCAGCGCGCCGCGCGCCGATCCCTCGCCCGGCCTCGGGATCATGGCGCGGACCCCGCCGACGCACAGGATCGCTGCCATGACGTAGGCGTAGGGTCTGAGCTCCGCCGCCTGCGACGCCTCGCGAATGAGCCCGGGCTTCAGCACGGCGACGCACATGCCGGCCGCGAGCAGGCCGGCGAGGAACCCGAAGGTCCTCAGGCCCGTGCGCATCCGCCGGAAGGCGTCCCCGAGGGGAAGGGTCTCGGCGAGCCATCGTCCCACGACCACGGCCACCGGCGGGAAAACGGGCAGGATGTACGGGATCAGCTTCGACTGGGACTTGCTGAAGAAGAGGAAGATGAACGCAGCCCAGATCGCGAAGAACCACGCGGTGGCGTTCTCCCTGCGGCGGGACCATCCGCCGGCGAGCGCGCCGCGGAATGCGCTCCAGGCGAACCCCGTCCAGGGGAAGAGGCCGAGCAGGAGGACCGGGCCGAAGAACCAGAAGGGCTGGTACCTGCCGTGCCCCTTCTCGAAGAAGCGCTCCCAGTGCTCGTAGACGAAGTAGAAATGCGCCCATCCCGGGTTCCGCGCGGCCACGAGGACGTGCCACGGCGCCGCGATCGCGAGGAAGAGGGCGAGCCCGCTCGGCAGATGGAGCGGCCGCAGGCGCCTCCACTGGTCGGCGATCACGAGCCAGAGGAGCATGACCGCCCCCGTGATGAGGAACCCGATGAGCCCCTTGGTCAGCGTGGCGAGGGCCGCGCTCGCGTAGAGCCCGTAGAAGAGCCACCTGCGGCGCCACCCCGGCGGCTCCTGCACCCCGACCACAAAGCAGAAGAGCGTGGCGCTCATCAGGACGGAGACGGCCATGTCGAGGCCCACCAGGTGACCCATCGCCACGTAGAGGAGCGACGTGCCAAGGACGATGGCCGACCAGAAGCCGGCGTCCCGTCCGTAGAGCCTGCGGGCCGCCCCGTAGGCCATCAGGATCCCGCCCACGGCAAAGAGGGCCGGCGTGAGCCGCACCGACCATTCGCTCGGGCCGAGGACCTTCTCACAGGCCGCAACGGCCCAGTAGACAAGCGGCGGCTTCTCAAAATACGGGACCCCGTCGAGGCGGGGCGTGACCCAGTCCCCGCCGGCCAGCATCTCGCGGGGGACCTCGGCGTAACGGCCCTCGTCCGGGTTGAGGAGGGGGGCGCTGCCGAGCCTCCAGGCGAAGAGCGCCCCGAAAAGGAGGGCCAAAAAGACCAGGTCCCGCCGCCACGAAACCTCCACGGGGGATGAGGGCGGGGCCTTTGGACTCACGGGCAGGACTTTGAAGCTGCAGCCATATCAGGCAAGTCTAGCGAGGCCAGCGGCGGATCCTTCAGGGGAACCCATGACCTTCGGTAGCGGGCGCGGGCGCACTTCAGTCAAGAAAGTTGGCGGGCGGAAAGAGCCTCGGGAAGTAAGCTCCGAGCACCTTTGCCGGAAGGGCGAGCCTGACCGGCGACTTGGGCGTCTGGGATTTGAGAAGCCCGGCCTCCACGGCGGCCGACAACGCCGTGCGGCCGGTCCGCTCCCCGGCGCCGGCGATGCGACCCGAATCGCCGCGCGGAAATTCCCCCCGGTAAAGAGCCTCCCTGAGGAGCAGGAAGACCCGGGCGCCGTTCTCGCCAAGTCCCGCCTCGCGGCGGACGTAATGCTCGATCCGGTCGGCGAGGGTCTCTAGCTCGAAGACGGCGTCCATGAAGCTGATCTGGTCGAGCATCACCTTGAGCACAAATTCGCAGAATTCGCGCAGGGCGCGCTCGCTCAGGTGCCCGCGCCCATCGTCGGCCGAGGCGGCACTTCGGACATGGTCGGCATTCGCCAGCCGCTCATAGTATTGCTTGCGCTCAAAGGCCAATCCCCGGGACAGCGACCAAAGGCCGCCGGCGTCGACGCCGAGCTGGCGCAGCAG
>CAYQOH010000407.1:0-2290 GCA_964419075.1 uncultured Opitutaceae bacterium | reverse complement strand
TCCACATAGCTCATCCGCGCCCCGGACGGGGTGTGGAAGGACCCGGTCGGGAAGGGATAAAGGCGCGCGAGCCAGCCGGGGAGCCCGGCTGGATGTGGGGCGGTCACCATTCGAGCGCCAGCATCAGGCAGTTCAGGCCGCTGCCGATCCCCATCAGGGCGACGCGGTCGCCGTCGCGCACGGCGCCCGCGTCCACCGCGGCCGAGAGCGTCGCCGGAAGCGAGACCGAGCCCATGTTGCCCAGGGTCTCGAAGGTCGAGAAGTCCTTGGCGACGTCGAGGCCGAGGGTCTCAAAGAGCAGGCGCCGGTGGGCGCTCCCGACCTGGTGGCAGATGGCGCGGTCCACCGAATCGCGCGTCCAGCCGGTCGCCTCGGTGAACTCATCCCACGTCTCCTTGGCGAGCGCGACGCCCGCCTGCAGCATCCGCTCCGAATCGGTCTGCATCGCGAGGCCCCCGGCCTCCGCGGTGTTGCCCTGGCAGAGCTCGCTGTGCTCGGTCGCGGAGCGGCACACGCCCCCGAGGATCCGGTGCGCCCGGCCCCGCACCAGGTCGCGGTGGCAGACGACCGCGGCCACGGCGCCGCATCCGATCGTTAGGTTGGCGAAGAACGGCTTGATGGCGTTGCGGTCGAGCGAGCCGCCAAGGAGGGTCCTCACGGTCTCCTCGACGAGCGGCCGCCCGTTCTCGCCCGCGGCGATCAGGGCCGCCTGGATCTGGCCGCTCTCGATCATGGACCCGGCGATCACGATCGAGTTGAGGAACCCGAGGCAGGCATTCGACACGTCGAACACCTGGGTCGAGGCCGGAAGCCCGATCCTGTGGTGCGCGAAGGAGGCCGACGCCGGCTCCAGCATGTCGCGGGAGACGGCCGCGTGGATGAAGAGCCCGATCTGCTCGCGCGTGAGCGAGGACGCGCCGAGGACGGCGCGGCCGGCCGCTGCGCTCGCCTCCGAGGGCAGCGTCCCATCCGGCCACATCCGCCGCTCGCGGATCCCCGTCATCAGCTCCAGGCGCCCGAACGGCAGGCGCAGGCGCTCGTAGAGGGGCCGCAGGCGCTCCTCGAGCTGCGCGGAGGTCCATGTCTCGCCCGGCAGGGCGACCGCGATCGACTCCAGGCAGACGTTCGTGAAGCGCATGGGTCCCCGGGGCGGCCCGCCCCTAGCGGCCGGGCCTCATGGCCAGGCGGATCACGTCCGTGTCGAACATGTTGCACCCGAGGCCCGCGTCGACCACGAGGGTCGCCCCGTTGATCCCGCTGCTGCGCCCGCTCAACAGGAAAAGGGCGGCGTTGGCGACCTCCTGGGTCTCGAGGTTTCGCCTCCTGAAGGTGAGCTTCTCCGCGAACAGGTAGCTCTCAAGGTAGCCCGGGATGCCGGCCGAGGCGCTGGTCTTGAGCGGGCCGGACCCCACGACATTGAACCGGACCTGCGACTGCGCGCTGAACGATTTGGCGAGGAAGCGCGCCGTCGACTCGAGCGCGGCCTTGATGGGGCCCATGTAGCCGTAGTTGTCCGGGGTGACGAGGAGGGACGAGATGCCGATCGTCACGACGGAGGCGTCGCGGGCCAGGTGGGGCGCGAAGGCGCGCGCGATCTCGACCAGCGAGAACGACGAGACGGCGGCCGCCTGCAGGAAGTCCGCCCGCTTCGTCTCGTGGAAGGGCTTCAGGCCCTCGGCGTAGTTCGCGAAGGCGATGGAGTGCACGATCCCGGCCAAGGGGGCCTTGGCGGTCGCGGCCACCTCCGCGGCCAGCCGCTCCGCATCGCCCTCGCGCTCGGCGTCGCAGACGAATGCGGGGCGCTCGCCCAGCAGCGCCCGGAGCGACCGGCGCCGCTCCTCGGAGCGCACGCTATAGAAGACCCGCGCGCCCTCGTCCTCGAGCGACTTGCCGATGGCCCAGGCGACGCTGCGCTTGTTCGCAACGCCGAACACCACGAAGGCCTTCCCCTCGAGCCCGAGGAAGCTCATTTCGGGGCCTCCGGGCTTCTCCAGGCGACCGAGAACTCGACCGACAGGATGCGGGTGTCCCCGCGCTTCATTGCACCCGCCATGAGGTAGAACCCCGCCACGGTCTCCTTGCGCCTGACCTCGATGGTGACCGTGTCGCCCGGGTAGACGGGGCTGCGGAAGCGCACGTCGGCGATCTTCACGAGAAGGGGGACGCCCTTCGGGGCGTCCCCGCGGGCGGCGCCCGCCAGGTAGAGGGCGCCGGCTTGGAACACCGCCTCGCACAGGAGGACTCCCGGCGTGATCGGGGCGCCCGGGTAGTGGCCGCCGTAGAAGTCCTC
>CAYQOH010000406.1:0-2296 GCA_964419075.1 uncultured Opitutaceae bacterium | reverse complement strand
AGGCCGTCGACCAGGACCTGCTTCAGGTAGGCCTTGAAGATCTCCTCGGAGAGGAGGGCTCCGTCGATGTCCTGCTTTCCCAGGGACCCGATGGACGTGATCTTCTGGCCCCTGATGTACTCCATCGTGAGCACGCTGCGGGTGCTGTAGTCGAGGACGGGCTGGGGCACCACGATCAGCGTGAACTCCTTCAGGTTCTTCCCGACGGCAATGAGGTTCTGCGCCTCGCGCTCGTAGTTGAGCTCCTGCTGGATGGTGGTGCGGAAATCGGCAACGATGGCGCTGAACCGGCACCTGCGGCCCATCTCCGTGTGCTCGTCGAGGAATTCGGCGATCTCGGCCAGCACCACGAAGTCTTCGGCGATCTGGCGGCGGATGTCGGGCCTCTGAACCTTGACCGCGACCAGGCGGCCGTCGCGAAGCGCCGCCAGGTGGACCTGGCCGAGGGAAGCGGCGGCGATCGGCTCCGTGTCAAATCGGGAGAACGCCTTCGAGACCCTGACCCCCAGCTCCGCCAGGAGAATCTGCTCCACCTCCTCGTAGGCGAACGGCTTCACCTTGTCCTGAAGCCGCGCAAGCGCGGTCAGGTACGGCCTGGGCAGGAGGTCCGGCCTTCCGGCGAGCACCTGGCCCATCTTGACATAGGTGGGCCCCATCGCCTCCAGGTCATCGACCAGCTGCTCGGGGGCGCCGTCGCTCGGCCCCGCCCTGAGCTCCTCCGGGTCGAACTCGTCGGGCACCGCCATCTGCTTCGCGACGTCGGAGCGCCCGTATTTCCAGAGCAGGCCCGCGATCTGCCGGTAGCGCTTGAGATGGGCTGCCGAGAAGTTCATGGGCCCGAATGGGTCGTCCTGGGGGTTGGGGATTCGCGCGTGTACACGTGGACTCAAAGGGTACGGCATGGGATGCGCGCGCGGTATAGGGCAAAGACCGTATAGCGACGCGGCCTCGCGGGGACGCAGGCAGGCCAACACCCCATACCGCCGGGCCGGCGCGTCGGCTACAGTCACCGGAGGACCCTCAGCGGCTTCCCAAGCGGAGGTCCGATCGGCGGCGCCGCTGTCAAGGTGCTCGCCCATCTTTCCCCCCGTCATCTCCACCCGCGTCTGAACAGAACCCACCCCCGCCCATGGCCCACATCTTCCTCGCGCTCTTCCTCATTGTCTTCGGCCTCAATCTCCTTTTCGGCCTGTCCATCCCCATCTGGGTCACGGGGCTCCTGGCGCTGGTCGCCGGTGTCCTGATCTTGATGGAGCGCTTCGGTGTCATTGTGAAACGGAAGTAGCGCGCCCGAACGGGCCCACCGCTCAGCGCACCGCCAGCTCCACCAGGTGCTCCAGGCGGTCGTCCACGAGCGCAAACGCGCGTCCGGGCACCTCCCGCCCGTCGACGGATAGGCAGTTCGCCTCCACCGAGTCGCCGGCCTGCCGGACCACCGCGATGTGGTAGACCGTCTGCCGGTAGCGGTAGTGCACCTTGAAGCCGGTCCACGCCTTAGGCATCCGGGGGTCCATGCGCAGGCGGTCGCCCTCCAGGTTGACGCCGAGGAGCGTCTCGACCAGCAGGCGGTACATCCAGCCCGCGGAGCCGGTGTACCACGTCCAGCCTCCCCTGCCCTCGTGCGGCGCGACCGCGTAGACGTCCGCGGCCACGACGTACGGCTCCACCTTGTAGACGGAGGCCTGGCGGGGGCTCGCGCTGTGGTGGATGGGGTTTAGCATCCCGAAGAGCTCCCACGCGCGCTCGTTGTCCCCCATCATCGCGAAGCCCATGGCGGTCCAGATTGCGGCGTGCGTGTACTGGCCCCCGTTCTCCCGCACTCCGGGAGCATAGCCCTTGATGTAGCCCGGATTCATCGGGGACCTGTCGAACGGGGGATCGAACAGCTGAACGAGCCCGAGCTCCCGGCGGACGAGCCTGAGGTCCACGGAGCGCATCGCGCTTCGCGAGCGGCCGGGCTCGCCCGCGCCGCTGATCACCGACCAGCTCTGGGGAAGGGAGTCGATCTGGCATTCCGCGTTGGACTGCGACCCGAGCGGCTCGCCGGTGTCGAAGTAGGCGCGACGGTACCATTCGCCGTCCCAGGCGGAGCGCTCGATGTTCTGCTGGAGAAGCGACGCCTGCGCGAGGCAGCGCTCCGAGAATGCGCTGTCGCCGTGCGCGCGCGCCAACCCGGCGAACCGCGCGAGCACGTCGTAGAGGAAGAAGGCGAGCCAGACGCTCTCGCCGCGGCCCAGGTTCCCCACCCGGTTCATGCCGTCGTTCCAGTCCCCGCAGCCCATGAGCGGCAGGCCGT
>CAYQOH010000405.1:0-2298 GCA_964419075.1 uncultured Opitutaceae bacterium | reverse complement strand
CGGCTGATGCTGGTCTCGGCCTGGCCGAGGAGGTTCTGCAGCACCCGCTGCGCCACGTCGCGGATGTCGCCGGCGCGTTCGCGCAGGTACTCGTCGTCAATCTCGGAGAAGGCCGCAATGTACTTCTTCGACACGTTGCCAAAGCAGGTCTCGATGTTGCGGCCGGTGGTCTCGAACTCGCGGATCGTCTCGGAGATCAGGGCCTGGTCCTCGAGGACGAGCAGGTGGGCGTCGAAGATGAGGGCCTCGTTCTTGCCCAGGTTCTTCTCGACCTCGTTCTGGATCTTCGAGATCTGCTGGCGGGTCACGAGCAGCGCCTTGTCGAACCTCGCGATCTCGTCGATTCGTTTGTCGGGGTCGACCTGGTAGGACGGGATCTCCACCTCGCTCTGCAGGTACACGAAAATCTGGCCATAGGCTATGCCCTGCGAGGCCGAGATGCCTTGCACCACGATTTCCTGCTTTGGGCTTGAGTCCGTCGCCATGGAAAGTCGCCGTCTGGAAGGGGTTCCGTAGGCTTTGACCGATATCGTGCCTCGGAGGCGAATCGGTCAATGCGATTCACCGCGTATTCTCGCGCGGGGCCGCGCGTGCGGAGGCCCGTCAGGCGACGCGGGTCTCCACCACAAACGCCGACGCCCCCCAGGCCTCGCGCACGGCGGCCGTGACCGGTCCGGCGTCGGTGTTCTCGTTGAGAAGTGCGAAGCACGCGCTGCCGCTGCCGGTCATCCTGGCCTCGATCCCGAAGCGGTCCCTGAGCCGGTCGAGGACGATGGGAAGCGCCCCGAACTTGGCGAACACGGGCCGCTCGAAGGAATTGAAGTAGAGGTCCCATGGGGGCGCCCCCGCGGTCTGGATCCACGACCCGAGCAGCGACTCGGCCCGCTCGGGCGCGACGTAGCTGCGCGGCGCGCCGGCCGCCAGCCTTGCGTAGGCCCAGGGCGTGGGTACCGCGAAGCCCGGCTTGAAGACGAGGGCCCTCATGCCCCGGATGCGCCCGTAGGGCTCCTTGGGAAGCGCCTCGACCCGCTCCCCCCTTCCGCGCATGACCACGGGGCCCTTCGCCAGGAAGAGCGCGCAGTCCGAGCCGACGGACGCGGCGACCCGCGCCGTGCCCGCGGCGTCCAGGGGGCGGCCCGCGACGGCATTGAGGGCCTCAAGCGCCGCTGCCGCGTCGCTGCTCGCCCCCCCGAGACCCGCCCCGTACGGGATCCGCTTCGTTATCGAGAAGCGGGCTCCCCCCGTCCAGCCGGTCGCCGACCGAAAGGCCTCTGCGGCCTTGAGCACGAGGTTCGTTCCGTCCGTCGGGACGCCCGGGCTGTCGCAGTCGACGGAGAACGACGACCCGCCGGGCTCCACCCCGACCGCGTCGCCCCAGACCAGGGGAACCGCCACGGATAGGAGGTCGTGAAAGCCGTCCGGCCTGCGCCCCGTCACCGCGAGGAAGAGGTTTATCTTGGCAGGTGCCTGAAGGTTGTGGGTGCTCAAGGCTACAGGGATCCTTGTCAAATTATCTCCATGCGCCATGATTTTCCGTGTCGCACTCGGCCCCAAAAGGCGCAGGCTTACCCTTCCCGAGACAACATATAAGAAGCTTATGTCGCGAACAGCAGTCATTCTTCTGGCGGCCGGCGCCGGAAAACGCATGGCGGGCGCCGTGCCCGACAAGGTGCTGGCCCCGCTCGCCGGCCGGCCGGTCTTCGCCCACTCCGCGGCCGCATTCGCCGCCAGCGGAGTGGCCGACTTCTACGTCGTGGTGTACCGCGACCGCTCCCAGATGACGGCCCTTTCGGCCTTTGCGCCGACGCCGTCCCTGCTGGTGCGCGGCGGCCGGGAGCGCCAGGATTCCGTGGCGGCGGCGCTGGCGGCGCTCCCCGGCGACATCGACTACGTCTTCATCCACGACTGCGCGCGCCCGCTCATCCTTCCCGAGCAGCTCGTCGCGCTCAACAAGATCGTCAGGCGCGAGGATGCGGTCGTCCTCGCGCACCGGGTGACCGACACGATCAAGGAGCACCGCGGCAACGGGCGCCTGCGCACGGTCGACCGCTCGCGGCTCTGGGCGATGGAGACCCCGCAGGTCTTCGCCACGGACCTGATCACCCGCGCCTACGCCCGGGTCGCACGCCTCGGCGTCCGGGTCACCGACGACGCCGCGGCAGTCGAGCTTCTCGGCCATCCGGTGGCGCTTCTTGAGAACGAGCATCCCAACCAGAAGCTCACCTCACCGGGCGACCTCGCCTGCCTTGAATTGCTGTTGGCTCCCGCGTCGTGAGCGGATAGGATTCCGCCATGTCC
>CAYQOH010000404.1:0-2299 GCA_964419075.1 uncultured Opitutaceae bacterium | reverse complement strand
TCTTCCAGAGCACCCTTCCGGTGCGCGTGTCGAAGGCCCGCATCATCCCGTCCTTGGTCGCCGCGATGAAGAGGAGGTTCCCCGCGGTCGCGACCGGCCCCCCGTAGTTCTCGGTGCCGGTCGGGGGGATCCCCATGGCGGACAGCTCCCTGAACTCGCCCAGGGTGGCGGTCCAGACGTAGTCGCCGGTGTTCAGGTTGATCGCAGAGAGCGTTCCCCAGGGGGGCGAGATGGCGGGGTAGCCCTTGCTGTCGACCCACCGGTCGTACCCGTCGAACTGGTAGGGGATGCGCGCCGGGCCCTCGGGGGCCGGGGGCCCGCCCGGGGAGGCCGGCTGCGGCTCGCCGAAGAGGTAGCCCACGATCGCGGCCCTCTCATCGCCCGTGAGCGTCGTGAAGCCGGGCATCATCTTCCTGCCCGTGCCGATCAGGCCGAGGACCTCCTCGCGGCGCAGCCGGGCCCCGACGTCGACAAGCGACGGAATGCCCCCCGCCGGCAGGCCCCTGCGCTCCGGGCCGTGGCAGGAGGCGCAGTATTGCATGTAGTGCCTGCGGCCGGGGCTCATGAGCGCAAGGTCCGCCTCCCTCGGCGTGTCGCTCATCGAGGCGATCCAGGCCATGTTCGTGCTGTTGACGTAGAGGATGCCGTCGGGGTCGACCGCGGGCCCCCCCCACTCGCCGCCCCCGTCGAAGCCCGGAAAGAGGATCGTCGGGAACTTCCCGAACGGCTGGAAGAGGCCGGTGCGGGCCGAGCGGAACTGCGCGAGCAGCGCCCCGCGGTTCTCCGCATAAGGGCTGATGTCGGCCTCCGTCAGGCTCTGCCGCGCGTAGGGTTTCGGCAGGGTCGGGACCGGCTGGGTGGGCCAGGCCTCCTCGCCGTCGAGCGTCGACTTAGGAAACGGCCTCTCCTCGATCGGGAACAGGGGCTCGCCGGTGACGCGGTCGAACACGAAGACGAAGCCGGTCTTGGTGGTTTGGGCGACGGCGTCGACCTCGCGCCCGCCGCGGTGCAGCCTGGCGAGCACCGGCGGCGACGGCAGGTCCCTGTCCCAGATGTCGTGGTGGACGGTCTGCTGGCACCAGAGAAGCCGGCCCGTGGCCGCGTCGAGCGCGAGCAGGCTGTCCGCGAAGAGGTCCTTGCCGAGGCGGTGTCCGCCCCAGAAGTCGGGGGCCGCGGAGCCGGTCGGCACGTAGAGGATCCCCCGGCGGCGGTCGATCGCCATGCCCGCCCAGCAGTTCGCGGAACCGACGTCGGTGTTCCTGTAGGCGTCCTTGGACCAGGTCTCGTAGCCCGGGGTGTCCGGGTACGGGATCGTGACGAACGTCCACGCGAGCGTGCCCGTGCGCACGTTGAACGCCTGGATGTACCCGGGCGCGGCGTCCTGGTCCTCGCTCACCCGGGTCGGCATGACGATCAGGTCGCCGTAGAGCGTGCCCGGCGTGGTCGACATGACATATTTCTGCTGGGCCTGGGGGCCCAGGCCCGCCTTGAGGCTCGCGCGGCCCCCCGACCCGAAGTCCTTGACCACGGAGCCGGTCCTCGCGTCCAGGGCGTAGAGCCAGGAGTCGACCGTGCACAGGATCCGCTCGCTCTTGCCGTCCGTCCAGTAGGTGACACCCCGGTCGTTCGCCAGCACCACGTCGAGCGCGCCCGGGACGCTGAAGCGCCAGATCGGCCTGCCGCTCGCCGCGTTCAGGGCAAACACCTCGCTCGTCCCCGTGGCTCCGTAGAGGACCCCCTTCACGATGATCGGGTTGCACTGCATCTGCCCGAACGCGCCGGTGTGGTACACCCAGGCCGTCCTGAGCTGGCCGACATTCGACGCGTTGATCTGGCGCAGCGGCGAATAGTGGCTGCGGTCCGCGCCCCCGAGGTATTCGGGCCAGTCCTTGTCGGCCGCTCCGCAAGCCGCGGGCAGTGCCGAGAGCGCGCCCGCGAGCAGGGCCATTGCCGTGCGTCCTTGGGTCATGTCTGCGTGGGAGGGATGGGGGCTCCGGTCTTCTCGATGAGGAAGGCCGCGGCACCGTCGTGGCGATCCATCCAGGGGACGGCAACGACACGCTTCCTCAGGCTGAATCCGCGGTTGCGCTCGAGGAAGGCGGCCACGACCTTCTCGTTCTCCGCGGCGTCGATGCTGCAGGTGGAGTAGACCAGCCGCCCGCCCGGGCACAGGAGCGCGGCGGCCGCGCGCAGGAGCGCGCCCTGCTGGCGCGCATGCTTCGGGAAGTCCGCCTGCTGCAGCCTCCACTTGACG
This sequence comes from uncultured Opitutaceae bacterium, assembly GCA_964419075.1. Taxonomy (GTDB): domain Bacteria; phylum Verrucomicrobiota; class Verrucomicrobiia; order Opitutales; family Opitutaceae; genus Palsa-1447. The sequence goes on along the minus strand of CAYQOH010000404.1, from coordinate 45 downwards.
TCGACCCGGTGGCGCATGACGCCCGTGTTCGAGCAGGGCACGTCG
>CAYQOH010000403.1:0-2306 GCA_964419075.1 uncultured Opitutaceae bacterium | reverse complement strand
AGTCGCCCGAGGCCTGCTTCCAGTGCCACCTCGACAAGCGCGGCGAGTTCAGCCTCCCGCACACGCACCCGGTCCTCGCCGGCAAGGTGAGCTGCGTGGACTGCCATGACGTCCACAAGGGAAATTCGATCCGCGGCGGCGGCGCCCAGCTTTCAGCCGCGACCGAGACCTGCATCCGCTGCCACACGCAGCAGGCGGGCCCGTACACCTACCCCCACGGGGCCATCCGGGAGGAGGGCTGCACCGCCTGCCACAACCCCCACGGCACGGTCAACGACAAGATGCTCGTGGCCCGCGACGCCAACCTGTGCATGCGCTGCCACCTCCAGACCCTCACCCCCGGATTCAACATCGGCGGGTTCAAGGACGGCGCCCACGCCGCCGCCATCGGCTCCCGGCTCTCCGAGGGCACCTGCTGGTCCGCGGGCTGCCACGAGGATGTCCACGGCTCCAACGTCAACGCCTCCCTTCGTCCCTAACCCTTAACGGACGTCAACACCATGCATACGGCTACTCCCTCCTTCCGCCGCATCGCGGGCCTCCTCGGCCTTGGTGCAGCCCTTTCCCTTCCGGTGTCCCTCTCGGTGGCGGCCGACGCCCCGACCAATGCGGACGCCTTCCCCTCCTACGAGAGCTACATCAAGGTCACCGGACAGACGGCGTGGATCGCGGGCGACGACGCCTCCTACGCGGCGCGCCAGAGCACGCCCACCTGGGGATCCTTCGGCATCGAGGACTTCAAGTTCGCGAAGGACCTTAATGACACCACGACCCTCACGCTCAACGGCCACGCGCTCGACGGGACGGACGACTACCTGGCCACCCTGAAGATCGACAAGGCGAACGTCGGGTCCTTCGACATGGGCTACAAGCGCTTCCGCACGTTCTACGACGGCGTGGGCGGATTCTTCCCGGGGACCGACCGCCTCTACCGGCTCACCGGCGAGCAGCTCCACGTGGACCGCGGCTCATTCTGGGTCGGGGCGACCTACTCCAAGCCCGACCAGCCGGTCTTCACCTTCAGCTACAGGGACGACATCCGGACCGGGTCGAAGGACTCGACGGAGTGGGCGGCCGTGGTCAACCCGCTGGCCGTCGTGAAGAAGAACGCGCTTGTCGGCAACGCCCTCCCGGCGAACACCCCCTTCATCAACCCGAACACCCAGATCCTGGACGAGCACCACCGCAGCGTCGACGCCGGGGTCACGGCGAAGCTCGGGCGCACCACGGAGACCTTCAAGTTCACGTACGACTGGGTCAACAATGTCGACTCCCGGGACTACATCAAGTACCCGAACTCCCTTGGTGTGCTCGCCGACCCGACGGTCGAGGTCACGGACGACATGGAGAGCAGGCTGTCCCGGTCCGTGCGCCTTCTGGACCAGACCGAGACCACCATCAACGACAAGTTCGCCGTGGATATTGGGCTCATGTACACCCACCTGAATGCGACGAACGGCGGCACCTGGCTCACCCCCACGTATGCCGCGACGCCGAATGCCGTCTGGGTGGCCGACACGGCCGCGTCCATCTACGGCACCTCCACGCTCAACGACTACACGGGCAACATTTTCCTCAAGTACACGCCGACCAAGGACCTGGCTGCGAGCCTCGGCTTCCGCGACGAGACCAACGAGGTCGGCAACAGCGGAGGCTTCATGAACACGACGCTCGCCACCGGGGCCAAGACGGTCGCCGCGACCAACATCAACACGAACTACGAGCTGACCTACTCCCACTTCATCGACCACACCGAGACGCCGGAGATTTCGCTCCAGTACACGGGCATCCGGACCCTCTCGCTGTATGGGACGTTCGACGACTGCATCGACCGGGGCACCCAGCACTGGGTCAATCCCTATGCGGCGACCACGGTCACGGGCGCCGGCGTCACCACCAACACGGCGACGCCGATCGGCAGCGTCTTCTTCCAGGACGCGAACCAGGATTACGAGGACCTCAAGGTCGGCGCCAACTGGAACGCCAGCAGCATGTTCACGGTGCGGGCCGAGGTCTACCGCAAGGACCACCAGAACCGGTTCGTGGGCTCGGACGACATCATCGGCACCGGCAGCTACGGCGGGCTCTTCGTCACGGGCTACACCTTCACCGGGGTCAAGCTGAGCGTCATCTTCAAGCCGTTCGCGCAGCTTTCCTTCAACACGCGCTACCAGCCGCAGTACGGCAACATGTCCGTGACGGCGGCAATCCCGAACGGCGGGCTCGGCAGCGAGATCACCAGCGGCAAGGCCCGCGGCGAGATGCTGAGCGAGACCGTCAACTGGACCCCCGTCAGCCAGTTCTAC
>CAYQOH010000402.1:0-2306 GCA_964419075.1 uncultured Opitutaceae bacterium | reverse complement strand
CATGAGGTCGATTGCATACGCGACGGGATCGAGGTGCGCGGCGACCTGCATCCAGGCGGGTGCGGCCTTGAGCGGGTAGAGACCGCCCGACAGGAAGAACATCGGCAGCAGCACGGCGTTGCTCACGATGGGGAAGACCGTCGTCGAGGTGAAGCGGCACGCGAAGGCGACCCCGATGGTCGAGAACGTGAGCGCGGCGAGCACCATCGCCCCCACCATCTCGAAGGCCTCCGCCGGGTTGAGCGGCACCCCTGCCAGCGGGGCGAACGGAAGCAGGATGAGCCCCTGGGCGAGCGACTGGATGGCCCCCGCGACGATCTTGCCGACCGCGATCGCCGAGCGCGGGACCGGCGCCACGAGCACCGCCTTGAAGAAGCCGATCTGGCGGTCAAAGACGATGGTGATGGCCGCGAAGGTCGCCGAGAAGAGCAGCGAGAGCCCCATGGTGCCGGGGAAGATGAAGCGCCGGTAATCGCCCCCTCCCATCTTCGAGCTGGCCCCAATGCCCGCGCCGAGCACAAAGAGGTAGAGGAGGGGCTGGACCAGGCCGGCGACGAGGCGCGCGCGGTCCACCCAGAAGCGCTTCAGGTCCAGAACGACGATGGCGAAGATCGCGCGCGTCATGGCTTGTTGTCCCCCTCGAGCCCGCGGCCCGTCAGCCGGAGGAAGACGTCCTCGAGGCTCGGGGCGTGGACCTCCGCACGGTCGACCCTCACGGGAAGGTGGCGCAGCAGGTCGGGGAGCACGCCGGCGGGGTCCGCGTGGACGAGCATGATCCCCTGGCCGCTGACTTCCGGGGCGAGGCCCCGGCCCCTGAGCCAGGCGCAGGCGCTCGCGTCGTCGTCCGTCTTGAGCGTGACGATCCCCCCGCCGATCCGGGCCTTGAGCTCGCGGGGCGTGCCCAGGGCCACGATGCGGCCGGAGTCGATCAGGGCTATCCGGTCGGCGACCTCCGCCTCGGCCATGTAGTGCGTCGTGAAGAAGATGGTCCGCCCCGCGTCGGCCAGGCCGCGCACCTGGCCCCAGAACACGCGGCGCGCGTCGACGTCGAGGCCGAGCGTGGCCTCATCAAGGAACAGGATCCGCGGGTCGGTGACGAGCGCCCGGGCGAGCTCCAGCTTCCTGCGCTGGCCACCCGAGAGGTCCCGCGCAAGCCGCTCGCCCGCCTCCCCGAGCCCCAGCTGCGCGAGGATCTCGGACGCCCGCTTTCGGGCGCCCGAAAGCGACAGGCCGTACAGTAGGCCCATGAGGAAGAGGTTGTCGCGGCCGCTTAGGCGCTGCTCGATCGCGGGCTCCTGGAAGACGATCCCCATCTCGCGCCGGATCGCGTCGCGCTCGGCCACCACGTCGCGGCCCATCACCCGCGCCGCTCCCGACGACGGCGAGCGCAGGGTCGCGAGGATCGAGAAGAGCGTCGTCTTGCCGGCCCCGTTAGGGCCCAGGAGCGCGAACATCTCCCCCCGCCCGACGGTCAGGTCGACGCCCCTGAGCGCCTCGACCCTGCCGTAGTTCTTGGTGAGCCCGGCGACCTCGACGGCGGCGGCCCCGCTTTCCGAGGGGTTGGCCGGAGGCGTCGACATGGCCGCTTGAAAAAAGGCGCGCCCAAGAGGATGGCAACACGTCTTTTGGCAAAAAAGGCTTGTTGCCATCCGGCCCCTTGTGTTTTTGGTGCAAGAACCCCCTCATGCGCAGCCTCCTCTATCTCCTGGTCCTGGGCGGCGTCCTCCTCACCCTGGCGATCGTCGTGCGCTCCGGGATCATGGCGAGCAAGCACCCGGGCGAGCCGATCAACAGCGCGATGCGCTCGGCGATGGCGGAGAGCGCGCCCCAGCTGTCCGAGGCGGACGCCACCGCGGTCCGGAAGGATTTCCCGACCAAGTACACGACCCCCTCGGGCCTCATGTACATCAACCGGGACCCGGGCGCAGGGACCCGGACCCCGAAGGCCGGCGACACCGTCGTCGCCCAGTACTCCGGCCGCCTGCTCGACGGGACGCCGTTCGACAGCTCGTTCGTTCACGGCGGGCCCTTCACGTTCCAGGTCGGCATGGGCCAGGTGATCAAGGGATGGGACGAGGCGTTCCTCACCATGAAGAAGGGCGCAAGGCGCACCCTGATCATCCCCTACTGGCTCGGTTACGGCGAGGCCGGGCGCCCCCCCGCGATCCCGCCCCGCGCGACACTCGTGTTCGACGTGGAGCTGGTGGACTTCCACTAAGGGCCGCTACTCGTGGTGGCGCGTGATCGGCGTCTCGAGCCTGTCCACGAGCGTCCGGTCGAACATCTCGAACCTCGGGTCCATCTCG
>CAYQOH010000401.1:0-2331 GCA_964419075.1 uncultured Opitutaceae bacterium | reverse complement strand
GGGCACGAAGATTGAGGGGGCCGTGATCGACCCCAGGAAGCCCGACCGCGCGCTCTGCCGGCTGCGGGTGCCCACCGAGAGCCGCAGGGGCTACGCGCACGTCATCGGCAAGATCGTCCGGCTGGTGGAGACCCTCGAGCGCGAGTCCGGGACCCGGCGTCCCGCCTGCATCGGGTTCGGCACGCCCGGCGTCGTCGACCCCGCAACCGGGGTCCTCAAGAACTCCAACAGCCTCTGCCTGAACGGCCACCGGCTGCGGGAGGACCTGGGAGCGGCGCTCGGGGTCGAGGCGCGCACGGCCAACGACGCGAACTGCTTCGCGCTCGCCGAGGCGCTGCTCGGCGCCGCACGCGGCCGGGGCGTCGTCGTCGGGCTCATCCTCGGGACGGGCTGCGGCGGGGGCGTGGTCGTGGGCGGCCGCGTGCTCGAGGGCCTGCACGGGATCGCGGGCGAATGGGGACACAACCCGATGCGCGGCGAGCGCACCCCGTGCTACTGCGGGCGCGCGGGCTGCGTCGAGACCGTGATCTCAGGCCCCGCGCTCGAGCGCCATTACCGGGAGCACACCGGCCGGGACGTGCGCCTTCCCGAGATCGTGTCCCGCGCCGCCTCGGGCGAGCGGGCCGCGCGCGAGACGCTCCGGCGGCTGAGGGCCAAGTTCGGGGAGGCGATCGCCGCCGTGATCAACATCCTGGACCCCGACGCGGTGGTCATCGGCGGCGGCGTGGGCAACGTCGACCTGCTCTACGAGGAGGCCACCCGCCAGGCCGTCCTGAGGCACCTCTTCAACACCAGCATCCGGACGGAGTTCCTGAGGCCCGCCCTGGGCGACAGCGCGGGGGTCTTCGGCGCGGCGATGCTCACCGCCGCGTCCAGATCCGAAGCGACGCCAGCAGGAAGTCCTCGAGGGCCGCGGCGTCGTTCAGGTTGACCCGGAGGAGCCCCGCCGACCGCTCGAGGCTGTCGACCGCCGCCGCGAGCGGGCGCCGGGCCCCCGCGTCGCCGGCCTCGAGAAGCTCCCGGGCGTGCGCGCTCGTCGCCTCCTCGATCCCCGCGAACATCCGCAGCCTCAGGCCCACCGAGATCTCGGCCTCCAGGGCCGCGATCTCATCGTCGTCCAGGGCCTGCGCGACGCCTTCCTTGCGCCGGACGCCCTCCGCCTCCGAGGCCTTGTCCAGCATCGAGGCGTACCGGGCCACCAGCCCGTAGAGCGTGAAGATCCCATCGGCGGCCGCCCGGCCCGCGGCGACCCCCTCACCCAGGCGCCTGAGCCACGCGCGGTAGTCGCCGAGCCAGGCCTCCCAGCCCTCCACCCGCACCGCCGACGCCATCCCCGGGAACCGGAAGTGCAGCACCCGGCTGCGGATCGTCGGCAGGAGGGCGTAGGGCCTGGCGGTCAGCAGCACGATGGTCGTCGCCTCCGGCGGCTCCTCGAGCGTCTTCAGCAGGATGTTCGCCGCCACCGGATTCAGGCGGTCGGCGTCGTGGAACACGACCACCTTGTGCCTCGACAGGGTCGCCATCACGTTCACGCGCCCCACGAGCTCGCGCACGGCACCCGCGCTGATCTGGCGCGACTTTCCGGACGGGCGGATCTGGAAGCAGTCGGGATGTCGGTCGGGAGGGTAGGGCGACGGCGCGGCCGAGCCCCAGTTCAGGAGCCGGTCCGCCAGCGCGAGGCCGGCCGCCGACAGTCCCTCCTGGTCGTCGCCCGCCAGAAGCAGGCTGTGCGGCAGGCGCCCGCGCCCGATCGCCCGCTCGATCACCTCGATTGCGGGGGTGCCCGCAAGGGCGGGCGGCCAGGGGACCGCGGCCGCAGTCATCAGGCGATCCGGGGCTTTACGGCGTCCCAGATCCGCTTCTCGGTCGTCGCTTCGTCCTTCGATCCGTCGACGACGACGAATCGGGAGGGCATGCCCTTGGCGAGGACGAGGTACCCCTCGCGGATCTTGTTGTAGAAGTCGATGTTCTCGCGCTCCATGCGGTCCGGCAGGTCCGACGCCCGCTGGTGGATGCGCGTCAGGCCCACCTTGGTCGGGACGTCGATGACGATCGTCAAGTCGGGCATGACGTTGCCCACCGCAAAGCGGTTGATCTGGTTGACCGGGTCCGCGGCGAGGTTCCGGCCGACGCCCTGGTACACCGTCGACGAGTCGAGGTACCGGTCGCTCAGGACGATCGCGCCGCGCATGAGCGCCGGGACGATGATCTCGCGCACGAGCTGGGCCCGCGAGGCGGCGAAGAGCAGCAGCTCCGTCTCCGGGCACATCTCGTCGCCCTTCGAGTTGTGGACGATGATATTGCGGATCTGCTCGCCGATCTCGGTGCCGC
>CAYQOH010000400.1:0-2349 GCA_964419075.1 uncultured Opitutaceae bacterium | reverse complement strand
GCGTGGCGCGCAACTACATCGAGCGCTTCAGAGCGGCGGGGGTCGACGTCTCGCGCTTTAAGCACGGCTCGGTGGCCAACGCGCGCTGCCTCGCACTCGTGACCCCGGACGCCCAGAGGACGATGCGCACGAACCTCGGCGCGGCGATGACCCTCTCGCCCTCGGAGATCTCCCAGGAGGACTTCCGCGGCGTGCGCCACGCCCACATCGAGGGTTACCTGGTGTTCAACCAGGCACTCTGCGAGGCCGTGCTCGGGGCGGCCCGTGCCGCGGGCTGCACGATAAGCCTCGACCTGTCGTCCTTCGAGGTCGTCAACGCCGCCAGGGACTGGATGTTCGCGCAATTCGGGCACGGCATCGACGTCGTGTTCGCCAACGAGGACGAGATCCGGGCGCTCTACCCCGCGCACAGGGGCGGCTATGACGCGCTGGCCCGCGAGCTCGCGGGGCACGGCGTCACCGCCGCGGTGAAGCTGGGGCGCGATGGAGCATGGATCGCCAGGGGCGGCGAGCTCCATCGGATCGCCCCGGTTGCCGCACCCCACGTGGTCGACACGAACGGTGCAGGGGACGCCTGGGCGGCCGGCTTCCTCTGCGGCTACCTGCGGAATCTTCCACTGGGCCAGTGCGGGGCCATCGCCTCGGCGATGGGCTCCGAGACCGTCCGGCACCTGGGGCCCTTGATACCCGACTCGGCTTGGGTTGAGGCTCGTGGGCGCATCTTGAAATGACTCTTGTTCGGGATTTGCCCGAAACATGTAATTCTATTAAATGTTAATGAACAATAGATTATAGTTCATCCCGAACAAAAACATTGACAGATTACTCTGTGTAGTAGAGTACTCTGTCATGAATATTACTCAGGAGGATGCACAGCGCGCGCTACAGGACATCGAGGCGTCGCGGCTTGCGATGCGAGGCGCGATCCGGTCCCACCGGGGCCATTTGTTCCTGTGGCTCTGGGGTCTCGTCTGGATCGTGATGTCGGCCCTGTTCTGGGCCGACGCCCACCGGTTTCAATATGCGGCAACGGCGGTCGGCGTGGCCGGGATCATCGCCTCGTTCGCGATTGGCATGTTCCAGAACCGGCAGATCCGAAGCCGGATCGACAAGCGATTTGTCACCGTCTGCGCGGTCCTTCTCGGGTTCGGCTACCTCGTCTGGCCCATCTTCTTTGGCGGCCTCTCCTCCTACAAGGCGGGCTTCGGGTACAGCACCCTCCTCTGGATGCAGCTCTACATCGTTGCCGGCATCTGGTTCGACAACTACCTGCTCTGGGTCGGCCTTGCCGTCTCCGCGCTTGTCGTCGCCGGGTTCCTCCTCGTCCCCGGGCTCTTCTGGGCCCTGACGATCCTCTGCGGCGCCGTCCTCGTGGGCAGCGGATTCTACGTCCGCTATTTTTGGCGGTAACGCTTCATGAGCCAGCTCGATTATACCATTCACCAGCCGGCCCGGCTCCAGATCATGTCGGCGCTTTGCCAGCTCTTGGAGGGCGAACGCGTGGACTTCACCTATCTAAAGGATCATCTCGGCCTCACCGACGGCAACCTCGGCGCGCATCTTTCGACGCTCGAGGCCCGGGACTACATCGCCGTCGACAAGGAATTTGTCGCGCGCCGGCCGAAGACCTTTGTCGCCGTCACCCCGGCGGGCCGCCAGGCGTTCGCGGAACATGTCGCCGCCCTCCAGCTGCTGCTCGCGCCCAAATGAACCCCCCGCCCTCCCTTCTCTCCGCAAAGGCCGTCGTCAAGCGCTTCGGGGCGGTCACCGCCCTTGACGGCGTGTCCCTCGACATCGCCCCGGGCGAGTTCTTCGGGCTCCTCGGGCCCAATGGGGCCGGCAAGTCCACCTTCATGTCGCTCGTCTGCGGCCTTCGCCCGCTGGACGCAGGGACCCTGACCGTCGACGGGGCCGGGGCCGCGGCGGGGTCGGCGCAGGCGCGCCGGTCGCTGGGCCTCGTGCCGCAGCACATTGCCCTGTACCGACACCTGAGCGCCGAGCGCAACCTGCGGATCTTCGGCGGACTCTACGGGCTGCGGGGCGCGGCCCTCAGGGAACGCGTAGACCACGCGCTCGAGGCCGTGCAGCTCGCCGACAGAAGGAAGGATCTGGTCTTGGCGTTCTCGGGTGGGATGCAGCGCCGCCTGAACCTCGCCGCCGCGCTGCTCCACCGGCCGAAGCTCCTCCTCTGCGACGAGCCGACGGTCGGCGTCGACCCCCAGTCTCGCAACGCGATATTCGAGTACCTCCTCGAGCTCAACCGCGGAGGGCTCACCGTCATCTACTCCACGCACTACATGGAGGAGGCGACCCGCCTCTGCTCGAGGATAGGCATCATCGACCACGGGA
>CAYQOH010000399.1:0-2352 GCA_964419075.1 uncultured Opitutaceae bacterium | reverse complement strand
GACTACCCGAGCTACTGGTACGACCGGATCTTCGACGTGGGCTACGGGCCGCTCAGCCTCGACCTGACGTTCCCCGCGAACAAGCCGGGCGAGAACGAGCCCCTGGTCGTCACCGGATGGGGCCCCTGGAGCAACGTGGTGTACGTGCGCTACTGCGACCGGGACCACCTGCAGTTCGGCTTCATCGGGCCGCTCACGGTCACGCGAAGCGAGGTGTTCGAGATCGACTACGCCAAGCCGCACGCCCTCGCCCTGTCGATGGGGTCCCTCTACCCGCCCCGGGAGAGCCCGTACTTCGACTCCCTGCCGCAGGCGGACGCCGATGCGCTCGCGGGCACCCTCCTGGTCACGGTCGACGGCAAGACGCGGTTGCGGTTCCACACGACCTTCTTTGACGCGGTCGCCCGCAGGCCGGAGCTCGGCAGGGGCCCGTCCGTCCTCGACAAGCGCTGGACCTTCACCGGAACGATGTCCGGCGGGTAGGCGCCGCGCCGCCTCAGATCCGGCCCGCCTTGCGGGCCTCCACCATCCGGTAGAAGTCCACGAAGAGGGGATCCGCGTCGCTCGGCCCTGGGGCGGCCTCGGGGTGGTACTGGACGCAGAAGACGGGGAGCTCCTTGTGGCGCAGGCCCTCGACCGTGTTGTCGTTCAGGTTGAACTCGGTCAGGATCGCCCCGCGGTCCCTGACGCTGGCCGGATCGGTCGCGAACCCGTGGTTCTGCGCCGTGATCGACACCTTGCCGGTCTCGACGTTCTTGACCGGCTGGTTGCCGCCGCGGTGTCCGAACTTCAGCTTGAAGGTCGAGCCCCCCAGCGCGTGCGTGATCATCTGGTGGCCGAGGCAGATCCCGAACATGGGATACTCGGGCAGCAGGGCCGTCACCGTCTTGTAGATGTAGGGCAGGGCGGCCGGGTCGCCCGGCCCGTTGGAGAGGAACACGCAGTCCGGGCGGTGCTCCTCGAGCTGCTCGGCCGTGGCCGCCGCCGGGAAGACCTGCACCTCGAAGCCGTGGCGCACGAGCTTGCGGTAGATGGTGCGCTTCGCCCCGTAGTCGAACGCCGCCACGCGGAACTTCTTGGCGGGCGTCACCGCCGCCCCGAACGCCGTTCCCGCGGGCACGTAGGGCGGGTTGTGGTTCGCCGGGTCGTCCGCCCCCCATATGAAGGGCTCCCGGCAGGTGACATCCTTCACGTAGTCGGCGCCCGCCATGTCCTTCCACGCCCGCGCCCGCGACACGGCCTCCTCGTCCGAGATGGCCCGCGTGCTCAGGCAGCACTTCATCGCGCCGTCGACGCGGAGCTTCTTCGTGATCGCGCGGGTGTCCACCTCGCTGATCCCGGGAATCCCGTTCTGCGCCAGGTAGTCGCCGAGAGCGACGCGCGAGCGCCAGTTGCTCACGACCGGGGAGAGCTCGCGCACGACGAACCCGCTCGCCTTCGGCGCCGCGGCCTCCGCGTCCTCGTCATTGATGCCGTAGTTGCCGATCTGCGCCGCGGTCATCGTCACGATCTGGCCGAAATAGGAGGGGTCCGTCAGGATCTCCTGGTAGCCGGTCATCGAGGTGTTGAAGACGCATTCCCCAGCGATCGTGGCCTCGGCGCCGAAGGCGACCCCGCGGAAGACGCTTCCATCCTCAAGGGCAAGTACGGCGGGCTTGGTGGTCGGCATCAAGGGTCGAACAAAATCCGCGGATCGGGGCCTGCCAACCAAAAAGGCCCGAAACGGCAATCAAAAGCGGCCATTTGACAACGATCCTTGGGTGCCTAACGGTGCTGGCCGCCCAAAATGCCCTACACCGAGGATCGATCAACGTGGTTCGAAGGCCAGGGGCTTTGGCAGCATGTTCCGCAGGCGGACTGGGCCGACTGGACCTGGCAGCTGAAGCACCGGATCGTGTCCAAGGAGCAGTTGGAGAAGTACATGACGCTGACGGAGGAGGAGAAGGCGGGGTGCGAGTTTGCCAACAAGAAGCTGGCGCTCGCGATCACCCCCTACTTCTTCAACCTGATCGACCGGAACGACGCCGACTGCCCCATCCGCAAGCAGGTGATCCCGCGCGGCGCCGAGATGGTCGTCAGCGACGGCGAGACCCTCGATTCGCTCGGGGAGGATGCCCACTCGCCGGTGCCCGGGCTCGTGCATCGCTACCCCGACCGCGTGCTGTTCCTCGTCACCGACCGGTGCGCGGCCTACTGCCGGTACTGCACACGGAGCCGCCTCGTCTCGAACGCGCAGGACTACAATTTCCATCCGGAATACGAGCAGGGCCTGCGCTACATCGAGGCGCATCCCGAGGTCAGGGACGTGCTGCTGTCGGGCGGCGACCCGCTGCTCCTCTCCGACAAGAAGCT
>CAYQOH010000398.1:0-2356 GCA_964419075.1 uncultured Opitutaceae bacterium | reverse complement strand
TCAACCTGAGCCAGGTGGTGCTGTGCATCGAGCTGCCCTTCGCCATGTTCCCGCTGCTGCACTTCACGAGCTCCCAGAGGCGGATGGGGCGGTGGCGCAACGGTTGGTTCCTCATGATCGCGGGCTGGGGCACTGCGCTGTTGATAACGGCAATGGACATCTATAGCCTGCCGGATGCGCTGAGGCAGGCAGGGGCCGTCATCGCCGGCCACTGAGCACACCTCCCCAACACCCTTCAGCCGAGAGCCAGCCATGTATGACAAGATCCTCGTGACGCTGGACGCGACGCCCACCGACCGGGCGATCATCGAGCACATAAAGGCCCTGGCCAGGATCATGAACAGCCATGTCGTCCTGCTGCACGTCGCCGACGGCTGGGCGGCAAGGACCTTCGGGGCCGATGCGGTGAGCCCGGAGATATCCGAGGACACGGCGTACCTGCAGAAGGTGCAGAACGAATTCCAGTCCGCGGGCATCCCGGCCGAGGCCGAACTGGCCTTTGGCGAGCCCGGCGAGCAGATCATCCGGTGGATCAATGAGAAGAAGTGCGACCTGGTGGCCATGAGCACGCACGGGCACCGCTTCGTGGCGGACCTCTTCCTCGGGTCCACGTCGAGGCGCGTGCGGCACAGTGTCAGGATTCCGGTGCTGCTCCTTCGGGCGAAGTAGGGAGACCGGGACGGGTGCGCAGGGGACGCACGTGCCTTCAGGCCAGGGGATAGCGGCGCCGCAGCGCGTGCTCGGCACCCTGCGCGGCAAGCCGGCTGCTGCAGAGGTCGAACGACGTGACGCGGAAGGGCGCGGACCCGAATCCGGAATGTTTCCGCAGCCAGGTCGAGACGGCTCCCGCGGAACCCTCGGCGCAGCGCGCGAGCGTCAGGTGCGGCTGGAAGTGCCGCACGTCGAGGTCGACTCCCGCGGCGAGCAGGGCGTCGTCCAGGCGCTGGCGAAGCTGGAAGAGGTGGGGGTGGCCCGAGCCCACGCCCACCCAGATGACCCTTGGGGGGCCCTTGGGAGGGAATCCCCCCACGCCCTCGATCGGAAGAATGAAGGATCCGACGCGGATCGAGGCGAGGCTCTCCTCAATCCGCAAGGTCCGGTCGGTCGGGGTGTCGCCCAGGAAGCGCAGCGTCAGGTGAAGCTGTGCGGGCCGCGTCCATGCGACCCCGCGCAGGGGCTCCGAGAGGCCCTCGAGCTCGGTCCGGAGCCAATCGGGCAGCGGAAGGGCGACAAAGAGCCGCTCCACGGGCTGCTGGGAATCGTCCTCGGCGTCCGGTCGGCCGCCTGGACCCCTCTGGCCCTCGCGGACCGGCAGGTCGCTCATGAGGGCTACATAGCCCCCGACCCCGGGGCTGCAAGCCCGCGCGCGCCTGTTGGGCGCTCGCGAACCCGTGCCGGCGCGACCTCAGACCTTCGTCCGGAAGCCGCCTGCGAGGAAGACGATGAGGCAGATCAGCAGGATGAGCCCGAGGCCGCCGCCGCCAACGGCGGGTCCGCCCAAATAGAAGCCGCCGCCGCCGAACAGGAGGAGAAGTACCACGAAGAGAAGAATGAGGTTCATGGAAGCATGGTAGTCTTCCCGCGCATTGCGTGCCATGGGGCCTTCACCCCCGATCGTCCCAGGGGTGCGGCCGATGGCTCTTGCATGGGGCTTACACCCCACCTGGACGTGCGCCTTTCGGTGGGAAGCCCCCATCATTCCTCCTAGGCCGGTGGTCTAAGATGTCTACTCTATCATGAATGCTGCACCAGCCCCCAGACAGGAAAAGGGCAGGCAGGCGGGATTGTTCCTCGGGACCCTCGCGGCCTGCATCGTCCTCGCGATTGTTATCATCGTCCTCGGCGTCAAGGTTCAGCACCTGAGCGCCCAGCTCCCCGAAAACCAGACGCAGCTGGCCAGCGCCAGGGCGGAACTGGCGCAGGCGCAGGCCGACCTCGCCAAGGCCCGGGCGGACAACGCCCAGATGGCGGGCCTTAACGTGCAGCTGGAGGCGGACAAATCCCAGTTGGCCGATCTGCAGGGCCAGATCGACAAGGCCAAGGGCCAACGTGCGGACCTGCAGTCGCAGGTCGAGAAGGCCAAGGCCGAGGAGGCGGAGTCGGCGAAGCTGCAGGCGCAGCTGGACCAGGCCAACGCCGGGTCGGCCGACCTGCAGGGCCAGCTCACGCAGGCGGCCGCGGGATCCACCCATGTTGCCGCGCAGCTCGATCAGGCGAAGAGCCAGGTGTCGGACCTGCAGTCGCGCCTCCAGAAGGCGGAGAGCGACCTTGCCAGGCTTCAACCCCTGGTTCTCAAGGCGCGCCACATGCCGGTGACGACCTCGTTCGATGCCAACACCTGGGGAAGCAGCTTCGG
>CAYQOH010000397.1:0-2356 GCA_964419075.1 uncultured Opitutaceae bacterium | reverse complement strand
AGTGCCTGGCGAGCTGCGGCACGGCGCCGGTCGTCATGATCGACGAGGAGCTGCATGAGAAGGTGGACCCTGCGAAGGCACGTGCGCTTTCGCAGAAGATCAAGGCCGAGGCGGGCGCCCCCGCCGGAAAACCCTGAGCGAACCCATGGCCGCCCCCGAACAGCACCGGATGATCTTCAGGCACATCGACGAGCCCGGGTACTCGAACGACCTCGCGTGCTATGTGCGCAACGGCGGCTACGAGGTGCTCAGGAAGGCCGTGAAGCGCAAGCCCGAGGAGCTGGTCGACGAGGTGAAGCGGTCGGGGCTGCTCGGGCGGGGCGGCGCCGGCTTCCCCTGCGGGGTCAAGTGGACGCTGCTGGACCGCAAGAGCGGCAAGCCCGTCTACCTCATCGTGAACGCGGACGAGTCCGAGCCGGGGACCTTCAAGGACCGCTACATCATCCACCGGGACCCGCACCAGCTGATCGAGGGGATCATGATCACCTGCTTCGCGAACAAGGTGGAGCGCGCCTACATCTACATCCGCGGGGAGTTCCCCCAGGGGGCCAGGATCCTCGAGAAGGCGATCGCTGAGGCGCGGGCCGCCAACTTCGCCGGCCCCGACATCCTCGGCACCGGCTACGGCTGCGAGGTCTACGTCCACCGCGGGGCGGGCGCCTACATCTGCGGCGAGGAGACCGGGCTGATCGAGTCGCTGGAGGGCAAGCGCCCCTATCCGCGGATCAAGCCGCCGTACTACCCCGCGGTCCTCGGCCTGTACCAGTGCCCGACGATCGTGAACAACGTCGAGACGCTCTGCCACGTGAAGCACATCGCGGACATGGGCGGCGACGCCTTCTCGAAGATCGGGACGCTCAACAACACCGGCACGCGGATCTTCTGCGTCTCGGGCCACGTCCAGCGCCCGGGCTATTACGAGTTCGCGCTGGGCAGGATCACGCTGGGCCAGCTCCTCAACGAGGTGTGCGGCGGTCCGCTGCCCGGGCGCAGATTCAAGGCGGTCATACCGGGCGGATCGTCGGCGAAGGTCCTGCGGTTCGGGGAGCGCTTCAAGGGCAGGCGCAAGGTCGGGGTCGATATGGTCGAGTACGACTGGGGCGTCGAGGACATCCCGTTGGACTTCGCCTCGCTGGCCGCGGCGGGCTCGATGGGCGGCTCGGGCGGCATCATCGTGATGGACGACTCCGTCAGCATGGTCGAGGCGCTCGCCAACATCAACGCGTTCTATGCCCACGAGAGCTGCGGCCAGTGCACGCCCTGCCGCGAGGGCTCGCTCTGGATGAAGAAGATCACCGCCCGGATGGTCCACGGCGACGCTAGGGCGGAGGACGGGGCGCTCCTGAAGAGCGTGGCCGACCAGATCGCCGGGCGCACGATCTGCGCCTTCGGCGAGGCCTGCGCGTGGCCGACCCAGAGCTTCGTCGCGAAGTTCGGCGACGAGTTCAAGGGGTACGCGCAGGCGAAGCAGGCGTCCGGGGCCGGGGAGGCGCCCGAGCTCGTCTAGGCCGCGCCGCGGTCCAAACCACCTTCAAGAAAGCCCGACCGATGATACAGCCCGCAACACCCGACCTGATCACCGTCAACATCGACGGGAGGGAGGTCTCCGTCCCGAAGGGCACCAACATGATCGAGGCCGCGCGCCGGGTCGGCGTCGACGTGCCGCACTACTGCTACCATTCCAAGCTCTCCGTCGTCGGCAACTGCCGGATGTGCCTGGTGGAGACGGGCATGCCGGCCGTGGATCCCGCGACCAAGGCGCCGGTGGTGGATCCGGCCACGGGGAAGCAGCGGGTCAACTGGGGGCCGCGCCCGGCGATCGCCTGCGCGACGAACGCGATGCCGGGCCTCCACGTCCGCACGACGAGCCCGCTCGTCAAGGACTGCCGCGAGGGCGTGATGGAGTTCCTCCTTGTCAACCATCCGCTCGACTGCCCGATCTGCGACCAGGCGGGCGAGTGCAAGCTCCAGGAGCAGTCGGCGGGCTACGGCCGGGGGTACTCGCGCTACGTCGAGCAGAAGAACGTGAAGCCGAAGCGGACGCTCTTGGGGCCCAGGGTGATGCTCGACGACGAGCGCTGCATCCTGTGCTCGCGCTGCATCCGCTTCTGCAAGGAGGTCGCCAAGGACGACGTCCTCGGGTTCGCGGACCGCGGCAGCTACACGACGCTCACCTGCTACCCCGGCCGCAGGCTCGAGAACAACTACTCGCTCAACACGGTGGACATCTGCCCGGTCGGGGCCCTCACGAGCACGGACTTCCGGTTCAAGATGCGGGTCTGGTTCCTGAAGCAGACCCCCAGCATCGACGCCGAGTCGAGCGCGGGCGCGAACACGCTCGTGTGGTCCCGCGAGG
>CAYQOH010000396.1:0-2357 GCA_964419075.1 uncultured Opitutaceae bacterium | reverse complement strand
TTGCCGACGGCGGAATCAGCGTCGTCGGGGAGGCCCGCAACGGGCGCGAGGCCGTGGAGCTAGCGGTGGCGCTTCGTCCCGACGTGGTCGTCATGGACATCGCCATGCCGCTGCTCAACGGCCTGGAGGCCACCCGCCAGATTGTGGCCGCGGTGCCGGGCATCAAGGTGCTCATCCTCTCTGCGCACAGCGACGACGCCTACATTGACCGGGTCATCGCGGTGGGCGCCGTGGGCTTCCTGATCAAGCAGACCTCGGCCCAGGTCCTGGCCAAGGCGATCCACGAGATCATGGCGGGGAACACGTTCTACAGCCCGCAGGTGTCGAAGCGCCTGCGCGACCACTACCACAAGCCGGAGAAGGCCGGGGGGCTGATGGTCAAGAAGGCGACCGGCCTGACGTCGCGCGAGCTGGAGGTCATCCAGCTGGTCGCCGAGGGCCAGGCCAACAAGCAGGTCGCTGCCGGGCTCAACATCAGCATCAAGACGGTCGAGAAGCACCGGCAGCACCTCATGGACAAGCTGAACATCCACGATACGGCCGGCCTCACCCGCTACGCCATCGCGCGGGGCATCATCGAGAGCAGCGTCCAGGTGACGATCGTCTAGAGGGCGGGCGCGGCGCCGGGGTGCGCGTGCGCCCTCAGGCGCAGGCGACGGCGATGTGGCCCGAGGAACGGATGGGCCCGAACCAGCCGGTTCCGGGGGTCTCGGTGGCCCTTTCGGGATACGCCTCCGCCAGAAGGACCCGCAGGTTCTCCCTGGCGCGCCCGATGCGGCTCTTTACGGTGCCGATGTTGATTCCCAGCGTCTCGGCGATGTCGGCGTAGGACTGGCTCTGGCCGTTGCGCAGCACGAGGATCTCGCGCTGGCAGGCCCCGAGCCTGTCCATGCACCCGGAGACGATCTCCGAGAATTCGCAGGCGGTCGCCTCTCGGGCGGGGCTCGGGCCGTCGCACGCGATCAGGTCGGCAAAGGTCTCCCGATTGTCGTCGCTGAACGAGCAGTCGAGCGAGAGGGTGGTGTGGGCGCGCCGGCTGAAGTTGTGCTTGTGGCGGTTGCGCGACAGGTTGAAGGCGATCCGGTGGAGCCAGGTCGCGAGCGAGGAGTCCCCGCGGAATCGCGCCAGCCCGCGATGGGCCCTGATGAAGGTGTCCTGGGCGATCTCCTCCGCGTCGGCGTAATTGTGCAGGTGGCCGAACGCGATGGAGAACATCTTCTCCTTGTAGCGGGCGACGATCGCGACGAACGCGTCCTCGTCCCCGAACCTGAAGCGGCGCACTAGGTCGGCGTCATGGACGGCCGCCTGGCTTGAAATCATCTCCCGCGCGGTGCGGCCGGGCTTGGTGGAAGGGGCCCGGAGCGTGGAACCGTAGTCTGAGTTAGTTGCAACCATTGTGGGCGGGAGACTACACGCGATTGATCGGCGCCCAAATGGGGTGAAATACTATCGGGACGGCGCGCCATCCTGCATGCGCTGAACACCCCATAGCGGCTCCGCGCCGCGTCCGGTATCGTGGTCCCATGGCGTCTACAGTCACACGGACCAGGTCTCTTCCGCACACGGCGGAGGCCGGAGAGCCGCGTGCGCTGCCGGATCGCCGGGCGGATCGTCGGCCAGCGGCCCCCACGCCCCCCGTGACCAAGGCGGGTCCCTTTGCTCCACAATAACATGATTAACGAAATGAAGACATACACACGCATCGCACTGCTACTCGCCGCGGCCCTCCCGGTCGCGCTATTTGCCTCCTCGACCGACGATGGGAAGATCCAGGACGCCGCAAAAAACTCCTACAACTTCCGCACGGTCCTCAACGACCATGTGACCGCGAAGGTGGACGACGGCATCGTCACGCTGACGGGCACCGTCCAGGACAAGAACGACAAGGCGCTCGCCGAGGACACCGTTGAAAACCTTCCGGGTGTCGTCAGGGTCGACAACAAGATCAACGTCAAGTCGGACTATCCCGAGCATTCCGACGAGTGGATCGCGCTCAAGATCCGCAGCACGCTGCTGGTCAAGGCCAACGTGAGCGCCACCGCCACGACGGTCACCGTCAAGAACGGGATTGTCACGCTGACGGGCACCGCGATCAACGTAGCCCAGAGGGACCTCACCGAGGCCTATGCGAAGGACATCGACCACGTCAAGGCCGTCAGGAACGAGATGGTGGTCGAGACATCACCCTCCGTCGCCAGCACGGTCGGCGAGACGATTGACGACGCCTCGATTACGTCGCAGGTGAAGTTCGCGCTCCTTAGCCACAGCTCGACGAGCGCGCTCTCGACAAAGGTCATCACGGAGAACGCCGTCGTCAGCATCACGGGCGTCGCAAACTCGGACGCGGAAAAGTCCCT
>CAYQOH010000395.1:0-2395 GCA_964419075.1 uncultured Opitutaceae bacterium | reverse complement strand
AGCCGAACGTCGTCGCGTAGCGGAAGCTCATCTTCACGGGCTGCGTCCGGGTCTCAAGTCCGGGCACCTTCGCGTTGAGGATGAGACCGAGGCCCTCGTCGGGCTGGATCTGGAACGAGAGCGTGTTGGGGGCAAGGTTGAAGCCGTCCTTGCGCGGGAAGATGGTGCCGGGGGGGCACTTGAACTGGACGGCGATCTCCGAAACGCGCCGGGGCATGCGCTTGCCGCTGCGCAGGTAGAACGGCACGCCCTGCCACCTCCAGTTGTTGATCGAGAGGCGCAGCGCGGCAAAGGTCTCGGTTGCGGACTGCGGGGCGATCCCCTTCTCCTGCAGGTAACCGGGCACGCTCACGCCTCCCGTCATGCCGGCCACGTACTGGGCGCGGGCCGTGTCCGCGGCCGGGCCGAGCGCGATCGGCTCGATCGCCTTGAGCACCTTGACCTTTTCGTCGCGCAGCGCCTCGGCCTCGAAGGAGCCCGGGGGCTCCATCGCCGTGAGCGCAAGCAGCTGCGTCGTGTGGTTCTGGATCATGTCCCTCAGGCACCCGCTCTGCTCGTAGTAGCCCGCACGCGTGCCGACGCCCTGGTCCTCCGCCACCGTGATCTGGACGCTGTCGATGTAGTTGCGGTTCCAGAGGGGCTCAAAGATCGCGTTGGCGAAGCGCTGCACCAGGAGGTCCTGCACGGTCTCCTTGCCTAGGTAGTGGTCGATTCGATACACCTGGCCCTCCTCGAACACCGAGCGGAGCTCGGCGTTGAGGGCGCGGGCCGAGTCGAGGTCCCGCCCGAACGGCTTCTCGATGATGACCTTCGAGTGGCGGGGGCTGCCAAGGTACATCCCGCCCAGGCCGCTCGCGCCCAGGTTCTGAATGATCGGGCCGAACACCGACGGGGGCGTCGAGATGTAGAAGAGGGACTGGACCTCGCTGCCCACGGCCTTCTCGATCTCCTTGATGTGGGCCGCGAGGCGGTCGAAACCCACCTTCTCGTCGTACCCGCCCGTGACGTAGGTGGTGTTCGCCGCGACGCGCGCCCACACGTCGGCGTCGAGCTCGCGGCGGGAGAAGTCCTTGATCGCCGCTGCGGCCATCGTCCGGAACTCCTCGTCGGGGATCGCCTTGCGGCCGTAGCCCACCAGGTGGAAGTCGGCCGGCAGCAGGTTGTCGTAGCTCAGGTTGTAGATCGCAGGGATCAGCTTGCGCGCCGTCAGGTCCCCCGACGCGCCGAAAATGACAACGACCGTCGGCGGCGCGCCACGGTGCTTGCTGAGCCCCTGCAGGAATGGATGCCTTTCTGGTTCGGCCATCGGAGGGCGTGATTTTTTGGCAAGTGCGCAGCTAGGCAAGGGAAATGGGGACACCCGGCGGCCTCCGGACGTTTCTCGTTGCGGGAAGGCGGCCTTGACGGCTATTCCTTGGTCAATACCGAGTATGGCAGCCCCCTCCATCGCGAGCGCCCTCAGGCGTTCCCTGCTGATCAAGATCATTTCGAAGCCCACGCCGAGCCGGGAGGACGTCGCATCGGTGATCGAGCTCACGGCGTCGAAGGTCGTCGAGGCCCTCCAGGCGCAGTCGATGACCCTCTACCTGGTCGAGGGCAACGACATCGCCTTCAAGCAGATCTACTACTCGCCCTCCCTCTGGAGCGACGACCCGAAGAAGGAGGCCAAGTTCAAGGAGATGGAGACCAAGCTCCTCCAGCTGAAGGTCCCGATCGGGACAGGCGTGGTCGGCAAGGTCATCCAGACCGGGCAGCCGGTCTTCTTCAGGAACACGGAGAGCCAGGCGCCCATGATGGCGACGATGGCGAAGACCACGGGCTTCGAGGTGAGGTCGATGCTGACGGTCCCGCTCAAGACCACGATCACGCTCGGGGCGATCCAGACGCTGAACAAGGAGTTCTCGGCGGGCACGAATGGGGAGTTCACGGAGGCCGACCTGAAGCTCCTGACCGAGGTCGCCGAGTATTCCTCGGCCCTGATCCATAGGATGATCGACCCGAAGTTCCAGCTGGGCCCCGACGACACGGCCCGCTTCGTCTCGAAGCTCACCGACCTCCCGCTGATCACCAAGATCGAGGAGCTGGAGATCGACCAGAAGCTGGTCGAGACGACTGGAGACGCGATCATCCGCAGGGAGGGCGTCTTCCCCTACAAGAGCCTTGCGCCCGGGTCCGTGGCGGTCGTGATGACCAACCCGCTCGATTATGCGAAGCGGGAGTCCTTCACGCAGGCAACGGACCTGAGCATCGACGAGGTCCGTGTCGTGTCGGGGACCCTGTTCGAGGCGATGATCAAGAAGTTCTTCAAGGACTCAAAGGCCGCGACGTCCGACGACGTCGACATCGGCTCGGTGACGAAGGTGATCAGCGACGCCTACGAGGCCGACGCCGAGGG
>CAYQOH010000394.1:0-2399 GCA_964419075.1 uncultured Opitutaceae bacterium | reverse complement strand
ACGACCGACAACGGGACGGTCCTCGCATACCCCAACTTCCTCGACACGCTCAACGCGATCCGCCCGATGATGCTGATGCGGGTGATCGGCGGGGCGCTCTACCTGTCGGGCTGGCTCCTCCTGGCGTACAACATGGTTCGCACGCTGCGCGGGGCGCGGCCGGTGAACGGGAGCATCGAGGTGTTCGTCGAGCCGGCGGAGGCGACGCCCGGGCTCAGCCTCCTCGGGTCGATCTTCAATCCCCCCGTTCTCTTCTCCGTCCTGGCCTTCGCGTTCGCCTGCGCCTGGATGTTCGGCGGCGACGTGACGAAGATCGCGGGGATCGTCGGGGCGCTCTTCTGCATCGTCGCCGCCTACCTGCACTACGAGTCGCGCGGGAGGCAGTGGGCGGCCTGGTACGACCGCCTCCTCGTGACGGCCATGCCCTTCACGGTGCTGACGCTGATCGCGGTGGTCGCAGGCGGCCTGATCCAGATCATCCCGACCATCGTCGCGCAGCAGGCCTCGAACGTGGAGGACCGCCGCCAGGTCCCGTACACGCCCCTCGAGCTCGCCGGGCGCGACCTCTTCGTGAGCGACGGCTGCTACCTCTGCCACTCCCAGATGATCCGCACGCTGGTGCCCGACGTGCTCAGGTACGGCGACTACTCGCGCCTCGGCGAGTCGATCTACGACCACCCGTTCCAGTGGGGCTCGAAGCGCAACGGCCCGGACCTGGCACGCATCGGGGGCAAGTACCCGAACATCTGGCACCTGCGGCACCTCCAGGACCCGAGGTCCGTGTCGGCGGGCTCGAACATGCCGAACTTCCAGTGGCTGCTGACCGACCCGACCGACCTGGCGATCCTGCCCAAGAAGATCGCGGTGATGCGCACGCTCGGGGTCCCGTATCCCCCGATGGGCGACGCGATGGTGCTCGCCAACGCGAGGGCGCAGGCCGCCGGCATCGCGGACGACCTGAAGGCCGCCGGCGCCACGGTAGCCCCGGACAAGCAGGTCATCGCCCTCATCGCCTATCTGCAGGAGCTCGGAAAGTACGAGCCCGTGCAGCGCAGGGGGCCCGACCAGGGCTCCCGGCTCAACGACTGACCCCCGCCATGTTCCAACGCCTCGTTCTCGAAGACTCGGCCGCGGTCTACACGGTCGCCGCCTTCTGCGTCGCCACCTCGATCTTCCTGACCGTCGCCTGGCGCGCGCTCAGGATGCGCCGGGCCCAGGTGGACCGCTTCGCCCAGCTTCCCTTCGAAACCGAAACCCCTGCAAGCCAGCATGAGCGCAGATCCGAATCCTCATCCCACTGAACCGGACGTCCGTCCGCACGTCTACGACGGCATCAGGGAGTTCAACAACCGCCTGCCGAACTGGTGGCTGTTCACGCTCTACGCGACGATCGTCTTCTGGGTCGGCTACTGGGCCTACTACGAGTGGTTCCGGGTGGCCCCGGAGGGCCCGCGGAGCGTGGAGCTCGCCATGACGCGCATCGAGGCCGCGAAGCTCGCGTCCGCCGCCGCGACGACCATCGACGACAAGAGCCTGTGGGCGATGAGCCGCAATCCGGTCTTCGTGGACGCCGGCCGCCAGACCTTCAACGCGAACTGCGTCGCCTGCCACCTCCAGAGCCTCAGGGGCAAGAGCGAGAGCGCCGCGGCGATCGGCCCGGACCTCACCGACCAGGTCTGGATCCACGGCGGCAACCCGACCGACATGTACCGGACGGTCACCGAGGGCGTCCCCGCAAAGGGGATGCCGACCTGGGGCCCCGTGCTGGGGGCGAAGCGCATCACCGAGGCGGTGGCCTACGTGCTGAGCCACCACAAGGAGGGCGAGCCGATTCTCGCCGACGCCGCGGCCTCCGCCCCGGCCAAGTAGCGGATGCAGAACACCTCGCCCCTCAAGCCGGTCCGCGACCAGGTCACCACGATCCGCGAGGATGGTTCGCGCAGGTTCCTTTACCCCGCCGACGCCCCAGGCCGCTTCGACCGCGCGAGGCGCGTGGCGGCGCTCGCCCTGATCGCGGTCTACCTGCTGCTGCCCTGGGTGAAGGTCGGCGGCTACCCGGCGGTGTTCCTGGACGTCGCCCAGCGGCGCTTCCACCTGTTCGGGCTCACCCTCGCGGCGCAGGACCTCTGGCTGCTCTTCTTCCTGATCAGCGGCCTCGGATTCGGGCTGTTCTTCGTCACGGCGCTCCTGGGGCGGATCTGGTGCGGCTGGGCCTGTCCGCATACGGTCTTCCTTGACCACGTGTTCCGGAGGGTCGAGCGCTGGATCGACGGCGACGCGGTGAAGCGCCGGCTCCTCGCCGAGGCCCCGTGGAGCGCGTCCAAATTCCTGCGGCGGGCCGCCAAGCAGGCGATCTACCTCCTGCTCGCGGCCGCGATCACCCACCTGTTCCTCGCGTA
>CAYQOH010000393.1:0-2402 GCA_964419075.1 uncultured Opitutaceae bacterium | reverse complement strand
GACAAGCCCGGCGCCGTCGAGCTCGCCGCGGAGCTCGTGCGCACGGCGCGCGCCCGGGGGGTGCGGATCCGGCGGACCTCGCATTTCCCGCTTCCGCGCGGCTACCTGCGCGGATGCGATGCGTGCTGCGTCATCGGCGGCGACGGCACGCTCCTCGGCGCGGTGCGCGAGGCCGCGCGCGAGAGGGTCCCCATCATCGGCGTCAACCGCGGCAGCCTCGGCTTCCTGACGACCTTCTCGGAGGAGGAGGCGCGGCTCGGGTTTGACGGCCTGCTGAGCGGCGTGTTCCGCGTGGACCGCCGCGCCATGCTCGAGTGCTCGGTCGGGGGCGGCGCCCCGAGCCTCGCCCTGAACGACGTGCTCATCAAGAACGCGCCCCAGACCAGCCTCGTCCACCTCGAGGTGTTCGCCGACGGGGAGCTCGTCACCGACTATGTCTGCGACGGGCTCATCTTCTCGACCGCCACGGGCTCCACCGCCTACAACCTCTCGGCGGGCGGCCCCATCGTCCACCCCCAGGCGGACGTGATCGCGCTGACCCCGATCTGCCCGCACACGCTCACCAACCGCTCGATCATCTTCCGCGATAGCGTGAAGCTGCGCGTGCTCAGCCGAACAACGGGCGCCCGGGTCCTGGTCTGCCTCGACGGCATGGGGGAGCTCCGGGCCTCGGTCGACGAGGCGATCGACATCTCGATCTCCCGCCAGCGCCTGGGGCTCGCGCAGCAGCGCGGCTATTCTCACTTCGCCGTGATGCGCACGAAGCTCAAGTGGAGCGGCGGCGCCGCCGAGCGGCGGTAGCTACGGCCGGACGACGAGCTGGGTGCGCCTCGCCTGCTGCAGGTGCAGGCGGGCGAACGCGGAAAGGTCGGCAACCGTGACCGCGTCGACGAGCGCGTCGTAGCACCTCCAGTGGTTGGCGGGCCTCCCCTGGAGCACGTCGACGGCGGCCTGCATGGCCCGCGACGAGTTCGTCTGCAGGGCCTTCCTCTGGCCCGCCTTCAGGCGCTCCTGGCAGCGGCGCAGCTCCTCCGCCGAGATGTCTCCCGACTGGACCCGCTCGATCTCAAGGGCGATCTCCCCGAGCACGTCGGCCTCCTTGCCCGGCTGCGTCCCCGCGATGAAGTAGAACATCGCCGCGCTCCGGCAGGACACGCGCCCCGAACGGATGAAATAGGCCAGGCCCTTCTGGTCGCGCACGCGCTCGAAGAGCCTGGAGGCCATCCCGCTGAAGAGCTCGTCGGCGACGTCCCCGACGTAGAAGTCGGGGGCGTCGAGCACGGGCCCCGGAAAGCCCTGAAGGACGACCGCCTGCTCGCGCGGCTGCCGCTCGACAAAATCGCCGGGCTCCGCCGGCCCCTCGAACTCCGGCCCGGCGCCGATCGGCCTTCCCTTGGGGACCTGGAGCAGGAACGCCTCCAGCTTGGGCACCAGCCGGTCGGGGTTGAAGTCGCCGGCAACGGCCAGGACCACCCCGGGGGCCACCAGCAGGCGCTTCCAGAGCGCGGAGAGGTCCGCGGCCCCGCAGGCCGACACGCCCTCCTCGTTCCCCTGCGCGCCGAGTGCGAAGGGGTGGGCGCCGAAGAACCTCCTGCGCAGCATCCGCCTCGCGCACGAGACCACGTCGTCCTGCTCCTCCTTGAGGGCCGCAAGCTGGGCGTCGCGCTCGGTCCCGAGTGTCCCGGGCCTGAAGGCCGCGGCGAGCGCGCCGTCCGCGAGGAGCCCGAGCGCGAGGTCCGTGTCGGGCGGAAGCACCTCGGCCGCCATCCCGATCGTGTTGTCCCCGGAGAACGAGCTGAACGATCCGCCCACCTCCTCGATCCTGCGGGCCACCTCGGCGGCGCTTCGCCTGCGGGTGTCCTTGGTGAGCAGCGTCGCAAGGAGCGCGGAGCTGCCCCTGCGCCTTGCGGACTCGCTGAGCGGCCCCCCGTGGGTGAGGAGCCTCATGTGAAGGTTCGGAAGGCGCCGATCCTGCTGCACGAGGATCCGCGCGCCGTTTGAAAGGCGGATCTCCTCGAAGTCCGGCCGCCCCGCAAGGGACGCGGCGGTGGGCCTGGCCGAGGCCGGGCCGTCCGATTCCGGCTCGATCGAGACCGACGTCAGGCGCCCGCCCACCAGGTGGGTCCTGAGCGCGGTCCCCAGGTCGCGCGGCCCCACGCGGGCCAGGCGCTCAAAATAGGTGCGGCTGAAATCCAGGTCACCCACCACCACCTCGGCCATCCCCAGTCGGGAGGCCTGGCCGCTCATGGTCTTGCAGGTGTTGATCTCGCCGACGACCGACTGGCGGTAGGCCTTGCGCACCTGCGCGGCGCTGAACGCGTCCGGCGCCCCGTGCTCCCCCAGCACCCGCAGGATCGCCGCCTGCGCCTGCTCGCGCCTCCCGGCGTCGCACGTGAAGCTGA
>CAYQOH010000392.1:0-2415 GCA_964419075.1 uncultured Opitutaceae bacterium | reverse complement strand
CGCCAGATCCAGGCCCTCAAGGCGGAGGTGGGCGGCGACATCTTCCTGCGGGTCTCGGTGTATCAGGACGAGGCGGCGCTTCTGCGCATCCAGGTGACGTTTCTTCCCCAGAACAACGGGGCGATCGACGTCTGCTACTCGCTCACGTCGACGGCGGTGGACGGCTCGAGGTACGTCACCGATAATCTCTATATTCCGTTCGGCGGGTTCTATCCCGAGTCGTGGTTTGTCGACCGGCGCCCCTGCTGCAGGTCGCTTCCGCGGCTCCTCGCGCTGCACCGCGCGCGGATCTCGTCCATGGGGCGGGCGCTCGTGGCGTTCCAGGTCGAACCGATGGCCGACCTGAACGACACGCAGCGCGAGCTCGACCGGGTGAACACGGAGCTCGGCTTCCTCAACCCCCAGGGCGCGCGGGAGGACCACGGGAAGATCTCCAACGAGGGGCGCTACCGGGTCTGGAAGGAGATCTGGATGCTCAACTACCTCGGGCGCGCGGCGCGCTACGATTGACGAGGGCTTGAGGAGGACACGGCCAGCTGGCCGCATCCCGCCGCAATGTCTATTCCCCGGCGCTGGCGCACCGTGCTCGGCAGCCCGTAATCCTCCGCAAGGATCCTCTGGAAGCGTTTTGCGGCGTCGCTGCGCGAGGGAGCCCCGCCATAGCCCGGCGTCGGGTTCAGCGGGATCAGGTTCACCTGCGCGGGAAGCCCGAGGATGAGGCCGCCGACGGCGTGCGCGTGGTCCTCGGAGTCGTTCTTCCCGTCGATCAGCGCCCACTCAAAGAAGATCCGCCGGCCGAGGCTCGAGCAGTAGTGGTGGCAGGCGTCCATGAGCTCATCGAGGGGCCACTTGCGCGCGACCGGAACCAGCGCGGCGCGCTCATCCTGGGTCGCCGCGTGGAGGGACACCGCCAGGTGGACCGGGCTCGCCTCGTCGGCCATCCGGCGGATGCCCGGCACGACGCCGACCGTGCTGACGGTGATCCGCCCCGCGCCCAGGCACAGGCCGTTCGGATCGCGCAGGATCTCCACGGCCCTCATGACGGCGTCGTAGTTGTGGAGCGGCTCGCCCATCCCCATGAAGACGACATTGCGCAGCTGGCGAATCCCCGAGGAGCGGCCCAGGGACCGGGCAACGTGGACCGCCTGAGCGACGATTTCCGCAGGCGCGAGGTTGCGCCGGTACCCCATCTGCCCGGTGGCGCAGAAGACGCAGCCCATGGCGCAGCCCACCTGGCTGCTGACGCACGCGGTCACGCGCCCGGTGAACCGCATGAGGACGGTCTCTATCCGCTGCCCGTCGGCGAGCCCAAGGAGGTATTTCCGGGTGAAGCCGTCGCTTGAGTCGGTCCCGGCTGCGACGGGAAGGCACCCGATGCGGGTCTCCTTTGCGAGGCGCGCTCGAACCCGCGACGGAAGCTCCCCGAGCTGCTCGGCCGAGCTTGCCAATCCATGGTACAGGAGGGCCCAGAGCGTGTCGGCATGGACCGGGCTCAGGCCCCACGAGGTCACGAGCGACCGCAGCTCCGGTCGGGTGAGTCCGTAGAGGTCGGTCGGTTGGGCGTCCAAGGGGATCCGGAATGAAGGGCAGCCCTCCCTGGGGCGCAAGGTGGATTGCCTTTCAAGGGAGGCCCTTGCAGTCTGCCCCTTCATGGATCTGGTCCAGAAATTCCTCCAGTGCTTCATCCCGCTCTTTGTGACGATCGACCCGATCGGGCTCGCCGCCATCTTCATGGCGCTTGGAAGGGATGTCCCTGTGGACAAGCGCAAGAAGATAGCCACGCAGGCGACGTGGACCGGGGGCATTGTCGCCCTGCTCTTCCTGCTTCTCGGGCGCAGCATCTTCATCGCCATAGGGATCGGCGAAGGGGACTTCGAGATCGCCGGCGGGCTCATCCTCTTCATCCTCGCCTCGCGGGACCTGGTTCAGTCCCCGTCGCAGGAAAAGATGAGCCTGCCGGAGGACTTTGGCATCGTTCCTCTCGGCATGCCGCTGATCGCCGGGCCCGCGACCATCACGACGCTGCTCGTCATCTCGCAGTCCTTCGGCCTCACCATGACATTGATCGCGCTCGCCGGAAACCTGGGGCTCGTGGCCCTGGCGTTTGCCGTGAGCGAGCGGCTGGAGCGGATGATCGGGCAGACGGGCCTGCGGGCGGTCTCGAAGATCATCGCCCTGCTCTTGGCAGCCATCGCGGTGCACATCGTGCGCCGCGGCTTCCTGAACCCTTAGGCGGCGCTCAGCCGCCGAACGTCGTCAGGAGGTTGGCGTAGATCTTCGCGGCCGCGACCAGGTCCTTGACCCGCGCCCGCTCATCCACCGCGTGGATGTCGTCGCCGCCGGGGCCGTAGCCCAGCGCCGGGATCTTCAGGTGCTGCGCGAAGTAGTGGATGTCGTTGAAGCCGGTCGAGACGT
>CAYQOH010000391.1:0-2418 GCA_964419075.1 uncultured Opitutaceae bacterium | reverse complement strand
CGTTCATGGTCTTCGCGACCCAGAACCCCGTGGACTACGAGGGGACCTTCCCCCTGCCCGAGAGCCAGATGGACCGCTTCCTGATGCGCATGCGGATGGGGTACCCCCAGCACGCCGACGAGATCGAGATCCTGCGCACGGCGAGGAGCGGCTACGACTCGATCGCGCTCAACGCCGTCGCGTCGCGCGCCGAAGTGACGGCGATCCAGGCGCTCGTGCCCCAGGTGTTTGTCGAGGACAGCATCCTCGACTTCATCCTGAGGATCATCGCCGCCACGCGGACCGAGGTCGAGTTCAAGGCCGGGGCGAGCGTCCGGGGCGGCCTGGCCCTGCGCACCGCGGCGCAGGCCCGCGCCATCGTGAACGGCCGCGACTTCGTGCTTCCGGACGACGTGGCCGAGCTGGTCCCGGCGGTGCTCGCGCACCGCCTCGCGCTCGCCCGGCAGAGCGGCGACGCCCTGGAGGAGCGCAGGTCCGTCGGGGCGCACCTGAAGCGCATCCTGTCGGCCCTGCCCGCGCCCGTGTGAGCCGCCCGGGCGGAAGCGATCGGCGCCTGATCTGGCGGCACGCCCTGTGGGGCCTGCTCTGGCCGAGGCGCTACGAGCGGATCCAGCCCACCATCTCGGGCGTCGTGCTGATCGGGCTCTCGCTCGGGATCGGCACCGCCGCGTACAACAGCTCGAGCAACATCCTCTTCATCGCCCTGGCGCTGCTCCTGGCGTGCCTCATCCTCTCCGGCGTCATGGCATGGCTCAACCTGCGGCGGCTGGAGTGGCGCCTCGAGATCGAGCCGCCGCTTCGCGCCGGGCAGGAGGCGGAGGTGGGGCTCCTCCTGCGCAACGGGAAGCGGTTCCTGCCGACGTACGCCCTGTGGTTCGAGTTCGCCGCGGGCGAGTTCGAGCGCCGGCCCCCCTCCCGACCCGAGTCCACGATCACGGCCAAGGGGATCGACGTGTGGGCCGCGCTCAGGAGGGCCGAACGGTCGTCCACGGCGGGCACGGTCCACCTGCGCACGCGTCTCGACCCGGGGGGCGAGGCGCGCCTTGAGTGGATCTACACGCCGGCCCGCAGGGGCCTGGTGCGGATCGAGCTGCGCGGGGTCGGCTCCCTCTTCCCCTTCGGCTTCCTCAGGAAGCTCACGGGCACGGACCTGCGCCGGGAGATTCCCGTCTGGCCGGCTCCCGTGGAGTACCGGCGCCTCGCCGGCGCCTCCCCCAGGCGCCGCGAGGGCGAGCGGCGCCTGGCCCGCGCGGGGCACGAGGGGGAGACGATCGCGCTCCGCCAGTACGAGGCGGGCGACTCCCACCGGCTGATCCACTGGAAGGCCAGCGCCCGCTCGCGCCGGCTCCTCATCCGGCAGTTCTCCTCGCAGAACTCCGACGCGTGCGCGCTCTGGCTGCGGACTGACGCCGCGGTGTGGACGCGGCCCGAGCAGTTCGAGCTCCTGATGAGCTTCGTCGCGACGCTTGCCCAGGACCTGTTCCGCGCAGGCCGCCTGCAGTCGGCCGCGATCGACGGCGGGCCTCAGGTGGCGGTGAAGCGCGTCGCGGACCTGGACGCGTTTCTCGACCGGCTCGCCGAGGCGCAGCCGCTCGCGCCTGCCCCGGGCGGCCCGCCGGCCGCGGTGGCGCCCGAGCGGGCGCGCCAGAACCTGATGACCTTCGAGCCGGACGGCGCCCGGGGAGTCTGCGCCCACGTCAATGGAATCAAGGTCGCCGCAACTTAGCCTGGACGAGCTCCACCTGCTGCGGTGGCTCCTTGGGGGCGTCTTGATGCTCCTTTCGGTCGCCACCGTGTTCTACATGGACATCGACTCCGGGGTCGTGGCGGCGGTCGCCGCGGCGGGCATCCTCGTGGCGCTCGCGCGGCCGGCGCTTCCCGCCCGCGTGCCGATCTGGGCCCACCGGCTCGCGTTCCCCGCGATCCTCGCCTTCTTCGCGGGCGACCTCTGGCGCACCGGACAGCTCCTCCCCGCGATCGTGAGGCTTGACCTGCTGCTGCTGCTCTACCGCGGCATCAGCCACCGCGCCCGCCGCGACGACCTGCAGATTGTCGTCCTCGGGCTCTTCCTCGTCGTGGTGGCGGGCGTCCTCACGGTCTCCCTCCTCTTCGCCGCGCAGATCCTCGTGTTCACCGCCTGCGCGCTCGCTCTGCTGATGGTGGTCACGATCGCCGCGTCGACCGAGGGCGGCCAGGCGCCGAAGCTGGCGGTCCGCGGGGTGGTCCCCCTCTGGGCCGCGCATGCCGACTGGCGCCGGCTCCTGGGGAGGCTCTGGGAGATCGCCGACTGGAGGCTCCTCGCCTCCGCGGTCGGGCTCTTCCTCGGCGTCGTCGCCCTGTCGGGCCTCCTCTTCCTGGCGATTCCGCGCTTCCAGCTGGAGAACAGCCTCTTCCTCGAGCGCTTCGTCTTCAAGAAGG
>CAYQOH010000390.1:0-2423 GCA_964419075.1 uncultured Opitutaceae bacterium | reverse complement strand
TCGACGAGCTCGCCGACCTGATGATCCTCGCCCCGGCGGAGATCGAGACCTCGATTGCGCGCCTGGCGCAGCTCGCGCGCGCGGCCGGCATCCACCTGATCATCGCCACGCAGCGGCCCTCGGTGAACGTCATCACGGGCGTCATCAAGGCGAACCTCCCCTCGCGGATCGCCTTCCAGGTCGCGTCGCAGGTGGACTCGCGCACGATCCTCGACACCAAGGGCGCGGAGACCCTGATCGGCAAGGGCGACATGCTCTTCTCGCCGCCCGGGACGTCGCGCCTCGTCCGGGCCCAGGGTGCCTTCGTGGGCGAGGACGAGATCCACGAGATCGTCGAGTTTCTCAAGCGCAACGGGCCGCCGCAGTTCGCCCACTCCGTGCAGCAGCAGATCGACCGCGCCTCCAGCGACGAGGAGGAGGAAGAGGAGGAGGGGGACGAGGAGGAGGGGAGCGACGAAGAGCTGTATTCGAGGGCGCTCGACGTCCTCAAGTCCACGCGGCGGGCGAGCACCTCGATGCTCCAGCGCAGGCTGCGCATCGGCTACAACCGGGCGGCGAGGATCATGGAGATGATGGAGGAGAAGGGCATTGTCGGGCCCGAGAACGGCTCAAGCCCCCGCGAGATCCTCGGCGACCTGGACTCGCTGTGAGGCCGGCACGGGATTCCATGGGACAAATCATTCTTTCCCTGCCCGCGAAAACCTGTAACTGATCGACTATGCAGACCATCGGAGAACGCCTTGAGGAGGCCCGCAAGAAGAAGGGCATATCCATCCGCGAGGCGGCGGAGGCGACGAAGATACGCGGCGAGTACCTGCAGAAGTTCGAGGGCAACCAGTTCGAGATCGGGCTCACCGACATCTACACGCGCGGGTTCCTACGCGGCTACGCAAACTACCTCCGGATACCCTCCGACAGGCTCCTGAACGACTATACGGCGCTGCGTGGCGGCGAGCCCCGGCTACGCCAGCCAAGCCGGGAGGTCTACGGCCGGATGGACCTGGCGATCTCATCGGCGGACGAGCGCGCCGAGGCGCAGGGCGAGGCGCAGGCGGCCGAGCCCATGCAGCGGCCCCACCCCTCGCGGTTCCAGCGCCCCGGCGAGAACCTCCCCAAAGGACCGCCCATAGACCCCAACCTGGTCTTCAAGGGCGGCATCGCGCTCGTGGCGATCGTGCTGGTCCTCGCGGCTGTGTGGATCATCAAGTCGATCGCGGACTCGGGACCCGCCGTCAAGGCGACGCGCGCCGCGCCGTCGGCCGCCGCCGAGCTGGCGGAGACGCAGGCTCCAGCGCCTGCCACCGCGGTCGCGATCGTCGCGTCCGAGGCGGTCCGCATCAAGGTCGTGCGCAAGTCGGACGGCATGGAGCTCTTCCAGGGGGCCCTGCAATCCGGCGAGCGCAAGGAGTTCCCGAACGTGCCGCTCTTCCTGACGGCCTCCGATCAGGCCGCGGTGGAGATCGAGTACAAGGGGCGCCGCTATCCGACCGGATACACCGGCCACGAGCGGATCCAGTTCGATTTCTCCAACAGGTAGCCCGAACCGGGGCGGGTTTCATCACGAGGCCGCAACGCCCCCTCCCTAGGCATGGAGAAGATTCCGTACTTGGGCCAGACGCTGATCCGCTGGCGCGTGGGGGGGTCGACGTTCATGGCGCTGCCCGAGAAGGGCGCGCGCCTGGTGAACTGGAACATGGTGATGGGCGACGGCTCCGTGCGGGACGTGATCCACTGGCCGGAGGTCGCCTCCATCGCGGACTTTGCGAAGGCGCGCGGGGGCAACCCGATCCTCTTCCCCTTCTGCGGCCGCAGCTTCGACCGGGGCGAGATCGGCTTCTGGCGAGACGCGCGTGGGGTGAGAAGGGCGATGCCCATGCACGGCATCGCGCGGCAGGGCGAGTTCCGCGCGGTCCGCGTCGACGACGGAGGGTTCGAGGCCATGCTTGTCCCCGGGGAGGAGGCAAAGGCGAGCTACCCCTTCGCCTACGAGTTCCGCGTCGGCTACCGCTTCTCGGCGTTCGGCCTCACGTGCACGCTTTCGCTCGAGAACCTGGGCGACGAGCCACTGCCGTGGAGCGCAGGTCACCACTTCTACTTCACGCTGCCGTGGAGCGAGGGGTCCGCGCGAGGGGACTACCTGATCCGCATCGCGGCCGGCGAGCGCCTCCGCCAGGACGCGGCGGGCAAGCTCGTCGCCGGCCCCGCGCTCGGGGCCGTGGAGCGGATGGACAACCCTGAGCTGATCGACGCCTTTCACACCGCGCTCAGGAGCCCGGAGGCCGTGTTCGGCGAGAAGGGCCAGCCCGGCGACGTCGTCGTCCGCCTGGGCTCGGAGGCGGCCGTCCCGGCCGGCGCCGCATTCGTGACATGGACCCAGGCGGACGACTCGCCGTTCTACTGCGTCGAGCCCTGGATGGGGCCCG
>CAYQOH010000389.1:0-2437 GCA_964419075.1 uncultured Opitutaceae bacterium | reverse complement strand
AGTCGTGGGCGATTCCGCCGGCGAGCCGCCCCACGAGCTCCATCTTCTGCGCCTGCAGCAGCTCCCCCTCCAGGCGCTTGCGGTCGGTGACGTCCGCGGCCAGCCCGACCATCCGTGGAGGACCGCCCTCCTTTCCCAGCGCGGGAAAGCCGCGGTCGTGGATCCAGCGCACCGACGCGTCGGGCCTGCGGACGCGGTAGTCCGCCTCGAAGGGCCTCGCTCCCGCGATCTTTGCGCGGACCTCGGCCAGGACCGGGCCGTCCTCCTCGAGCACGTCCTGGGGCCAGAGGCCCTGCGCCGCGCCCGGCCCCGGGGGCCTTCCCCAGACGTCGCCGTAGGAGGGGCTCACGTACAGGGTTCTCCCCGACGCGGCGTCGCACACCCAGAACACGTCGCGGATGTTCTCGGCGATCTCCCGGAAACGCTCCTCGGCCTCCACCGCGCGCCCGGGCTCCGCGGGCGGGCGAAGGGACTGGAGGATCGCTGCGGGAAGCCGGTCCAGGCGGTCCTTGTGGACGAAGTCGCATGCGCCGCGCCTCAGGCACTCGGCCGCGCGGTCCTCCCCGATCGAGCCCGACACCAGGATATAGGGCACCCCGGGCAGCCTCGAGCGGGCCGAGTCGAGCGCGGCCATCCCGTCATAGCCCGGGACGCAGTGGTCGGCCAGGATGAGGTCCACGCCGCCCCGCCTGAGCGCGGCCTCGAACTCGGCGCGGTTCGCGGCGCGCTCGAAGGCGAGCGAAAGCCCGGTCGACACGGCCTTGTGCCGGATCCTCTCATGGTCGCCGGCGTCGGCCTCCAGGTTGAGCACGCGCAGGGCATCACGATTCATTGCGGGTGGGGGAGGGGGAGGGCCTGGGGGAGCGCCGCGGCCGCAGACTTGTTTCCGCCGCCGCCCTAGGCAAGGAATTCCTCCCCCGCGTCAGGATCGCAGGAGCGCGTAGACGCCGAAGCCGAACAGCGTCGCCCCCGAGACGCGGTTGACCGCGCGCATCCAGCCGGCGCCCACGCGCGAGCGCACCGCGCTCACGCCGCCGCTCAGGATGAGCCACCAGGAGGCGGAGCCGAGGAAGACCCCGAGCACCAGCGAGCACGCCGGCAGGTACCCAGCCGAAGCGCCGACGCCGAAGGCGGCGAACACGGCCGCGAACGAGAGTATCGTCGCGGGGTTCGCGAGCGTCAGCAGGAACGTGGACCCGTAGGCGGCGAGGGCCCGGCCGCCGCGCTCCGGGGCTGCGTCCGGGGCCGGCGCGGCGACGAAGGTCCTCACGCCGAGGTAGCAGAGGAACCCGCCGCCGACCATCCCCAGCCAGAACCGGTGGCTCACCAGGAGGCCCGAGACGGCCGTGAGCCCGAACCCCGCGACGCAACCGTAGACCGCGTCCGCGGTGGCTGCGCCGAGCCCCGCCATGAACCCCGTCCAGAGGCCGTCGCGCAAGGACCGCCGGATGCACAGGACGCCGATCGGGCCCACCGGGGCGGCGATGGATATCCCGATGACCAGGCCTTTGATGAGGAGTCGTGGGTACACGCAGCGCGCCCGTGTCCGCCGGGCCGGGGGATCCTCGGCGAGGCCCGGGCCCCGGTCGACGACAAACCAAGCGGGGAGCCGGCGCGCGGCCCTGGTGGGGGCCGGAGCATTTTGTGCTGCCACTGCGGCCCTCCCGGGCCCACCCTGCGCCATGGAAAAACGCCCGTTTGCAGAGCTTGGGGTCTCGGCCGAGATACTGAAGGCCGTCGACAAGCTCGGCTACGAGGAGGCGTCGCCAATACAGACCGCGGTGATTCCGGCGGCCATGAAGGGGCGCGACGTCGTGGGCCAGTCCGCGACGGGCTCCGGGAAGACCGCCGCGTTCGTGATTCCCGCGATCGAGATGGTGAAGCCGCAGCTGCGCAAGGTGCAGTGCCTGATCCTCTGCCCGACCCGCGAGTTGGCGGTCCAGGTCGCCGAGGAGACGGGCAAGCTCCTCCTGTTCAAGCGCGGCGTCCACGTCGTGCCGATCTACGGCGGCCAGTCCTACGACCGGCAGTTCCGGGCGCTGGCGGCCGGCGTCCAGATCGTCATCGGCACCCCGGGCAGGGTGATGGACCACATGGAGCGCGGGACCCTGAAGCTGGACGCCCTGCGCCTGGTCGTCCTGGACGAGGCCGACCGCATGCTCGACATGGGGTTTCGCGACGACATCGAGCGCATCCTGTCGGCGGTTCCCGAGGGCCGCCAGCTGCTGTTCTTCTCGGCGACGATCCCCAAGGCCATCCAGGAGCTCATCGGCCGGTACTCCCGCGACCCGGAATGGATCCGGATCGAGTCGCACGCGCAGAACGCGCCGCAGGTCGACCAGGTCTACTACGAGGTGGACCGGCGCTCCAAGCTCGAGGTCCTCACCCGCCTGATCGACCTCAACGACTTCCGGTACGGGCTCATCTTCTGCAGCAC
>CAYQOH010000388.1:0-2441 GCA_964419075.1 uncultured Opitutaceae bacterium | reverse complement strand
TTTGTTCGCCCTGTGAAGGGCGTCTTGCACCGTGTCCGTCCCTGATGGCCACGTTTCAGCCCCTGCCCGGGTTTCGGGATTATTATCCCGAGGACCTCGCCAAACGAACCCACATCTTTCGCCTCTGGCGTCAGACCGCAGCGGCATTCGGGTTCGCCGAATACGACACTCCGGTTCTTGAGCCCCTGGACCTTTACCGGGCGAAGTCCGGTGACGAGATCGAGGCGCAGCTCTTCAGCTTTACAGACAAGGGGAAGCGTGAGGTCGCCCTGCGCCCGGAGATGACGCCGAGCGTGTGCCGGCTGGTCGGCGAGCGGGCGGGCTCCCTCAAGCGGCCGATCAAGTGGTTCAGCATCGCCGAATTCTACCGGTACGAGCGGATGCAGAAGGGGAGGGGCCGGTGCTTCCACCAGTTCAACGCCGACCTGTTCGGGGAGCCGGGCCCGGAGGCGGAGATCGAGCTGATCGCGCTCCTGATCCAGTGCCTGCGCGCGTTCGGGCTGACGGAGAAGGACTTCTGCGTGCGCCTGAGCGACCGCAACCTCTGGTTCCACTTCCTCGGGTCCCTGGGGCTGGACGACGCGCGGATACGGGCGCTGCTCGGGGCGGTCGACAAGTTCGAGCGCAGCGGCCACGAGGCCTTCAAGCCGTATGAGGATGCGTATGGGCCCCTGGCGGCCGAGCTGAAGGACAAGGTCCTCGCGTTCCTCGCGATCCGGTCGTTTGCGGAGCTTGAGGCGGCGCTCGGCGCGGCCTCGGCCGGGGGCGCCGCGGAGCGCCTCGCCGACTGGCGCAAGCTCCTGGGCGGCCTTGCCGCGATGGGCCTTGGCGCCTATGTCCAGGTCGACCTGGGGGTCGTCCGCGGGCTGGCCTACTACACCGGCTTTGTCTTCGAGGCGTTCGACCGCAAGGGCGAGCTGCGTGCGCTGGCGGGCGGCGGGCGCTATGACGACCTGGTCGGCAAGCTCGGCGGAAACGAGCTGCCGGCGGTCGGCTTCGCTATCGGGGACATGACCGTTGCGCTGCTCCTCGAGGAGCGGGGCCTTGCGCCGGCCGTCGCCTGTGCACCGGACGTCTACTGCGTGATCGGGGGCGAGGCGGAGCGGCGGGCGGCGTTCGCGGACATCCACAGGCTGCGCTCGGGCGGCTACCGCGTGGAGTACCCACTCAGGGACGTCGCCTTCGGCAAGCAGTTCAAGGCGGCGGCGGAATCCGGCGCCAAGCTCGCCCTCATCTACGGCGGCGACGAGCTCGCGCGCGGGGTCGTCAAGCTGCGCGACCTGGGCACGCGGACCGAGCGGGAGTTCCCGGCGTCCGAGGTCGAGGCCACGGTCCGCGGGTTCTTCGCGGGTCCCTAGGCCAGGTCGCCCGGGCCGAACGCGCCGGGCAGGAGCGCCGGCATCCGCGTCTCGATCCGGTTCTTCGAGTCGCAGACGCTGATCACGACCGCGTCCGGACCGAACTCGTGGATCACCTGCCGGCAGGCCCCGCACGGCGGGGTCGGCAGCGACGTCGGCGTGTACACGGCCACGGCGCGCACCGACTTCTCCCCCGCGGCCACCGCGCTGAAGATCGCCGTCCGCTCCGCGCAGTTGCACATCCCGTATGCGGCGTTCTCGACGTTGCACCCGGGGTAGATCCTGCCCGATCCGCCGAGCACGGCGGCCCCGACCGGGAACCTGGAGTAGGGGGCGTAGGCCCGGGCGGAGGCGGAGCGGGCGGTCCGCTCGAGCCTGCGCAGGGCGGCGTCGGTGAGCTTCGACGGCGCGGTCATGGGGAATGGGGGCGGGTGGCGGGCCAGCCCGCAAGCTCCCGGCGCGTCTGCGCGAAGGCGCTGATCGCGGCGTCGAGGTCCGCCCGCTCGTGGGCGGCGCTCACCTGCGTGCGGATCCGCGCGGCGTCCTGGGGGACGACGGGAAAGGAGAAGCCGATCACGTAGACGCCCTTCTCGAGCATCCGGGCGGCGAAGGCCTGGGCGAGCGCGGCGTCCCCGAGCATCACCGGGACGATCGGGTGCTGGCCGGGCCTTATGGCGAGGCCCGCGTGGGTGAGGCCCTCGCGGAAGTACCGCGTGTTGGCGGCGAGCTTCTCCCGGAGTTCGGGCGAGCGGGTGATCAGGTTGATCGAGGCGATCGAGGCCGCCGCGACCGCCGGCGGAAGCGAGTTCGAGAAGAGGTAGGGCCGCGAGCGCTGCCGCAGGAGCTCGACGATCTCCCTGCGCCCGCTCACGTAGCCGCCGGCGGCCCCGCCGAGGGCCTTGCCGAGGGTCCCCGTGAG
The DNA here is from genome assembly GCA_964419075.1 of uncultured Opitutaceae bacterium. GTDB lineage: Bacteria > Verrucomicrobiota > Verrucomicrobiia > Opitutales > Opitutaceae > Palsa-1447. The sequence goes on along the minus strand of CAYQOH010000388.1, from coordinate 164 downwards.
GATGTCCACGCGGTCCATGACCGCGTGGTGCTCGTGGGTGCCGCGGCCGTTCGGCCCCATGAAACCCACGCCGTGGCTGTCGTCCACCATGACTAGCGCCCCGTGACGCTCCGCGATGTCGCAGATCGCGCGCAGCGGCGCGACGTACCCGTCCATCGAGAAGA
>CAYQOH010000387.1:0-2443 GCA_964419075.1 uncultured Opitutaceae bacterium | reverse complement strand
CCCAGAAGCCGAGCTTGTCCTCGGCCAGGAACGTGATGGCCTTCACGAACTTCGCGCCCTTCCAGGCGTAGAGCTTGGGGATGACGACGCGCGCGGGACCCCCGTGCTCGCGGGTCAGCGGGGCGCCGGCGAAGGAGGTCGCCACGAGCGTGTCGTCGTCGAGGCACCGCTCCAGCGCGACGTTGGTCGAATAGCCGTCGTAGCTCGTGAAATAGGCGAACCGCGCCTGCGGCCTCGGGCGCGCGAGCTCGTAGAGGGTGGTGAGCGCGACGCCGCCCCAGGCGCAGTCGAATTTGCTCCACGTCGTCACGCAGTGGAAATCGCTCACGTCGGCGACCTGGGGCAGTGCGCCGAACTGCCCCCAGTCGAGGCTGACGGGGTTCTCGACCAGGCCGTCAAGCGAGAGCGTCCACTGCGCGTGCGGGATGTCCGGCTGGACCCCGAGGTCGAGCACCGGGAACCCGGACGTCAGCCGCTGGCCGGGCGGCAGCCGGCCCTGTGCGGGGATGGCGCGCGCCGTGACCCCGCGCGCCCGCTGCTTCTCGGCCCAGGCCTGTTTCGCCAGGATGTAGCGCTCCTTGGACATGGCGCGCAAGCTTGCGCCTGTGGCCCCCCGGGGCAAGCGCGGGCGGCTACCTCCTGAAGAACCTGAGGGCGCGCTCGCTCGAGGGGGTGTCGATCACCAGGGACGGGGGACCCCGCTCGACCACCTGGCCACTGTCCATGAAGACGACCTCGTGGGCGACGGCCCTCGCGAACCCTACCTCGTGCGTCACGACCACCATCGTCCGGCCCTCGGACGCGAGGGCGCGCATGACGGCCAGCACCTCGCCCGTGAGCTCCGGGTCGAGGGCCGAGGTGGGCTCGTCAAAGAGGAGCGCGGCCGGCTCCATCGCGAGCGCGCGTGCGATCGCGGCGCGCTGCTGCTGGCCCCCGGAGAGCTGCGCGGGGTGCGCGTCGGCCTTGTCGGTGAGCCCCACGCGGTCCAGGAGGTCGAGGGCGAACCCACGGGCCGTCGACCTGGAGAGCCCGCGAACGACGCGGGGTGCCAGGGCGACGTTCTCCCACACCCGCAGGTGCGGGAACAGGTTGAACTGCTGAAACACCATCCCGACCCTCGACCTTAGGCCGTTCAGGTCCGCGTCCCTCGCGCGAACCGGCCGCCCCGCGAAGCGAACCTCGCCCTCGTCGGGAATCTCGAGGAAGTTGAGGCAGCGCAGGAGCGTCGACTTGCCCGAGCCGCTCGGCCCCAGGATGGCCATGACCCGCCCGGCGTGGACCGCGAGGGAGACCCCGCCGACGGCCGTCACCGGGCCGAAGCGCTTCACGAGGCCCCGGGCCTCAAGGACGGCGCCCGCGGGGCTCTGGGGTTCAGGCTGCATGGCGGCGGTAGCGGTGCTCGAGCGCCTTGACCCCGAGCGCCAGGAGGAGCGTCAGGGCCAGGTAGAGGAGCGCGAGGAGGGTGAGGCTCTCGGTGTAGCGGAACGTGGCGCTCGCATAGAGGCGCGCCTCCTGGGTGATGTCGCGTACCCCGAGCACCGAGACGAGCGAGGAGTCCTTCAGGAGCGAGATGAGGTCGTTGCCGAGCGTCGGCAGGATCCGCCGGAAGGTCTGCGGCAGGAGCACGTGGCGCAGGGCCTGGCCCTGCGAGAGCCCGAGCGCGCGGGCGGCCTCGGCCTGACCGCGCGCGAGCGAGGTGAGGCCCCCGCGCACCGTCTCCGCCTCGAAGGCGCCGTAGGCGCAGACCAGCGCCGCCACGACGCGCACCCCCATTGGGACGTCGGAGGCGCGCAGGCCGCCGAGGAGGCCCGTACCGCCCGCGGCCCAGCGCAGGGCCTCGACGCCGAGCGGAACAAGGACGAAGGCCACGATGAAGATCTGCACGAGGATCGGCACGCCGCGCACGACCTGCACGTAGAGCGTGGCGGCGTTCCTGCGGACAGGGTGGGGGGAGACGAGGCCGAGCGCCGTCACGAGCCCGAGCGCGATCGCGAGCGGGAACGCGACAAGCGTCACGGCAAGCGTCACACCGAGGCCCGAGAGGATCATCCCCAGGATCTCCGCGTAGACGGCCGACGTGGCGGCGCGCCAGGCGAAGACGGTCGCCCCAAGGGCGACCGCGAGCAGCCACCAGGGGGCCCTCGCGAGGCGCCCGACGTTGCCCGGGGTGAGCTGTCCGTCGGGTCCGATCATGCCGGGCGGGGCCTCATGGCGCGGGGGCGCCGGCCGCCCTGAAGCCCGGCGAGAACCATTTGGAGTTCAGGCGAGCGAGTGAGCCGTCGGCCCTCATCGCGGACAGCGCGGCGTCCACGGCCGGGCGCAGGGCCGACCCACGGCTGAAGATCATCGCCAGGTCCTGGCCGTCCAGGGCGCCGTCGAGCAGGCGCAGGCGCCCGGCGCTGGCGCCCACGTAGCCCTGGCCCCCGATGTCGTCGATGATGAC
>CAYQOH010000386.1:0-2469 GCA_964419075.1 uncultured Opitutaceae bacterium | reverse complement strand
AGTAGTCGACGCGCTTGCCGAGGAGATTCTGGCGGAAGCGGCCCTGCTTGCCCTTGAGCATGTCGGAAAGCGACTTGAGCGGGCGGTTGCCGGCGCCGGTGACGGGGCGGCCGTGGCGGCCGTTGTCGAAGAGGGCGTCGACCGCCTCCTGCAGCATCCGCTTTTCGTTGTGGATGATGACGTCGGGCGTCTTCAGCTGCATCAGGTTCCGCAGGCGGTTGTTGCGGTTGATGACGCGGCGGTAGAGGTCGTTCAGGTCGGAGGTCGCGAAGCGTCCGCCCTCGAGGGGGACGAGCGGGCGGAGGTCGGGCGGGATGACGGGGAGCACCTCGTGGACCATCCATTCGGGCTTCGACTTCGAGTGGATGAAGCCCTGGATCACCTTCAGGCGCTTGGAGAGCTTCTTCTTGATCTGCTTCGACTTCGTCGCGCGCATCTGCTCGTGCAGCTCGGCGACGGTCGCCTCGAGATCCATCTTCGTGAGGCTGTCGCGGACTGCCTCGGCGCCCATCTTGGCGACGAACGAGCCGTCGCCGTACTCATCGAGGGCCTGGCGGTACTCGGTGTCGGTCAGCAGCTGGCGCGGCTCGAGCGGGGTCTTGCCCGGATCGACGACCATGTAGTTCTCGTAGTAGATCACGCGCTCGAGCGAGCGGGCGGTCATGTCGAGGAGGAGGCCGAGGCGGCTCGGCATGCTCTTCAGGAACCAGATGTGGGCCACCGGCACGGCCAGCTCGATGTGGCCCATGCGCTCGCGACGGACGCGAGCGATCGTGACCTCGACGCCGCAGCGGTCGCAGATGACGTCCTTGTACTTGATGCGCTTGTATTTTCCGCAGGCGCACTCGTAGTCGCGCACGGGCCCGAAGATCTTCTGGCAGAAGAGGCCGCCCGGCTCGGGCTTGAAGGTGCGGTAGTTGATCGTCTCGGGATTCTTGACCTCGCCCTTCGACCACTTGCGGATCGTTTCGGGCGAGGCGACTGTGATGGACACGCAATCAAACGGGCTCTCGTCGAGGCCGAGAACGCTGCGTGCCTCCTCGCGGGTGGAGGCGGCTGAATCGGCGGGTTGAATCATGAGTGATGGTCCCTTGGGTATTTTAAATTTTGGGCGCTGGCGGCGGCCTGGGATCCGTTAGGATCCGAGGCTCAGCGCGTCGCGCTTCTGGAGCTTGATGTCCAGCCCTAGGGACTGGATTTCCTTGATGAGAACGTTGAACGACTCCGGCGTGCCGGCCTGCAGCGTGTTGTCGCCCTTGACGAGCGACTCGTAGATCTTCGTGCGGCCCTGCACGTCGTCGGACTTGACCGTGAGCAGCTCCTGGAGGGTGTGCGCGGCGCCGTAGGCCTCGAGCGCCCACACTTCCATTTCGCCGAAGCGCTGGCCGCCGTACTGGGCCTTGCCGCCCAGCGGCTGCTGGGTGACGAGGGAGTAGGGTCCGACAGCGCGGGCGTGGATCTTGTGGGAGACCAGGTGGTTCAGCTTCATCATGTAGATGTAGCCGACGACGACCTCCTGGTCGATTTTCTCGCCGGTCCGGCCGTCCGAAAGGACGCTCTTTCCGGAAGGCGGAAGCTTGGCCTCCTTGAGATATTCGCGGACGCGCTTTTCCGGGATTCCGTCGAAGACGGGGGTGGCCACCTGCAGCCCGAGCTTCTTGCAGGCCCAGCCGAGGTGGGTTTCGAGCACCTGGCCGACGTTCATGCGCGAGGGCACGCCCAGCGGGTTCAGGCAGATCTCGACCGGGGTGCCGTCGGGCAGGAAGGGCATGTCCTCTTCGGGCACGATCTTCGCGACGACGCCCTTGTTTCCGTGGCGGCCGGCCATCTTGTCGCCGACCTCGAGCTTCTGCTTCGTGGCGATGTAGACCTTGACCTGCTTGATCGCGCCGTCGGCGGAGCCTTCGCCGGACTCGACGGAGGCGATCTTGCGCTCGCGGTCGGCCTCGAGCTCGTCGAACTTCGACTGGTACGAGCCGATGATCTCCATGATCTTGATCCGCACGGGCGAGGGGTCGATCTGCACGTGCTTGGAGACGGCCGCCAGCTTGCGGAGAAGGGTCTTCGTGATCTTGCGGTTGGCGGGGATGATGATCTCGCTGTTCTCGCCGTTGACGACGTCGAGCGGGATCTTCTCGCCGAGGAGGATGTTCGAAAGGGCCTCGGTCAGGCCCTCCCGCAGCTTGTCCATCTGCGTCTTGTAGTCCTCCTGGATCTGCTTGATCTGGCGGCGGCGGTCCGAGGGCGACAGGCGCTCCTGCTGGTTGTCGATCCGCGAGGAGACCTTGACGTCCATGATGATCCCGCCGACCCCGGAGGGGACGACAAGCGAGGTGTCCTTCACGTCGGCCGCCTTCTCGCCGAAGATCGCCCGGAGGAGCTTTTCCTCGGGGGCGAGCTCGGTCTCGGACTTCGGGGTGATCTTGCCGACGAGGATGTCGCCGGGCTTCACCTCTGCGCCGACGCGGA
>CAYQOH010000385.1:0-2470 GCA_964419075.1 uncultured Opitutaceae bacterium | reverse complement strand
ACTCCTCCTCGGCGACCGAGCCGGGCGGGCGGATGAGCGCGGGCGACCACGCCTTCCCGGTCGCGCCGCCGATCCGCGCAAGGGGAACGGCGGCCAGGCCGCTCAGCGCCGCGACGACGAAGCCGCGCCGGCTGACGCCCTGGCCCGCCACCTCGCCGCCGGGCGATGGCCTCGCCACGAAGGCCAGCGGCGAGACGTTGGGGCAGGTGTCGAGGCAGTTCATGCACATCAGGCACTCGCTCACGCGGATGGGGCCCATGGGGTTGCATGCGCCCTCGCAGTCGACGTCGCAGAGCCCGCACTCGTTGCAGTTCGCTCCGGTCTTCCCGATGCTCCACAACGAGGGGCGGGCAATCACCCCGAGCAGCGCTCCCAGCGGGCAGACGAACCGGCAGTAGAAGCGGGGGATCCAGAGGTTCAGCAGGACAAATGCGACAAACAGGCCGCCGACCAGCGCGGCGCCCGAGGCGAATCGGCCGCCGGGGAACATGCGCTCGAACGCAAGGTCCGCCGACGGGAGCACAGCGAGGTTGACGCTCCGGTGCAGGAATGAAATCGGGTCGAGGAGCCCGGTCTGGAGCGATCCCACGAACGTGCCGCCGACCGACAGGGCCGCGGCGGCCAGGAACCCTATGAGCAGGTAGTATTTGACCGACTGGGCGGGGCGGTAGGCGTTGGCGGCCATCTTGTCCTTGGGGCGCCGGACACGCCTGCCGAGCCAGCCGACGAACTGGTGAATCGCTCCGAACGGGCACACAAACCCGCAGAACACGCGGCCGAGGAGGATCGTCAGCGCCACGGTTGCGAGGGCCCAGCCAAACCCCGGTTGCAGCGAGTGGGTCGTCAGGGCCGTGCCGATGGCGGCAAGCGGATCAAGCTGCAGGAACCACGAGATCGGCCATCCGCGCCACTGCATCCATCCGGTGCCGACCGTGGCGACGGCTGCCAGCCAGACAAAGGCGGCAAAGAAGAAGATCTGGGCCACGCGGCGGGCGGTCGTGATCTTCATGACACGTCGGCGCGCACGGGCCGCAGCGCGCCAAAATCGGTCGTCCCGCAGCCGCACTGCGCGGCTCGGGCGAGGTAGGGGAGGTCATGGAAGCTCTTCCCAAGAAGCGTGGCGCCAAACGCGTCGGCGGCGACGGGATCGGTGCTGACGACGAGGGTGTGCGTGGGCTTCAGGTCGGCGAGTGAGCCGCCGGTGGGCCCGTTGGTCAGCATGCTCATCGTCCCGTCCAGAACGACGAAGGTCGGCCTCACCAGTTGGGCGAGCTCGACGATGATTCCATTGATGTCCTGGTGAAACTGGTTCCGCCTGCCGCCGAGCAGCCCGTACCAGTTCTTGATCGTCATGGATGCGCCGGCGCGGGCATGGTGCTTCACCGGGGCGGCGCCGATGAGCTTGGTGACGCCGCGGAACGGCCCGAGCAGCATGGGCCAGTTGCGGATGAGGCGCCCTCCGGGCAGGGAGCCATCGGCGAAATCCGAGGCGCGGGGCAGAACAACCTCGCCGCCTGCGGCGCCGACGGACGCGGCGATCCCCGAAAGGGCGAAGCAGCTCTCGGGGTCATTGATCGGGTTGTCCGTCACGAGCACCTTGGCTGCGCCCGCGCCGAGGCAGAGGCGGACCAGCTCGGCGGCGACGTCGGGATGGGTCGTGGCGCAGAGGATGGAGGGGGCCGCGAACGCCGCGTTGACCTTCACGACCACGCGGTCGCCACGCTTGATGAACCGCTCGATGCCGCCCATCGCCTCGAGGGCGCGTCGAAGCGTCCGCACCCGGTCGGTGCCGGTGACGATGGCCATCCTCCCGCCGCTGTCGGGTAAAGAGAAGTCAGGCAGCGCCGTCGCCGCCGCCCGGACGCCGAGCGAGCCCGGGGGATGGCGGTCCCAGAGCCACGCGGCGAGCCCGCCTGTTGCGGCGATGGCCGCGCCCGCCCTCAGGGCACGGCGCAGAAACACGCGTCGGGTCGCGTCGGGTCCGGAGGGCGGAATGGGGGCGTCCGAGCTCATTTCTTTGCGGCGAGCGACTCGCCGAGCCGCTGAAGCCAGCGCTCGGCAGCCTCGCGACTCGGAGCCTGGTGCACGCCGGCAAGGAAGGCGCCTGTGCTGAATACACCCTCGAACGTTCCGCCGGTTTCTATGATGACGGCCCCGGCGGGCCGTGCGGGACGAGCCACCTCCTTGCCCCCGCAATCGTCGACAAAGAACGTCCGAAGTGCTGCGGCCGCGCCCGTGGCGTCGCTGGCGCCCGTCCTTCGGGCGAGAAACAGCGTGAGCTCGTCCCTTCCGCCGCGAAACCGCGCCACGTACACGTTTCCAAGGCCGTCGAATCCGAAGACGTCCGTGCTCAAGAGCGTCACGCTTCCGGGAATGAGGCCCTCCCGTGGAAACAGCGCCTGGTCAGAACTCACGTCCGCGTGCGCCGAGACCGGGGTCGCGGCGACGTAGGCCCTCGCGAGCGCGCCGG
>CAYQOH010000384.1:0-2485 GCA_964419075.1 uncultured Opitutaceae bacterium | reverse complement strand
GCTTCGTCTTGATCGTCGCGTCGTCCGGCCTCTCGTCGCCGCCCAGCCTGCCGCCGCCGCCAAAGCCCCTCGCCCCGATCTCCAGCGACCTGAGCGCCTTCTGGATCGACTCCTTGAAGGTGCGGCCGATCGCCATCGCCTCCCCCACCGACTTCATCGACGAGGTGAGCGTCGGGTCGGCGTCCGGGAACTTCTCGAAGGTGAAGCGGGGCACCTTCGTCACCACGTAGTCGATCGTCGGCTCGAAGCTGGCCGGCGTGAGGCGGGTGATGTCGTTGCGCAGCTCGTCGAGCGAGTAGCCGACGGCCAGCTTGGCCGCGATCTTCGCGATCGGGAACCCCGTGGCCTTCGAGGCGAGCGCGGACGAGCGCGACACGCGGGGATTCATCTCGATCACGATCATCCGCCCGGTCTCGGGGTCCACCGCGAACTGGATGTTGGAGCCGCCGGTCTCGACGCCGATCGCCCGGATGACGGCGAAGGAGGCGTCGCGCATGGCCTGGTACTCCTTGTCCGTGAGCGTCATCGCGGGCGCGACCGTGATCGAGTCGCCGGTGTGGACGCCCATGGGGTCGAAATTCTCGATGGAGCAGATGACCACGCACTGGTCCTTGTGGTCCCGCATGACCTCCATCTCGAACTCCTTCCAGCCGAGGAGGCACTCCTCGACGAGCACCTCGTGCACCGGGGAGATGTCGAGGCCGTTCGAGACGATCCGGTCGAACTCCTCCCGGTTGTAGGCGATCCCGCCGCCCTGGCCGCCCAGCGTGAAGCTCGGGCGTATGATGAGCGGAAAGGCCCCGATCTCGTCCACGGCCGCCCTCGCCTCGTCCGGCGTCCGCACCGTCCTCGACTTCGCGACGTCGAGGCCGATCGTGACCATGGCCTGCTTGAAGAGCTCCCGGTCCTCGCCCTTGGCGATCGCGTCGGGTTTGGCGCCGATCATCTCGACGCGGTACTTCGTCAGGATGCCCTGCTTGTGGAGATCCATCGACAGGTTGAGCGCCGTCTGGCCCCCCAGCGTGGGAAGCAGCGCCGACGGACGCTCCTTGGCGATGATCTTCTCCAGGATGGGGACCGTCAGGGGCTCGATGTAGGTGACGTCGGCGAACTCCGGGTCCGTCATGATCGTCGCCGGGTTGGAATTGACCAGGATGACGCGGAACCCCTCCTCCCTGAGGGCCTTGCAGGCCTGGGTGCCGGAATAGTCGAACTCGCAAGCCTGGCCAATGACGATGGGGCCGGCGCCGATGATCAGGATGGACTCTAGGTCGGTGCGTTTGGGCATTTGCTGGGTGCGCGGACTCCTGCGACAGTTGCGGCCGCCCAAATCCGCCGCAAGGGAAATTGGGCTACCCGAGCTTCGAGGCGTCGATTCCGAGCACCTTGGCCGCCGCAGCCTTGTCCCCGCGACAGGCGCGGAGCACGCGGTCGGTGTACTGCCTCTCCTGGCCCGTGATGAATTCGGCAAGCGTCGGCCAGTGCTTGAGTTCGCGAAGGCGCAGCGGCAGCTGCTCCGATGTCACGACGCGCGTCTCCGTGGTGGAGGCGATCTTCGAGACGAGCTGGAACATCTCCGCGAGGTTTCCCGGCCAGTGGTAGGCGGCCAGGACGGACATCGCGTCGTCCGTGAACTCGATCAGGTTCACGTCGACCAGCGGATTGGTCGCGCTCAGGGTGAAGTTCTTGACGAGCAACGGGATGTCCTCCTTGCGGTCGCGCAGGGGGGGCACCTGGAGCGGGAGCGAGGCCACCCGGTAGAACAGCTCGTCGTTGAAACGGCCCTCGTCGACCATCTTCTCGAGGTCCTCGGTGGTCGTGCAGACGAGCCGGAACGCGTGGGCCGTGTTCCTCAGGACGCTGACAAGCTCCTTCTGCACGGGAAGGGAGAGGCATTGCAGGTGCTGGAGGTAGAGCGTGCCCCCCTTCGCCTCGTGGGCCCAGGGGCCGCCCTCCCCGTTCGGGCCGAGCAGGCCGTCGCGGAAGCTCTTCTCCGAGCTGAGGGCGCAGTCGATCCGCACGAAGTGGCTCTCGTCGGCCCCTGTGGCGCCGTGCAGGATCTCCGCAACCGAGGCCTTGCCGGTCCCGTTCTCGCCGATCAGGAGGACGGGCGTGCGCACCGCGGCGAGCTTCTTGACCTGCTGGATCAGCTTCTTGATCTGGGGGCTCTTGCCCGGGATCCGGCTCTCGATGTCGCTCGGCTTTATCCCGGCGCCGGCGGGAAGCGCGGCGCGCTGCGCCTGGATTTCCCGGAACTCGATCCCTCTCCTCAGGGTCGCGATCAGCTCGTCCACCCGGAACGGCTTCTGGAGGTAGTCGAAGGCGCCGAACTTCAGCGCCTGCACCGCGCTCTCGGTGCTGGCGTACGCCGTCATGATGATCGTGACGGAGCTCGGGTCGTACTGCTTGAGCTGCTTCAGCAGCGTGATCCCGTCCATCGGCTTCATGTCGATGTCGGCGAGCACGAGGTCGAACTTCTCGGCCT
>CAYQOH010000383.1:0-2501 GCA_964419075.1 uncultured Opitutaceae bacterium | reverse complement strand
GCCGTCCTCTTCGAGGACAACGCCGACGCGCTGAGCCCGCCCGCGAGCATGACCAAGCTCATGACCTACGCGGTGCTCGATGACGAGATCCGCGAGGGCAGGATCTCGCTCGACACCCCGGTCACGGTCACCCTGGAGGACGCCCGGGTCGCGGCGCTCAAGGACAGCACGGAGGTCTGGCTCAGGCAGGGGGAGACGTTCCCGGTGGAGGAGCTGATCTACGCCATGATGATCCAGTCGGCCAACGACGCGGCCTACGCGCTCGCGCACAAGGCGGGCGGCACGGTGAGCGCGTTCGTCGCGCAGATGAACGTCAAGGCGCGCGCGCTCGGAATGGCCCGCACCACGTTCCGCTCGCCCCACGGCTTCCCTCCCCCGAGCCGCAGGATCGACGAGGGCGACCTGACGACGCCGCGCGACTACGCGCTCCTCTGCCGGTACCTCCTCCTGCACACGGACATCCTCAAGTACACCTCGGTGAAGACCCGGACGTTCGGCGCCGGCATGCGGCTCCATCCGGTCCTGATGAGCAACCACAACCACCTGCTCTGGAAGATACCGGGCGTTGACGGCCTGAAGACCGGGTTCACGAGCGGCGCGGGCTCCTGCCTCTCGGCGACCGCGCAGCGCAACGGCCACCGGGTCATCGTGGTCATGATGGACAGCCCCGACCACACCACGCGCGACCTGAACATGGTGAAGCTGATCAGCGAGGCCTTCATGAAGGTCCCGGTCGCGGAGGCCCCGTTCGCGCCGGCGGCGCCCGGAGGCGGCCCGCCCGCGGGCGCCCAGCCTGCGCAGCCGACGAGGCCCTCGCCCACCCCGGCGCCTGCGACTGAGACCGGCCCGGTCATCCGCATTCCGGGCGCCGGCGGCAAATGACATGACGGCGGACCCCGCGACGGTCAGGGCCTATCTCCTGGGGCTTCAGGACGCGATCTGCGCCGCCCTCGAGGCCGAGGACGGCGCGGGACGGTTCACGGAGGAGGCGTGGACGCGGGCCGAGGGAGGGGGCGGCCGCACCCGGGTCCTCTCCGCAGGGGCGGTCTTCGAGAAGGCCGGCGTGGCGTTCTCCCACGTGGTCGGCGCCGCGCTGCCGCCCGCGGCCTCGGCCCGGCGCCCCGACGTCGCGGGCAAGCCGTGGAGCGCGCTCGGGGTGTCGGTGGTCATCCATCCGAGGAACCCCTACGCGCCCACCTCGCACGCCAACGTGCGGTACTTCGTCGCCGGGGCCGATGGGCCGGCGCCGGCGTGGTGGTTCGGGGGCGGCTGGGACCTGACGCCCTTCTACGGCTTCGAGGAGGATGCCGAGCACTGGCACCGGACCGCCCACGGGGCGGTCGCCCCCTTCGGCGAGGCCCTGCACGGGCGCTTCAAGAAGGCGTGCGACGACTATTTCTACCTGAGGCACCGGGGGGAGGCCCGGGGCATCGGCGGCCTCTTCTACGACGACTTCGACGAGCTCGGATTCGAGCGGAGCTTCGCGCTCACAAAGAGCGTGGGCGACTCCTTCGTGCCGGCGTACCGGCCGATCGTCGCGCGACGCAAGGAGGCACCCTACGGGGAGCGCGAGCGGGAGCACCAGCTGCGCCGCCGGGGCCGCTACGTCGAGTTCAACCTCCTGCAGGACCGCGGCACGCTCTTCGGCCTGCAGAGCGGCGGCAGGACCGAGGCGATCCTCATGAGCCTCCCGCCGCTCGTGCGCTGGGACTACGGGAGTGCGGCAGAACCAGGCTCGCCCGAGGCCCGCCTCCTTGATTACTTCCTGAAGCCCCGCGACTGGCTGGGGCGCTCCCCTTGAACTCCCGCGACCGATTCCTCCTCGCCTGCTCCTGCGGTCCCCTCGACCGGCCCCCCGTCTGGGTCATGCGCCAGGCCGGCCGCTACCTGCCCGAGTACCGGGAGCTCAAGGCGAAGCACGGGTTCCTGAAGATGGTCCGCACCCCCGAGCTTGCGGCCGAGGCGTCGCTGCAGCCGGTCCGCCGGTTCGCGTTCGACGCCGCCATCCTCTTCTCGGACATCCTGGTGATCCCCGAGGCGCTCGGCCAGGGCTATGCGTTCCGCGACGAGGGAGGGATCGCCATGGAGCGGCGCCTGGAGGACCGCGCGATGATCGAGGCGCTCGCGCCCGAAGGCTCCGTGCCCGAGCGCCTCTCGTACGTCGCCGACGCGCTGGCGATCCTCAAGCGGGAGCTCGCCGGCAGGACGGCGCTCCTCGGGTTCGGAGGCTCTCCCTGGACGCTCGCCACGTACATGGTGGAGGGCGGCAGCTCCGAGGACTTCGCCCGCGTGAAGGCGCTCTTCTACGAGGACCGCGCGGCGTTCGACCTGCTGCTCGGCAAGCTGACCGCCGCGCTCATCGCCTACTTCAGGATGCAGATCCAGGCCGGCGCCGACGCGATCCAGATCTTCGACTCCTGGGGCGGCGTCGTCGCGGGCCAGGACTACGAGGCGGCGTCGCTCAAGTGGATCCGGGCCATCGTCGCGGCGATGCCCGAGGG
>CAYQOH010000382.1:0-2525 GCA_964419075.1 uncultured Opitutaceae bacterium | reverse complement strand
AGATGGAGAACAAGTTCGCCGACGTCATGGCCGAGGTGCCGGTCGTCCGCGAGGCCCTCGGCTGGATCCCGCTCGTGACGCCGACCTCGCAGATCGTCGGCACCCAGGCGGTGCTCAACGTCAAGTTTGGCCGCTGGCAGAACCTTGCCCAGGCCACGATTGACATCGCGCTCGGCAAGTACGGGCGGCCCCCGGGGGGAATCAACGCCGAGCTGGCGGCGCTCGCGCGCAAGAAGTCGGGCCAGGAGCCCGTGGTGGGACGCCCGGCCGACCTGCTCGCGCCGCGGATGCCGGGCCTCAGGGAGGAGCTGTCCAAGAAGGGGATCGAGCCCTCCGACGACAACGCCGTCCTCTACGCGATGTTCCCGCGGGAGACCGAGTCCCTGTACCTGAAGAAGGGCCCGGCGGCTGCCCCCGCGCCGAAGCCCGTGGTGGTCGCCTCCCCGGCCCCGAGTGCCGCACCGCAGGCCCCGGCCGCGGTGAACGGCCACGGCATCCGCAGGTTCTTCATCACGATCAACAGCCGCCGAAGCGAGGTGCTGGTGGAGGAGGTCAACTAAGGCCATGAGCGCCCACACCCAAGAGAAGCTCTTCGAGGAGTTCCCCGCCGCGACCGCGGCGGAGTGGCGCAAGGCCGCCGAGGAATCGCTGGCGGGAGCGCCCTTCGAGAAGAAGGTGGTCACGAAGACGCCCGAGGGCATCGACCTGCGGCCGATCTACACGCACGAGGACGGCAAGAGGCTGCCCCTGCAGTCGACGTGGCCGGGGCTCCCCCCCTACCTGAGGGGCTCCACGGCCCTGGGCGCGCGCTCGGCCGGGTGGCTGATCGCGCAGGAGCTTCCCTATGGAAGGCCCGATGAGTTCAACCAGGCCCTCCTGCAGGACCTCAACCGCGGCCAGAACTGCGTCAACCTGCTCTTCGACATCGCGACTCGCCTCGGGCTTGATCCCGACTCGGGGCTCCCGGGCGAGGTGGGCGGCTGCGGCCTGTCGCTCGCGACCCTGGACGACGTCGGCCGCGCCCTGCGGGGCGTCGATCTGGCGTCAGTCCCCGTCTACGCCCCGGCCGGCGTCTCCGCCCTCGCGATCACGGCGCTCCTGTCGGCCTGGTTGGCCGAGGAGGGCAAGAAGCCCTCGGCCCTCCACGGGGCCGTCCTCTCGGACCCGGTCAGCGAGTGGGTCGGCAGGGGGGTCCTCCCCGGCGGGCTTTTCCGCGCCTACGACGAGATGGCGGCCCTCACCGACTGGGCCGCGCGCAACAAGGCGCGGCTGAGGACCGTCGGCGTGCACGCGGGCCTCTGGGCGGACGCCGGCGGAAACGCCGTGCAGGAGCTCGCCTTCGGGCTCGCCACCGGGGTCGAGTACCTGCGCGAGCTCCACCTGCGCAAGCTCGGCGCCAGCCGCTGCGGCCCCCGGTTCCTGTTCACCTATTCGCTGGGATCGCACTTCTTCATGGAGATCGCGAAGCTCAGGGCGGCGCGCCTCCTGTGGGCGCGCGCCGTCGGCGCCGCGGGCGGCGACGACGAGGCCCAGCGGCTCGTCATCCACGGGCGCACCTCCATCTGGAACAAGACCGTCCTCGACCCGCACGTGAACCTGCTCCGGGCGACCAGCGAGGCGTTCGCCGGCGTCGTGGGCGGCTGCTCGAGCCTCCATGTCGCCCCGTTCGACGAATGCTTCAGGGTCCCCGACGACTTCTCGCGGCGGCTGGCCCGCAACATCCAGATCATCCTCGCCGAGGAGTGCCAGCTCGCCCGGGTCGTCGACCCGGCCGGCGGCTCATGGTACGTCGAGACGCTGACCCTCGAGCTGGCCGAGAAGGCGTGGGCGCTTTTCCAGGACGTCGAGCGCAGGGGGGGGATGGCCGCGGCCCTGCGCGCGGGGTTCCCCCAGGAGCAGGTCGATGCGTCCGCAAGGGACCGCATCGCCAGCGCCGAGACACGCAGGGACGGGATCATCGGGACGAACCTCCATCCGAACCTGAAGGAGACGATGGAGACCGGCCAGCCGCTCGACTACGCGGCGCTCGCCGCGCGGCGCGCGGCGCAGATCGTCAGCTACCGCACGTCGCCCGAGGCCGAGCGCGGCGCCGAGGTGCTGGAGAAGCTGGCCGCGCTCCTCGGCGCGCCCGCGTCGACGAAGATGGCGGTCCTGATCGACGCCTTCCAGCACGGCGCAAGCCTGGGCGAGGTGACGCGCGTCCTGCGCTCGGGCCGCGACGACGAGGGGCCCATTGCGAAGGTGCGGCTGAGGCGGCGCAGCGAGTCGTTTGAGGCCGTCCGCCGGCGCTCCGAGGATTTCAAGACCCGGACGGGTGCCCGCCCGAAGGTGTTTCTGGCCACCATGGGGCCGCGCAAGCAGCACGGCGCCCGCGCCGACTTCAGCACCGCGTTCTTCAGCGCCGGGGGCTTCGAGACCATCGCCGGCAAGGGCTTCGACACGCCGGAGGCGGCCGCGCTTGCGGCGATCGACTCCAAGGCCCCGATCGTGGTCATCTGCTCCACGGACGAGAGCTACCCGCAGCT
>CAYQOH010000381.1:0-2525 GCA_964419075.1 uncultured Opitutaceae bacterium | reverse complement strand
GTTCACTATGGCGGGTTTCACACGATGGTTACCGGGAGCAAAGACTACGACTTTCTAGAAATTGAGCGCCGCTGGCAATCTTTCTGGGAAAAGGAGCGCCCGTTCAGGGCGGGTCTGGACCCCTCCCGGCCCAAGTACTACGTGCTCGACATGTTCCCCTACCCCTCCGGGGCGGGGCTGCACATCGGGCACCCCGAGGGCTACACGGCGACCGACATCATCGCCCGCTACAAGAGGGCGCGGGGCTTCGACGTGCTCCACCCGATGGGCTGGGACGCGTTCGGCCTGCCGGCCGAGCAGCACGCCGTGAAGACCGGCACCCACCCCGCCGCCAACACCCAGAACAACATCGCCACCTTCAGGCGGCAGATCAAGGCCCTCGGGTTCTCCTATGACTGGGACCGGGAGATCGACACGACCGACCCCCTCTATTTCAAGTGGACGCAGTGGATCTTCCTGCAGCTCTTCAGGATGGGGCTCGCCTACGTGGACGAGCGCCCGGTGTGGTGGTGCCCGGAGATGCGCACGGTCCTGGCCAACGAGGAGATCGTGGACGGCAGGAGCGAGGTGGGCGGATTCCCCGTCGAGCGCAGGAACCTGCGCCAGTGGGTGCTGAGGATAACGGCCTACGCCGACCGCCTGCTCGCGGGGCTCGACGGCGTGGACTGGCCGGATTCGACCAAGCGGATGCAGGCGGCGTGGATCGGCCGCAGCGAGGGCGCGGAGATCGTCTTCGGGCTTGAGAACCCGGCGCTCGGCGGGCTCAAGGTCTTCACCACCCGCCCCGACACGCTCTTTGGCTGCACCTACATGGTGCTCGCCCCCGAGCACGCCCTGGTCGGCGCCCTCACGGCGCCCGAGCGGCGGCGGGAGGTCGACGAGTACCGCAGGAGGGCCGCCTCCAAGAGCGACCTCGAGCGCACCGACCTGGCCAAGGACAAGACCGGCGTCTTCACGGGCGCCCACGCCGTGAACCCCGTCAACGGCGAGCGCATCCCGGTCTGGGTGGCCGACTACGTGCTCACGGGCTACGGGACCGGAGCCATCATGGCCGTCCCGGCGCACGACGAGCGCGACCACGAGTTCGCGACCCGCTACGGGTTGCCGATCGTCGCCGTGATCGAGCCCGCCGAGGGCCCGGCGCCCCTCCCCTATGCGGGAGACGGCAACCTGGTGCGCTCCGGGGCCTACACGGGCCTGTCGTGGCGCGAGGCCAAGCGCCGGATGACGGACGACCTCGCGGCCAGGGGCGCAGCCCGCCACTCCGTCAACTACAAGCTGCGCGACTGGCTCTTCTCCCGCCAGAGGTACTGGGGCGAGCCGATCCCCATCGTCTGGGTGAGCGAGGAGGACTACCGGCGGGCGGCCGCCGCAGTGAAGGGCCTGCTTCCCCGGGAGCCGGTCTCCTACGAGGAGGGCGGCGTCGTCCGGGTGGCGCTGCCGCTTCCCGCGTCCGCCCTCCCCCTGGAGCTGCCGCCCGTTGAGTCGTACCTGCCGAGCGGAACCGGCGAAAGCGCGCTCGCCAACGTCACCGGCTGGGTCGACATCTGGTACGACTGGGCGAGCGGCCGGGGCGTGCCCGCCTCGGGCCCGAGGCCCGAGGGCGGCACCTGGGCGCGGGCCCGGCGGGAGACCAACACCATGCCGCAGTGGGCGGGGTCCTGCTGGTACTACCTGCGGTACACCGACCCCCGCAACGACACCGCCCTGGCGTCCCCCGCGGCGCTCGAGCGCTGGGGAGGGCCCGACCTCTACGTGGGGGGCGCCGAGCACGCCGTCCTTCACCTGCTCTATGCGCGCTTCTGGCACAAGGTGCTCCATGACATGGGCGCGGTGCCCACCGACGAGCCGTTCAGGAAGCTCTTCCACCAGGGCATCATCCTCGGGGAGGACGGGGAGAAGATGTCGAAGAGCCGCGGCAACGTCGTCAGCCCCGACACGATCATCGAGGGCTATGGCGCCGACAGCCTGCGCCTCTACCTCATGTTCCTCGGGCCGCTCGAGGCCATGAAGCCCTGGAACCCGAGGGGCATCGAGGGCGTGCACCGCTTCCTCCAGAAGGCCTGGCGGGACTGCGTCGGCGAGGATGGTCGGGCGAGCCCGAGGATCGCCGACGGCGCGGCGGACTCCCCCGAGCTCCTGAAGCTCCTCAACGAGACGATCCGCAAGGTCGGCGACGACATCGACGGCATGCGCTTCAACACGGCGATCTCGCAGATGATGATCCTCGAGAACGCGCTGCACAAGGAGGCCGCCGTCAGCCGCGCGACCACGCTGGCCTTCCTCCAGATCCTGGCGCCCTTCGCCCCGCACTTCGCGGAGGAGGTCTGGTCGCGCCTCGGCGCGCCGGGCACCGCCGCGCAGGCGCCGTGGCCCGCCTTCGACCCCGCGAGGATCTCCGCAGCCGAGGTGCGGCTCGTCTTCCAGGTCAGCGGGAAGACCCGGGGCGACCAGCTGGTTCCGGTCGGCCTCGCGCAGGACCAGGCCGTCGCGCTGGCGCAGGCCCACGAGAAGGTGGCGCCCTT
>CAYQOH010000380.1:0-2531 GCA_964419075.1 uncultured Opitutaceae bacterium | reverse complement strand
AGGGCTGGTCCGCGCAGCACATGTGGCAGGCGGTGATGGTCACGTGCGCGGTCGGGATGGGTGTGCTTGCGGTCTACCACGTCTTCCTGCTGCCGCCGGGCAGCATCACCGATAGGCCGCAGAGCGTCCGCCAGGTCGTCGGGGATTTTGTCGGCACCGCCACGACGTTCTTTCACAAGCGCGCGTTCTGGGGCATGATCGCGTTCGTGTTCCTCTACAGGCTGGGCGAGGGCCTCATCCTGCAGGAGGGCCAGCTCTTCCTGCAGAGCGCCCAGGCCAGGGGGGGCCTCGGCTTGAGCGCGGGCGAGGTGAGCAACATCGAGGCGGTCTACGGCACGGTGACCGGAATCGTCGGCGGCCTGCTCGGTGGCTGGTTCGCCGGGCGCATCGGGCTAAGCCGCTCGCTCTGGATCCTCGGGCTCTTCCTGAACATCCCGCACTTCACCTACATCTACCTGAGCCATTTCGCGGCGGCCGGGCACGGGCTCAGCTACGGCACGATCGTCACGATGGTGAGCATCGAGAAGTTCGGCTACGGCTTCGGCATGGTCGGCAACATGATCTACATGATGCAGCAGATCGCGCCCGGGCGGTGCACCATGACCCACTACGCGTTCGCGACGGCGCTCATGAACCTCGTCCTCGTGCCCACGGCGATGGTCTCGGGCCCCCTTGCCGAATGGCTGGGCTTCTCGACGTTCTTCCTTGTCGTGATGTTTGCGTCCGTTCCTTCGGTGCTGGCCGCGTGGAGGGCTCCGTTCCCGCTGCCGGACGACGAGGGGCAGGACATCGCCGGCGAGGGCATGGTCATGGTCACCGTCGACGACCCGACGCGGCTGAGCGCGCCGGAGCGGGCGGTACAGACGCTGGCCGGCCGCGCCTCGATCTTCGCGATGCTGAGCATCCTCACGATCCTGATCCTTGACGCGAAGATCCTGGGTTCGCTCCAAGGCCGGGCCCCTGGCGCCGGCAAGGTCCAGTTCGTGCTGCTCCTCGGGGTCGTCCTCATCAAGGGCTATTTTGCCTGGAAGACCTTCAGCCTGGCCTCGGAGGCGCGTGCCGCCGCGGAATCAACCGCAGAGGGGAACTACCTCGACAACGCCCACGGCGCAAAGGTCGCCACGCTGATCTGCGCGGCCGTGACGCTGTGCATCCTGGCGTTTGCCTACCGGATGGCGTTCTGACCGGGCGCGGACGGAACCCGTGAGGTTCGTTCCCGCGTGCCGCCGCAGCGCGAGCTTTTAGGTGCGCGCCTCAGGCGAGGTGGGCGTGATCCGGCCCTTGCCGGGACCCTGGGCGCGCCGCAACGTCCTCGACATCACGCCGACGACCACCGCGCCTCCCGCAAGAAGCACCAGGGTCGCCGGCTCCGGGACAGGCGTGAAGTTCGAAAGCACCACATCGTCGATGCCAAAGGCGCTCGACGGACCGTAATTCACCGTGAACGAACCGAGACCGTCCGTGGCCGTGAGCTGCGAACCGTTTGCGGCGTTCAGAAACGAGCCCGAAAGCGAACTTGAACTGAGGATCAAAAACGTCTCGGAGGGCGTGACCGAATTCTGGAAGCCGTTCGTGAACGTGAAATTGAGATCGCCGCCGAGGACAGCGGCGCCGGTCACGGCAACTTGGTCGAACTGGGCGACCGGGACCGTCCCGCCGATGTTGAAATCGGCCGCGCTGGAGCCGAGCAGGGTGAGGGTGCCGTTCACCGAGAGTAATCCCGAACCGGAGTTTGCGCCCGGGGCGATCACTCCTCCGACCGTGAGGTTTGTCGCCGTGACGGTTCCGTTCCCAAGCACGCTGCCGGAGGTGAAGTCCGCGGTGGTCGGGAAGGAAGCCGCTCCCCCGCTGAGCGAGAGCGTCCCTTCCGTGTTGGTGAAGCCGCCTGCGAAGTTGACCGAGCCCGACTGGACGCTGACGACCCCCGAGTTGACGAAGGGGATCTGGATGGTCGTCGTTCCCGCCGCGGCCTTGTTGTAGGTCCCGCCTACGCCGTTCGTGAAGGTTGCCGCACCGCCCCAGGGGTTCGTGACGTAATTGGAGGCCGAGTCGTTGAAGGTGCCCAGGTTGGTGAAGGACCCGCCGTTGCCGATGCGGATCTGGCCGTCCCTCCAGTTCACGGCCCCGTCGTTGATGACCGTGCTCGTGTAGACGTCGTGGTAGTTGGTGGTGTCAATGGTGAGCGTCGAGGCGGCATCAAAGACCGCGGTGCCGACCAGGTCCCAGTCCCCCGCCGACCATTCGAAGTTCGTCGAGGTGAAGGTCATGGTGCCCCCGAGTTCGCCGCCCGACTGGAGCATCGAGGCGACCGTGGCCGTGCCGGACACCGACAGGGTGCCGCCGGTCAGCTCATAGAGGCCGGGACCGCCCATGCTGGAGCCGTTGCCGACCGAGAAGGTGCCTGCGCTGAACTCGGTCAAGGCTCCTGAGCCCGTCATCATCGACCCGGGTGCGGTGCTGGAGCCGCCATCCTGGAAATTGAGCGTGCCGGCCTGGACATTGACGACCCCCGAGTTGATGAAGGGGATCTG
>CAYQOH010000379.1:0-2536 GCA_964419075.1 uncultured Opitutaceae bacterium | reverse complement strand
GGTCGGCGGTGAACTCGGTGATGAAGACCCCGCTGTTCCCGAACTCGATGGAGACGGTGAGCTGGTTGGTCGACGTGAGGACCATCTTGATCGTCTCCATCTGGGCGCCCGAGGGGCGCGTCGTCTGCCCGGGATAGGAAAGCGGCGTGCCCAGCGTGCCCGATCCCCCCAGGTAGTTGTAGCCGGTCAGGCCCGAGCCGGGGCCGCGCACGGCGATCGCGTTCGGTGTCAGGTTCGGGGTGTTGATTCCGCCGATCCGGCCCTCCGTGCCGTTCGAGTAGTTGCCCCACTCGTCGATGCCGATGCCGAGGTAGCCCCCGTTCATTCCGTTGATGTCCGCGCCTCCGCTGACGCCGCCGGTGCCGGCGTTGGTCTTCTGCGCGTAGCCCAGGCTGCCGCCGTAGGCGCCGACGCCGAACGTCTGGCTCGCGTCGGCCAGGAAGAAGGTGATGCCGTCGGCGCCGCTTCCATTGTAAGCCGCGTAGTTGAAGGTCGCCGTGATGGTCGCGTGGGTGCTCGCGAAGGAGTTCGTGTCGTAGGCGTAGGTGGCCTCGTTGCCCGCGCTGCTGGTCAGCTGCAGCCAGCCCGAACCCGCAGGGTCGCCGAGCCCGTTGGCCGTGAGCTGGGGGGTGTATCCCGAGCCGCCAATCGTCCAGCCCGGATCCAGCGTCGTTCCGTTGAAGCCCCCGGTCAGCGTGGTCGTCTGTGCCCACACCAGGCCCGGCAGGAATGCCAGCATTCCTGTCGCAAGTGTCCTGAGGGTGCCTTTGGGGCCGTGTTTCACTGCACGTAAAGGATCCGCGGTATGTCCGGAAGTCACAACTAAAAAGGCCGGGGTACGTAGTTCCCAAGCGTTTTACTGTCAATATCTTGTGTGCACATGGAACGGACCGGTTTCCCCACCGCGAAGCCGGCGCATCCGAACCGCCATCGTGTCCCGTGAACACCTCGTCTCTTGCCCTGCCCTACCCGCGCAAGAAACGCTCATGCGCGGGGACGCCGTCGCAGGCGCGGCAACACGAGCTCAACCTGCGTTTCACGTGGTCTCGGCTGGACGGCGTTTCAAAGTGATGATTACACTCGTGGGACAAGTGGTCGCCCGCCCCGGGGGAGCGCGGCCGAGCTGGACCGTTCCCAACCGCCTAGCTTCAAGTCTCTTACGGAGCCGCGAATTTCCCCGGAATTCACGAGAACCGATCCATATAAAGAAGCCATGCAACACGAGCGACCCAACGCAGCCCGCCTCCTGGCCGTGGCGCTGATTGCGGCGGCCGCGGTCGGCGGGTGCTCCAACGGAGGCAGCAAGGCCTGGCAGGGCTACCTCGAGGGCGACTTCGTCTACGTTTCCTCGCCCTTGGCCGGGCGCCTGGAGAAGCTCCTCGTCACCAAGGGAGCGCGCGTCGAGGCCGGGGCGCCGCTCTTCGAGCTCGAGCGCGCTGCCGAGGTCGCCGCGCAGCGGCAGGCCGCGCAGCAGCTCGAGGCGGCGCGGGCCCAGCTTGAGGATCTGAGGAAGGGATCGAGGCCGGAGGAGATCGCCGCGCTCGAGGCGCGCCTCGGCCAGGCGCGCGCCGCGGCGGAGCTCTCCAGGCTCGAGCTCGCCCGCCAGCAGACGCTCTTCGGCACGGGCGCGATCTCGGCGAGCGACTTCGACCACGCCCGCCTGACCCACGAATCCAACAGCCGCGCCGTCGAGGAGGACGAGGCAAAGCTCGGGATCGCGCGCCTCGGCGGGCGCTCCGACGCCCTCGCCGCCGCCGCCGCCAGCGTGCAGGCGGCCGCCGACGCCGAGGCGCACGCCCGGTGGAGCGTCGACCAGAAGGCCCAGGCCGCGCCGGCCGCGGCGCTCGTCTTCGACACCCTCTACCGGGAGGGCGAATTCGTCGCGGCCGGAAACCCGGTGATCTCCCTCCTGCCTCCGGCCAACATCAAGGTGCGGTTCTTCGTGCCCGAGGGCGCCCTTGCGCAGCTCAAGGCGGGCGACCGCGTAAAGGTGGGGATCCAGGGCCTGCCCTCCCCGCTCGAGGCGACCGTGAGCTACCTGTCTCCTAAATCTGAATATACGCCGCCGGTGCTGTACAACCAGGACAACCGGGCGAAGCTCGTCTACATGGTCGAGGCCCTCTTCCCGCCCGGCGTCGCCGCCGACCTGCACCCGGGCCAGCCGGTCGCCGTCAGGCCCGAGGCCAGATAAGCGTGAAGACGGACTTCGTGATCGACGTCGCCGGCGTCACGAAGCGCTTCGGCGCGAAGACGGTCGTCAACGGGATCGACCTCCAGGTCGAGCGCGGCGAGATCTTCGGGTTCCTCGGGCCGAACGGGAGCGGGAAGACCACGTTCATCCGGATGCTGTGCGGCCTCCTGACGCCCGACGGCGGGTCCGGCACCTGCCTCGGCCACGACATCCTGACCGAGCAGCCCCTCATCAAGCGCGAGGTGGGCTACATGACCCAGCGCTTCAGCTACTACGAGGACATGAGCATCCGCGAGAACCTGGACTTCATCGCGCGGATCTATGCGGTCCCTGACCGCGAAGAGG
>CAYQOH010000378.1:0-2539 GCA_964419075.1 uncultured Opitutaceae bacterium | reverse complement strand
ACCCGCGGGACGGCGCGGTAGTCCTGCGATCCGCCGACCAGGTTGCTCTCGATCATGACGGCGGCGACGGAGCCATCGCCCCCGGCGATCCTGGACGCGAGCTCGCCGGCCACGTCGGCCTGGCGCTCGGCGTCCTTTCCGCTGTTGGCGTGGCTGCAATCGACCATGAGGTGGGGCGGCAGGCCGCTCTTCGCGAGCAGCTTGACCGCGGCGCCGACGTTCGCCGCGAGATAGTTCGGGCCGCGCGAGCCCCCACGGAGGACGAGGTGCGTGTCCTCGTTGCCCGTCGTCTGCATGCACGCGGGCGAGCCGTCGCGCGCGAGCGACGGAAACCAGTGGGGATGGCGGGCCGACCGGATCGCGTCCACCGCGACCTGCACGTCGCCGTCGGTCCTGTTCTTAAACCCGACCGGCATCGAGAGGCCCGAGGCAAGCTCCCGGTGGACTTGGCTTTCCACGGTGCGGGCCCCGATCGCGCCCCAGCTGACAAGGTCGGCGTAGTACTGGCCGAGGACCGTGTCGAGGAACTCGGTCGCGATCGGCAGGCCGAAGGCCGTGATATCCACCATCAGCCTGCGCGCCATCCGCAGCCCCTTGCCGATCTGAAACGTCCCGTCGAGGTCCGGGTCGTTGATCAGGCCCTTCCAGCCGACCACGGTCCTTGGCTTCTCGAAGTAGACGCGCATCGCGATGAGGACCTCGCCCGCGTGGCGGTTCGCCGCGGCGCGAAGAAGCGCGGCGTACTCAAGGGCCGCGGCAGGATCGTGGATCGAGCACGGCCCCACGACCACGAGCAGGCGGTCGTCCCTTCCCGCCATGATTGAGGAGATCTCCTGGCGCGCCCGGGCTATCCGGGTGGAGCCGGGGTCGTCGAGCGGGATCTCCTCGTCGAGGGTTGCCGGCGCCGGCAGCGGCCTCGTTGCGCGTATGCGCAGGTCGGAGGTGGGCTGATGCATGCCGTGCGGTCCCGTCGCCGGGTTCAGGCTCCGATCAGCGTGCGTGCGCGGGCGACGGCAGGGTGGCGGCTCAGGAGTACCTCGGAGAGCGTCGGGGCAAGCCCGAGCGACGCGGCCCTCAGGCGGAGGGAAACCCAGGCCAGGGAGGCGGCGGGAGGGCTGAACGCGTGGGGGGCGAACGCATCGAAGATTGGCGAGAGCGCCGGCAGCTGCTCCCTGGGCATGAGACTCTTCTCGACGAGAAAGAGATTCAGCAGGGCCCCGAGCGCGTCGAGCCAGACCATCGGGGCGGACGGGGCGCTGTAGGGGATCCCCGAGCCCTCCGGGTACGGGGTCCACTCCATGAAGGCGCGGATGTACTCGTGGAGCTTCGTGAGCTCGGCATCGGCCGTTTCGGTCGTCCAGCGGACCGTGAGCTGCTTGCGCTCGCGCAGCTTCTTCACCTCCCAGACGCGCATGATCAGCACGAACTCGCCCCCGTCGCGGCGGAGCGTGCCCGTGAAGATGTAGTCAAGGCCGTTGGCCGTCTCGACGAGCTTCTTGAGGTTGTCGACGGTCCACTCCGTGGCGAATATCGCCGGGCGCTTGGGCCCGCCCCCTTCGTGCATGCACCCGAGCGCAGCGATGGCGGAGTAGAGCGGCGAGAAATGGAACGTCTCCGCAAACCAGAGCGGAATGGCGCGCGAGAGCCTGCCCAGCTCGTCCTCGGGAAGCTTCATGGCCGCCTCCGGATCGGGATAGGCGTTGGGAAGCGCGAGCTGGGTGAAGGCGACCCGGCGCAGCTTGCCCTCCTTCTTCGGCAGTATCTCGTCGACGGATTCGAGACCGTACGACCAGATGGGCCTGCTGATCGTGACGAGCGAGACGCCGACGACGTTGTCGGGGTTGAGCGCCTTGGAGTCGAACTGGGGAAAGCCCGGGACGACGCCGTGGTTGATCAGCTCGGCGACGGCGTTGGAGAACCCGTGCAGGCGCTCCTCGAGCTCCGGGCGCTTCAGGGCGAAGAGGATGTCGAGGAGATGCTGCGCCGCGTCCGCATTCCGGACCGCCAGATAGGCCTGCAGGAGGTTGATGCCGGTGGCGGGTCCGTGGCGCATCGCGTCGTAGCGGGGGGCGACGAGCTCGATGATCTGGGGGATGTGCCCGGTGGTGCCGAGGTCGCCCGAGATCGTGACCAGGACGTCGGCGCGGTCGCCGGCGCCCGCGAGCACCTCCTCGTAGATCGTCATGGCGCCGGGCAGGTCGTTCTGCTCCAGCTTCTCCCTGGCGGTGATGAGGCGCGGGGCCACCCCCGAGACCGACGGGTCGAACGTGGCGGATGCAGCCGCATTCTCGCTGCCGAGGGCGGGAGAGGCAGGCTTGCCTGCCAAACGGTCGAAGAATCCCATGAAAGCGAGCAAAGCGACCGCCGCGCCCGTGGCGAACAGAATTGGAGGCCCCCTGGGGCGCGTCTTCCCGGTCCCGAGCCCCGCCAATTCCTCGTTTGACCCGCTATTTGGCAGCCCTTTAGGTAGCCCCCCGCCAATGAACCGGGTCCACATCAAGACCTACGGGTGCCAGATGAACGAGCGCGACAGCGAGGC
>CAYQOH010000377.1:0-2559 GCA_964419075.1 uncultured Opitutaceae bacterium | reverse complement strand
TCTCGGCGTGCATCTCCTCGTTCAGGCGGAAGATCTCGAAGAGGCCGATGCGGCCCCGGTAGCCCGTCCCGCGGCAGCGGTCGCACCCGACGGGCGCCCGGAGCGCGGTGACCGTCTCCGCCTCCTTCGGGTCGCAGCCGAGGATCGAGAGCGACTCGAGGACCTTGATCTTCGTCACGGGTTCCATCCGCGCGCACTCCGGGCAGAGCCTGCGGACGAGGCGCTGGGCGATGACGAGCTCGATCGCCGAGGCGACGAGGAAGGGCTCTATCCCCATGTCGACCAGGCGCGTGATGGCGCCTGGCGCGTCGTTCGTGTGGAGGGTCGAGAAGACCAGGTGGCCGGTGAGCGACGCGCGGATCGCGATGTCGGCCGTCTCCCGGTCGCGGATCTCGCCCACCATGATGACGTCGGGGTCCTGGCGCAGGACGTGCCGGAGCGCCGAGGCGAAGGTGAGGCCGATCTCGGAGCGCACCTGCATCTGGTTCACCCCGGGGACCTCGTACTCGATCGGGTCCTCGATCGTGATGATCCTTAGGTCGGTCGAGTTGATGTGGCGCAGGAAGGCGTTGAGCGACGTGCTCTTGCCCGAGCCCGTCGGGCCCGTGACGAGGATGATGCCGTGCGGGTAGTCGAGGACCTCCTTGATCTGGGACTGTTCCTCGGCGCTCATGCCGAGGCGGTCCATCGTGTAGGCCTCCTTCTTCTTGTTCAGGAGCCGCAGCGAGATCGACTCGGCGTAGATCGTGGGGATCGTCGAGACGCGGATGTCGAGCGTGTTGCCGCCGGCCTTGAAGTTGATGCGCCCGTCCTGCGGGAGCCTGCGCTCGGAGATGTTGAGCCGCGCCATGATCTTCACGCGCGAGATGATGGCGTCCTGGAAGCGCAGGAGGTTCTCGGGGACCGAGACGGGGACGAGGAGCCCGTCCACCCGGTAGCGGATCCTCAGCTGGCCCTCCTGGGGCTCGAAGTGGATGTCCGTCGCCTGGTCGTCGACCGCCTGCGTGATCACGTCGGTCACGAAGCGCACGACCGCGGCGTCCTCATCCACGTCCGCCTCGGCGTCCCGCTGGGCCTCGGGGGCGACGTAGCCCTCGTCGCTGTCCTCGAGCGCGCCGGAGCCGACGCCGAAGTTCTCGATGATGAGCTGGTGCACGCGCTCGGGAACCGCCATGTGCCAGACGAGCGGCCGCGGCGTGAACGTCCGAAGCCAGTCGGCCATCGAGGGGTCGGGAAGCCAGGCGGAGGCGAGGTGCAGCGGGGTCGCCGCCGTGGGCTCGGGGTCGCCCTCGCCGGAGGCGGGCGGGCCCATGCGGATCGGGATCAGCTGGAAGTCGTGGACGAGCCGGGCGGGCAGGAGCCCGCGCGCCCCGGGGTCGGTCTCGAGGTTCGTCGCGATGTCGAGGCCGGCCGCCTGGGCCACCATGGCGAGCGCGGTGTTCTCGTCGATCGACAGCGCGGTTCCAAGCGCCGCGAGCCGCAGGCCGCGCGGCGCCTCGAGCACCGCCTGGCGCTGCTCGTCCGTCAGGCGCGCGGCGACGGCCTCGGGAAGGGTGTCCTGTTGGATGGCGGGCATGGCTTCTCGCGGGAGCCCCGAAAGGCTCACCGGGTGTCCAGCTTGTCGATGATCGTCTCCTTGGCGTCCGGCATCTTGTCCGGGTTGTTCAGGAACTGGTTGATCTGGTCCCGGTTCGACATGCCCCTGATCGTCGCGTGCGTGTCCGCCGTCGCCTCGTTCGGCCGAATGACATGGGGGCGGATGAAGAGGACCAACTCCGTGCGCTCAAGGTCCTTCGTGCGCCCGCCGAGCAGGTTGGAGAGGATCGGGATCTCGTAGAAGAGGCCGAGCTTGCTCTTGTCGGTCGTCAGGCCCGAGCTCTGCAGGCCCCCGAGGATCGCCATCTGCCCGTCCTGCACGTTGATGAACGCCGTGGCCTCCCGGTGGCCGATGATCGGCTGCTCGTTGCCGTCGATCAGCACGCTCCCCTGGTCGTTGTCCACGGTCTGGTCGATGTTGAGCTGGATGCCGCCGTCGTCGCCGATCAGCGGGGTGACCTTGAGCGTGATGCCGATGTCCTTGTAGCTCACGGTGGACGAGGTCGCGAACGAGCTGTTGGTCCCGACGGAGGCGAGCGGGACGCCGGTCGTGCCGGTCAAGACCGGCTTCTGCTCGGTCACCGAGAACGTGGCCTGCTTGTTGTGCGTGGTCGTGATCGTGTCCTGCTGCAGGATCTTCACCTTGTGCAGGTCGCCGAGCGGCACCATGGTCGCCAGGAAATTAAGGGGGTTGATGCCGCCCGCGATGGGCTGCGTGCTGGTGGAGCCGGTGCTCCCGGTGGCGCCGGTAACCCCCGTCAAGGCCGCCGCGACGACGGGGCCGAAGGTCCATCCCGCCAGGGCTCCCGTGACCCCTGTGATCGACGTGCCCCCGTTCGGGGCCTTCCCGACGGTGATGCCAAGAGCGGTCAGGCCGTCCTGGTCGGTGTCGGAGAGCGACACCTCCGCGATCACGACCTGGATCGCGACCTGGGCCAGGAGGACGTCGATCTTCTCGACGAT
>CAYQOH010000376.1:0-2584 GCA_964419075.1 uncultured Opitutaceae bacterium | reverse complement strand
GCCTGCTCGCCGAACGGGGGCGCCTGACGTCCGCCGAGGTGCGGTCGCGCCTCGGGGTGTCGCCCGCCACGGCCCGGCGCGACTTCGGCGCGATTGCAGGCGCCGGCCTGGCGACGCGCGCGCGCGGCGCGCTGCTGCCGCACGACTTCTCCCTGGTGGAGCCGCCCTACCCGCGCAAGAGCGAGAGGGCGGTCAACACAAAGGCGCGCCTCGGGCGGGCGGCCGCGGCGCTCCTTCCCGAGGTGGGCACCATCTTCGTCGACGCGGGCACGACCTGCCTCGAGGTCGGGCGCGCGCTCCTCGAGCGCCCCGGCCTGCGCATCTTCACGAACTCCGTGCCGCTCCTCGGCCTCGCGGGGGGGGCCCGGGCCACCCTCAGCTCGATCGGCGGGGAGGCGCGCCCGGTGAGCCTCGCCCTGACCGGGGCGCTGGCCCAGAGCTGGCTTGAGAACCTGCGCTTCGACGCCGTCGTCGTCGGGGCCTCGGGGCTCGACCCCTCGGCGGGCGCGTCGACGACGGAGGTGGCCGAGGCGGCCGTGAAGGCCGAGGCGCTCCGGCGGTCCCGCCGCCGGATCCTGGTCGCTCACGCCGAGAAGTGGGGCCGCCCGTCCGCGGTGCGCTTCGCGCCATGGGGGGTCTTCACCGACCTCGTGACCGACCGGGTCCTTTCCCGCGACGAACGGACCGCGCTCGCGGCGGTCCACGTGCGCCTCCACCTCGTCCCCAACCGATGAAATCCGCCCGACTACACCGCCTCTTCAATCCGCGCACCGGCCGCTGCTTCGACGTCGCCATCGACCACGGCTTCTTCAACGAGGGCTCCTTCCTCGCGGGCATCGAGGACCTGCCGGGGGCCGTCGCGACACTGGTCGCCGCGGCGCCCGACGCCATCCAGCTCACGGTCGGCCAGGCGCCCCACCTCCAGGGCCTCCCCGTGCGCGGAAAGCCCGCCCTCGTGCTCCGCACGGACGTCGCGAACGTCTACGGCACCCGCCTGCCGCGCACCCTCTTCTCCCGCATGATCGAGGAGCCCGTCGAGCAGGCCCTGCGCCTCGACGCCGCCTGCGTCGTCGTGAACCTCTTCTGCATCCCCGAGCAGCCGGAGCTGGCCGAGGCGTGCATCCGCAACATCATGCTTCTGAAGCCCGCCTGCGACCGCTTCTCCATGCCCCTCATGGTCGAGCCGCTCGTGTTCCAGCCGAACGCGAAGGCCGGCGGCTACATGGTGGACGGGGACCCGGCGAAGATCATCCCGCTTGTCCGCCAGGCCGTGGAGCTCGGCGCCGACATCATCAAGGCGGACCCGACCGACGACGTCTCGGCCTACCACCGGGTGGTGGAGACGGCGGGCGGCATCCCCGTCCTCGTGCGCGGCGGCGGCCGCGCCCCGGAGGCCGAGATCCTCGCGCGGACCGCCGCACTGGTCCAGCAGGGCGCACGCGGCATCGTGTACGGGAGGAACATCATCCAGCACCCGAAGCCCGCGGCGATGACGCGCGCCCTCATGGCGGTCGTCCACGACGGCGCAAGCCCGTCAGAGGCCCTCTCCTTCCTCGCGTGAGCGCGCAGCCCCCAGCGCCGCCCGCCGCCGTCCGCGTCGCCGTCATCGGCGCGGGCCTGATGGGACGCGAGGTCGCCAGCGCCTTCGGCCGGTGGTTCGCGCTCCTCGACTGCCCGGCCCGCCCGGAGCTCACCGCGGTCTGCGACGTGAGGCCGGAGGCGCTCGACTGGTTCCGCCAGGTGCCGACCGTGCGGCACTTCGAGACCGACCACCGTGCGCTGCTCGCGCGCCCCGACATCGACGTCGCCTACGTCGCGGTGCCCCACGACCAGCACGAGGCCCTGTACCTGGACGTGCTGCGCGCGGGCAAGGACCTCCTGGCCGAGAAACCCTTCGGCGTCGACCTGCCCGCCGCCCGGCGGATACGCGACGAGGCCGCCCGCCTCGGGCGGTTCGTGCGCGTGTCCTCGGAGTTCCCCTTCCTGCCCGGGGCGCAGCGCGCCTTCCGCCTCGCGGCGTCGGGCGCCCTCGGGCGGATCATCGCCATCCGGTCGGCCTTCCTTCACTCGAGCGACCTCGACCCCGCAAAGCCCATCAACTGGAAGCGCCAGAGCGCCCGCTGCGGCGAGGCCGGCGTCATGAATGACCTCGGCCTCCACGTGGCCCACCTGCCGCTGCGCCTGGGCTGGAGGCCCGCGCGACTCTACGCGCAGCTGCAGAAGGTCTACCACGAGCGCCCGGACGGAAGGGGCGGGACGGCACCCTGCGACACCTGGGACAACGCGGTCGTCCACGCCACCGTTGACCTTTCGGGGGAGCCCGTTCCGATGGCCCTTGAGATGAAGCGCATGGCCCCGGGCGAGACCAATACCTGGCAATTCGAGGCGGTCGGGACCGACCGCGGCGTGCGCTACTCGACCAAGGAGCCGAAGACCCTCTGGACATACCGCAGGGACAAGGAGCAGCTCTGGGAGCGCACCGACCTGGGCTTTGACACGCCGTTCAAGACCGTGACCGGATCCATCTTTGAGCCGGGCTTCCCCGACCTGATCATGCAGATGTGGGCGGCGTTCCTCGCCGAGC
>CAYQOH010000375.1:0-2600 GCA_964419075.1 uncultured Opitutaceae bacterium | reverse complement strand
CCCACAAACAACGTAGGATAACTACGGGCGTACCGAGCAGTACGGGCGTGTTGAGACCATGAACGGCACAGAAAGGGTCGCGCTTTAGGCCTTTCCCGAAGATTCTCTCGCAAAGGAGGGCCCGCCCGGACGCCGACAAGGCAAAATGTAGCCCTCAACCGTAGCTCCGTCTCTCCGATGAAGGGATGGGCGGCGAACCGCCCCTCGCGCGGCCGTTTCACCCCGCACCACGCTCCCTCATTCATCCCCTTAAAACTTGCTCAAGACTTTGATATATATGATCTTTAGACTCTCTTGGGCAGATTCCCGGAATGGGGCACCTCAAGGGATGCGGAGTAATGCGCAAGGGATGATGCGCCAAGGGGTCCGCTCTTCGGCTAGGCTGGAGCCCTTCTGATAATGACCCCGCCACCGAGCCCCTATTACGGGTGCCCGCTTGGGCTCCGATCCGCCGGCACACGCATGATCTGCGCGCTGGCGTTGGCCGCGGCCATGGCGCTCAGCTTGGCGGCAGGCCCTATGCCCTCGGCCCCCCCCGGTGTCGTGGAAACGGGCGCCCCTTCGTTCGTCGTCATGGGGCCTGAGGCGCTCGGCCTTAGCAGCGCGCCGACCGACCTTCACCTCCTTCCCGACGGCCGGGTCCTTGTGATCTCGGAGCACGAAGTCGCCTTCGGCGACGGCGTGAGGTGGGACACCTATCTCGGGGAGGATGAGCAGCAGCGCATCTTCTCGACCGTCGCCGTCGACGCCGGCGGGCAGATCTACGCCGGATTGACCGGCGCCATCGCCCGCATAGATCTGAGCAGCGCCGGGCGATGGCATTTCACGGAGGTGGCAAGCGTGCCGAAAGGAGGCGCCTCCGAAAGCCCCGACCTTCGGTTCGTGTCGCAGCTCAAGGACCAGTGGTATTGGTTTGGCGGCTCGGGCACCATCGTCTCCTGGAAGCCCGGTCAGGCAGCGGCCGTTGAGGGCCGGGTGGGCGGCGTGGACCGGGTCTTTACACTCGGTAAGGATGTGTTCGCAAGCGAGGACACCTCCGGGGCGTTCTTCCGGCTGAGGGACGGAATGGCGCCGGAAAGGGTCACGGCCGCCGACGTCCTCGTGAGCGAAACCGTGACGTGCGCGATCCCGTTCAGCGCCGACCAGCTGCTGGTCGGCACCGCTGCCGTCGGCCTGAAGCTCTTTGACGGCAAGACGCTCCTTCCATTCGGGCCGGCCGGCCTGCTGCGCAACGGCCACCGGATCATGGACCTGTGTCCCATCGGGGACGGCTTTCTTGCCGTCGCAGTCGACACGGTCGGCATCGTCTTCCTAGACCGCGAGGGCCGCACGGTGCAGGTGCTTGAACGCTCGCTCGACAGCCGCCTGGCCCGGGTGCGGCTTCTGCGGTACTCGGAGGTCGGCGTCCTTTGGGCGCTTCTGGACGACGGGGTCGCCCGGGTGGAGTTCCCCTCACCGATCTCGCATTTCGAGCCGCTCATCCCCAGTGGAATTTCCTTCGCTCAGCCTTTGAGGCATGAGGGCAAGCTCTGGGTATTCGCGGACGGGCGGGCAATGCGCGGAGTCTACAACTCTTACGGCCCGCTCGAACGGTTTGTCGACGATACGCCCCCGGGGCGCTACCTGTTCACGCTGCTGGACATCGACGGCCACCTGTTCGCCGGGAACGAGGAGGGCGTCTGGGTCCACGACGCGACAGGTTGGAGAGTGATTGTCCCCGGGATCGTCAACGCGCGTCTCAACGTTGCAAGGTCCACCGGCGGCTGGATGTACTACGTCGCCCGCGGCGAATACGGCATCATCCGGCCGCTTGGCCGAGACTACACGGCACAGCGCATCGTGCTCCAAGGCCTTGGAGACAACTACGGTGTCGCGGTCGACGCCGCGGGGATCGGGTGGGTCGAGCTCGGCGTGTCCCGGATCGGCCGGTTTGATCCGAACGGCGGGAACCCGAAATTCAGGATCCTCGGGCGCGCGGAGGGTCTTGGCGAAGATTGGATCGAGCCCTACGTCCTCGATGGGGTCGCCCGCTTTCATTGGGGGAACACCGTGGCCCGCTTCGACGAATCCCGGCAGGTCTTCGTGGAGGACCGTGAACTGCTCGCCCGGCACCCGCAGATGGCGATCGCCGGAGGCCGCCCTGAGATGGATGGACTCGGGCGGCTGTGGTTCTCGAACCGGACGACCGCGCAGATGATCGACCGCAGCGCCTCCGGAGGCAACCGGCCGACCGAGATCACCCAACTCGGGTTCGCGCCGACCAGCTGCACCCCGGAGGTGAACGGAGTCGTCTGGATGTTCGCAAGGAGGCATTTGGCGCGCATCGACCTGCGGATCCCCGCGCCGCCGGCTGTCCGGCCGCGCGCCATGATCACGTTCGTGCAGCTCTCCTCCAGAAACCGCCAGGTCTTCTCGCCCGGCAGCACGCTGGGGCCCCTCGCGTACGCCGACAACTCGCTGGTCATCCACTTTGCCGCGCCGGCCAATCCGTTCCTGGCCCCCGTCACTTTCGAGGTCCTGCTGGAGGGGTTGGGCGGTCATTGGGTCTCCACGGGCGCCGTCGGCTCGGCGGCCTTCACCCAGCTGAAGGAGGGGGACTA